>CAJGDB010000033.1 GCA_904502165.1 uncultured Akkermansia sp.
CCACCACCGCCGGGCTCGCCTTCATGCACAGCGAATACACCGCAGATGATAACGGCACCTCCGCCCGCAACAGGCAGAACAACGAGAACACATACAGCCTCTTTGCTGAACACCGCGTGACTCCCTTCAAAGGCTGGGAAAACACCCTCGCCCTGCGCTGGGACCAGAGTGATGTGTACGATGCGCTCTATACGCTGCGTGCCGCTTCCAGCTGGAGTTTCAATAATGATCGCACCCGCCTCAGCGGCTCCATCTCCCGCGGTTACATGGCACCCTCCGCCTTTCAGCGCATGAATGGGCAATTCACGACCGGCTGGAGAACAACCTACCAGGGCAACCCGGGACTGGACAGCCAGACCAGCTGGAGCGCGGATATGGGAATCGAGCATGAATGGATGCTGAACCATACGGCAGGCATCACTCTGTTCTGGACACGCACCCAGGATGCCATCGATAGCAGAGATACAGGCAACTATGTTTATGAGTTCTACAACAAGAGCGGCCGGGATACCAGCACAGGCGTTGAGCTGAGCCTGAGCGGCACATGGGAAGACCAATGGAACACGGGGTATACCCTGAGCCTTACCCTCTGCAACCCGGAAGATGATGAGGGACAGCAACTGAAGAGCACCGCCCGCCAGGTCTGGGGAGCCGATATGCACACCAGTCCCTTCGAAGGATTTACCACCGGCATAGGCCTTGCTGCCGCCAGCGGATGCCGCGGCTGGAACGGCAGCCGGCTGGATGCCTACTACACCCTGCGCTGGTATGCAAGCTACAAGGTGAATGAACACCTCACCCTGCACCTGCGTGTGGAAAACCTGACCAACCAGAAGTTTGTCTCAGAGCCCGATGACTGGGGCATTCACTCCCAGTCGTGGCTGAACCCCGGCACTGCCGTTTACGGTGGCTGCACCATCACGTTCTGATGAAACGGCTCGTTTCGCTTCTGATTCTGCTGATAATGGCGGCGGCCTGGTGGGCCGCTGACCGGCAGAACACCACTGGTGAAACGCCTGCCGCCACGCAGGCTCCTGCCTCCTACCCGGTTGACTTTTCCACCCGGCTTGCCCGTGTAACCGGGCTCAATCTGCGGCTTATGGAAGAGCATCCGCAGGGTATCGTCTGGCAGAGCGCAGAGGGGCATCCGGCTCCAGGTGACCCAGCTGCCTGCAAGGGCGGCAGGGTATGCCTGTGCAACGCCGGCCCCTTTCCTGCCCATTTCCACCGATTCGGCGGGGGGGAGGCACAGTTCTTCCACCAGAACCTGCTGGCCGCCACCGAAATTCCGCTGGTGGCACGGCACCCCCTCACCGGAACCACAACGGCAGGCGTGGCAGAAGCCTGGGGAATATCCGGAAGAACGGTCTGGTTTCGCCTGAATTCCGCAGCACGGTACAACAATGGCCGCCCGGTGCGCGCCCGCGACTACCTGCTGGCAGCTCTGCTGCAGGCAGAGCAACACAGCGCAGAATACGAGCAGCTGGCCAGCGCCGCCGAATCTCTCACCGCCCATGGAGATACCTGCCTGGCCCTCACCATGCGGGAAGAGGCCGATGTGCTCCGGGCAGCCAGGCTGCTCATACCAGCAGAGCCGGGCTTCTACACAGACTTTGATTCACGCTACCGCGAGCAGTTTGCCCAGCGCATTCCCCCGTCCACCGGTGCCTACCGCATCAGCCAGGTGGAACACGGACGCCGCATCACGCTGGAACGAGTCCGTGACTGGTGGGGGCAGAACATCCCCCTCTACCGCCACCGATTCAACGCGCAGACCCTCGAATACCATTTTCTGAACTCAGAAGCCCAGGTATGGGAATTTCTGCTGCGGGGCAAGCTGGATGCCCTCCAGACCCGTAACATAGTTGCCTGGCAGGAATATGCAGAAAACACCCCCCACCTGCAGCGCACGGTATACGATGCAGAATACCCACTGCCGCCCTACGGCATTGCGCTGAATACCCGCACCCTGCCCCAGCTCTACCTGCGGAAAGGCCTGCTGCACGCCATGGACATGGATGCTGCGGTGGCACACATGACCCGGAACGAAGGTCAACGCCTCACCACCTTCCACTCCGGCTACGGAACCCGCACGCCACAGGGCACACCGCAATACCACCACTCCCCGGAAACTGCCCGCTGTTACTTTGCACAAGCAGGCTACACCCTCACCGGAAATGACGGCATTCTACGGAAAACCGACGGCACAAGGCTGAGTGTCCGTCTCACCTACACCCCCCACGAAAAAATCAGCGCTATGCTGGGAATACTCATCCGCAGTGCAGCCCGGTGCGGAGCGGAGATTATACCAGAGCCGCTCCCGTGGCAATACAGCCAGCGTCAGATACAAGAAGGCTCACATGAACTCATCTTCTGGGCGGTGCCCGCCCCGGAATCGCCAGCCCCTGCCCTATTCTTTGCGCCCGATGCTGCACCGGAATATGCTCCCTTCCGGCTGAATTCCGAGCCCATGAACGCCGCGCTGGCTGAATTTGCCCGCAGCGGCAGACTCGATACCATTGACCGCGAGGTATACGAACAGGCCATCTGGTTGCCGGGATGGAAGGAAAACCGCGTCTATCTGGCACACAACCCTGCACTCCGCATTCCACCCAGTCCGTGGTGCTTCGACGCGCTGGATGCCCACCTCTTCTGGCTTGCTCCGGCTCCATGATCCACATCATCCACACCCCTGCGGCAGAACTGGCCAGGCAGCGCATCCGGCGGGCGTGGTGCAGCCTGCCCCTGGTGCTGCTGCCGGGACTCGGTGTATTGCTGGTGGCCGCCCATACTATGCTCCCCCTCCCCCCCCCGCAGAATGATTGTGATTTTCTGGGAGTAACCTACCTTCTCCCGGAGGAAACATCTTCAGTACATCCTTCCCCCCCTGCTCCGCGCCTGCATCCCGATCTCCCCGGGCCAGACATACCTTCCCCGGAACTGCTGGTACACCATCAGACAGAATTTCATTTACCGGAGCTTCAGTTCATTACCACGGATGAGAAAAACGACATCACCCTGCCGCTGGAAACAGATGCCACATGGCTCAACCGGAAAGCAGAAGCTCCCGCAGCGGCAACCACCCCCGCACCGGCCGCACACCACATCACACAAAAGGAAAGCAGCCTCTTCATCCCGCCCGGCTATCTTGACTGCCCCCAGCCCGATTATCCTCCCAGTCTGCGGGCACGCCGGGTGCAAGGTACAGTCGGCATCCGCATTGCTGTCTCTGCAGAAGGTGCTCCTACCAGGGTGGAAATCATCACCTCAAGCGGGAACAACAAGCTCGATACTCATGTACGCCGCTGGATTCTGCAACACTGGCGATTCTCCCCCGCCCGCAGAGATGGACACCCCACAGCAGCCATGGTCGACACAAGCATTCATTTTGTGCTACACGCCTGAAACGAATCAAGCGCAACCAGTATCAACTGATTGCGCCTGAGCTACTACAGACGGGACTCGAACCCGTACGCCTGTTGATGGGCGGGAGATTTTAAGTCTCCTGCGTCTACCATTCCGCCACTGTAGCGTTGCGGAGGCCATTCAAGCATATTCCGCCCGGCATTGCAAGGAAAAATCATGTGTGCGACGCAGCAGAACAACTGACGGAGTGAAAACGAATCCGTCATCCTGGCCGCGCAGCAGCATTTCTGCCTTCCCGGCGGGAAAAGAATCGACAAAAGGAATACTGCATGCTATACAGAACACATGCGTGCATTCTCCCTTACCGCAATCGTGTGTCTCTGGCTGGCAGGCGGAGCATCCGTTGCAGACCAGCCTGCAGGCTCCCTGAGCCAGTGGGATGTGGAGAGCATGTATGTACAGGCCCGCGCCATTCTGGAAGACCGCTCCATACAGGATGTAGCCAGTGTTCCCATGCTGCTGGAAACCTGCGTGCGCGAAGGACACCCGGAGGCCTCACGTCTGCTCCTCGATGTGTATGAAGGGCGATTCAAAGGACTGAGCCCGAATCCCCAGCAGGCGCTGAACCTGGCCCGCGGGCTGGCTGAGGCCGGAAAGCTGGATGCCAGCGAGAAAGAGCTGGAAACGCTGCGAACAGAAGCCATGTACCGCCTGGCTCTCTATCTGGAAAAAGGGAATGGATGCGAGGTGGATAAAAGCTCAGCTTATACCTGGATGCAACGGGCAGCACGACGTGGCATGTCACAGGCGGCGGTGGAGGAAGCCCGCTACCTGATGACGGGCTCAGGGGTGAAGCGAGACCCGCAGCAGGCATGGAAAATCCTTCATCAGCAAGCATTAACATCACCGCAGACACCTCACCTCTTCTTCTACATGGGGCACATGTGCCTGCACGGCATCGGTATGCCCCGTGATGCCCGCAAGGCATTTGAGCTTTTTCGCATGGGAGCCCGGCAGAATGATGACCAGTGCCTTAACAATCTGGGGACCATGTTTGAGAATGGCTACCCCACTCCGCGCAACTACGAAAACGCCTACCATCTGTACCGGAAAGCGGCCAATCTCGGGAATAAGGAAGCCTCTGCCAATATGCAGAGACTCGCGTTCAAGGAGGGCATACGCGCCAGCCTCAAAAGCACAACTCCCTATAATACCAGAATTGACAATGCTTCGCTCCGCATCATTCAGGCCCTGCCTGTAGCAGAAGAAACCCGCGAACGCCTGCGTGCATGGCTGCTTTTCAGCCCCAACCATGAGGAATTGTAACACCACCATGCACCCCATTCGCCAGGCGCTGGATTACGCAGCAAGGGCTCTGGGCTTCTCAGCGGTCGGAGTAGCCAGCCCGCAGGCTGACCAGGAGGATGCGCTGGCCCGGTTCATAGCCGACGGTATGCATGCGGATATGCAATGGATGGAGCGGCACCTGCCCGCCCGGCAGAACCCGGAACTTGTGCTGCCGGGGGTGCGGAGCATCATCATGCTCACCTATGAATACCCCCGCCACGATGCCAGGCAGGGCGCAGGCCACATTGCGCGTTATGCCCAGGGTGAGGATTATCACAAGTTGCTGGTTTCCAAGCTAGCAGATCTGGATGAGACACTCCAGTTCTATGGCGGCGTGCAACGCTGTTTCACGGACAGCGGCCCGGTCAGCGAGCGTTTCTTTGCCGCGCAAGCAGGGTTGGGCTGGATTGGACGCAACGGCCTCCTTATACACCCTGAGCGGGGCTCCTACTGCTTTCTGTCCAGCATTCTCACCACTCTGGAACTTCCTGTTGATTCTCCTATTGCGAACCATTGCGGCAACTGCCACCGCTGTGAGCAGGCCTGCCCTACCGGAGCCTTGAAAAATGGCGTGTGTGATGCGCGGCTCTGCCTGTCGTACTGGACCATTGAGGCAAAGAGCGATATGCCCCCGGAGCTTGCCCTGCTACAGAAAGACAGACTCTACGGCTGCGATGCCTGCCAGGAGGCCTGCCCCTGGAACCGCCCCCGCCCCGGCAACGAGCGGCAGCCGGACCCGCACCTGCTCATGCCTGCGGCTTTGCAGAGCATATCCCCCGATGCCATGGCTGATTTGAATAAAAATGACTTCGAGCAGCTTTTTGCTGGCAGCCCCATTCGCCGCATTGGTCTTGCTCACCTGCAACGCAACCTGGAAAGCGGACAATTTTGAACAGGTTGACAGTCCCAGGCATCAGACCTCCTATACGATATGACTGTTTTTCTCCATACTCTGGCACAAGCCGGCTATTACAGCACCGGTAACGATTTTTTCCATGGCTCACATGCTGCACTGAATGGCATGTATGGTGATTACACCTTCATCGGCGTGCTCATTCTGCTGGTCACCATGCTGCTGGGTGGTGCGGTGCAGATGGGCCTCAAAAGCGCTTTTACCCGTTATTCTCAAGAACGCGCCCCCCTTACCGGCGCAGAGGTGGCACGCAGGATGCTCCACCAGTACGGGCTGGATAATGTGCAGGTCATCAGTACCCCCGGCAGACTCACAGACCATTACAACCCTGTGGACCGCACCGTGAATCTGAGCGAGAGTGTGTACAATGAGGCCAGTGTGGCTGCCATGGCCGTTGCGGCACATGAATGCGGGCATGCGGTGCAGCACGCCTGTTCCTACCCTTGGCTGGGCCTGCGCTCCACCCTGGTTCCCATGGTCAACATCGGCTCCCGGCTGGGGCAAGTCATCCTCTTCCTGGGCATTATTCTTCTGGCGGCCGGCAACAGCACTGCCGTTGCCTGGGTGGGGCTGGCGCTCTATGCCTCAACAACCTTGTTTGCCCTGGTGACTCTCCCGGTAGAATTCGATGCCTCCCGCCGGGCGCTGGCCTGGCTCAGGCAGAGCGGCTTTGCCGACCACGCCATGCACGGTCAAGCCGGTTCAGCCCTGCGCTGGGCAGCCATGACCTACGTGGCAGCGGCTCTTTCCTCGCTGGCCATGCTTTTGTACTATGCGCTCATCATTCTGAGCCGTATGAACAACAACCGCGAATGATAACGAACCGCCACACTCTGCAGGAACTGGTGCGCCAGCAGCTTGGCGGTACCGCAACCCCCATGGCCGCACAAATGGCACTTGATGCTGTGCTGCACGGCATCCGCAGCGGTCTGCTGGAAGACGGCGAAGTGAAACTGGCCCGATTCGGCACATTCCAGGTGCGGCAAAGAGCCCGGCGCAGGCTTCTTCTGCCGGGCAACCAGACCTCTATGGAGCTGCCGGAGCGCAGCGTCGTGACCTTCCGGCAGCACTGAAACCGGCTGATTTCCGCTCCGGCACCGAACTTCCAGCTTGCCACACGCCTGCAAATCTGGTAGAATAACCATGATTTTATGAATTCAGCCGAGCAGGACCAGCACCAGACCCGATTGGAAGAACTGGAAGCCCACGCCAACGAATTGGAAAGCAGACTTTCCGATGTGAGGCAGGAAATCGCCGGTCTTCATGCGATTATGCACGAAGGCCAGGTGCCGGCCTCTGGGCAGGAGGTCCCCCTTGCTCCGGCATGGGATGCCCCGCTGGCTATTTCTGCTCCTCCGACCACCCAGGCGGTCGATGATGAAACAACAGACACCGGGCAGGTCTATCCTCAATCGCTGCAGCCATACCACGCCCTGCGTGCCAAATGGGGGCTTGGCAGCGGTCTGGAAAACGCTCTCACGCCAGATATCCTCATACCCGAGCTCGAAGAAGAAGAGGATGTAGCAACGGATTTACGCCTTTTTGGCTTGTTAACCGACGGCAGCCCGTGGGAACAACGCATTCCATTTGATGAAATTGCCAGAGACGGCGGAGTGGTTCTGGGGCGTGATCCGGATACAACCCATTTCTCGGTAAATGACACAAGCGTCTCCCGTACTCACATCCAGCTCCGGCTTGATGAATACGGCCTTATTGTGAGTGACCTGGGCTCCACCAACGGAACTGCTGTCAATGCCGCACCGCTGACACCCTACGACAACAGCCGCCCCCTGAAAGACGGCGACACTCTCACCATGGGCTGTATTGACTTACAGGTAGAATTCATCTGATTCCCCCCTTATTACAGAATTATGAGACAACCACTCAGCATCGTAACAGGCCTCCTGAGCCTTGCTCCGCTTCTGACCAGTGCTGCCGACAAGCACCCGACTCAGAATTACCTCTGGTACAAACAGCCTGCAGGAGTACCGGCAAGCGTCCTTCCCTGGAACGATGGCGAATCCGAAAGCGGGAATATGCCGGGGAAATCGCGCCACGACACTTGGGAAGCCCAGACGCTCCCCCTAGGCAATGGGCGCATTGGTGCTACTGTGTATGGTGGCAACAAACTTGAACAGATTGTCCTTAATGAAGTGAGTCTCTGGAGTGGCGGCCCCAACCTGCCGGGCAACGGCAGCGGTTATTCTTACGGCCCCACCACAGACAAGGATGGCTTTGGCTCCTACCAGCCGTTCGGCAACCTTTTCATAGAATTCGAAAATGGAGATGAGCCGGAATCGTACTCCCGCTCTCTTGATTTGAGAGATGCTATCGCACGAGTTTCCTTTGAGAGCAATGGCAGCAAACATGAGCGAGAATGCTTCGTGAGTGAGCCTGCCGATTTGCTGATATACAGCGCAAAAACCAGCTCAGGCAATGGTCTCTCGGCAAAGGTCACACTTACGCCCTACCATAGCGTCAGTTATTCCAAGGAAAAGAGCGGCATTGTCATGAGCGGCACTCTCGCCAATGGCGAGAAGTTTGAGGGTCATGTCGTCGTAAAAGCCAAGGGCGGCTCTGTCTCCGTCAAGGGTAAAGCTGGTTCTGTTCCCATCTCTACCTACAGCGAACCGGGTAAGAGAGAGATGGCCCCCATCTACGAGGCAGATAACATTCCCTACCTGGAAATCAAGGATGCTGAATCCTTTGTCATCTATGTCTCACTGGCTACTGACTACAAGATGAGCTACGAGAGCAACTGGAAAGGCAACAACCCGGCTTCCTCCAATAAAAAGGCGCTTGGCGCTGCCCTGAAGAAAAATTACAGTGAGCTCCGCAAGGAACATGTCGAACATTATCAGAGCCTCTTTAACAGACTCGATATCAATCTCGGCAAAACACCGGAAGCAACGGCCTCCCTTCCTACCGACAAGCGTCTGGAAGCCTACCGGAGCAATGGTACAGACCCTGAACTGGAAGCCACGGTATACCAGTATGGCCGCTATGTTCTCATCTCGGGCTCCCGTCCGGGGAATCTTCCGGTCAACCTCCAGGGCATCTGGAATAACAAAGTCCATGCGCCCTGGGCTTGTGACTACCACAACAACATCAACCTCCAGATGTGCTACTGGGGCGCAGAAGTTGGCAACCTCTCCGAATGCCACATGCCCTTCATTGACTTCATGAAGGCCATGGAAAAGCCTCTCACGGAAATGACCCAGACCCATTTCGGGGCCTCCGTCAAAGGCTGGACCACTAGAATTTCCCAGAATCCCTGGGGCGGTGGCGGCTGGGTCAAGTGGAATCCCCCGGTGAATGCCTGGTACGCCCTGCACGTTTGGGATCACTACATGTTCACCAAGGATAAGAAGTACCTGAAGGAAACCGGCTACCCCATCCTCAAGAGCATATGCGCCTTCTGGGAAACCTACCTCAAGGAAATCGGCGCCGGAGGCAGGGGCCTGATGTCCAACGGCAAACCCATCAATGTGGATGAACACCCGGAACTCAAGGAAATCAAGGCAGGCTCACTGGTATCCCCCAACAGCTGGTCTCATGAATGGGGCCCGGATGAAGATGGTGTCATGCACGACCAGCAGCTCATCTGGGAGCTTTTTGACAACACCGCCAAAGCGGCCAAGGTGCTGGGAGTGGACGCAGCCTGGGCAAAAAAGCTCATCGCCCTGCGTGACAGACTTGTTCCCTGCCGTGTGGCAGATGGCGGTTACCTCCAGGAATGGATTATCGACCGCCCGGACATGGTGAGCGGGCATCGCCATACCTCCCACCTCATCGGTGTATTCCCCGGTTCTTCCATATCCATGGCCAAGACCCCGGAACTGGCCAAGGCAGCCATGAAGAGCCTGGAGCTGCGCGGCTGCGGTGGCGATAACCGCCGCAGCTGGACATGGCCGTGGCGTACCGCCCTGTGGGCAAGATTCGGCAACACCCAGCAGGCCTATGAAATGGTGCAGAACTACCTGCGCTATAACGTGCTGGACAACCTGTTCGGCGACCACCCGCCCATGCAGATGGATGGCACGTACGGCATGACTGGTGGCATGAGCGAAATGCTGGTTCAGAGCCATGCAGGGCGGATAGACCTGCTGCCCACTCTGCCGTCTGCCTGGGCCAATGGCTATGTGAAAGGCATCCGCGCCCGCGGCAACATCACGATTGATATGGAGTGGAAGAATGGCAGCATTACCAGCTACAAGCTCTACTCTGATGACAACAGCGACCCCGTGCAGGTTTTCATCAACGGCAAGAGCGCCAAGGTGACACCCTCTGCCCGCAAGGCTTCTGGAAAAGATTCTGCCAAGTCTAAAAAGAAAAAGAAAGGCAAGAAGAAAAAGAAGAAAGCCAAGGCATAAGCCCGTTGCAATTTACTGCGGCTCCCCAGATTCCGGGGGAGCCGCTTTTTATGTGGCAGCATGAACCGGAAACCCGCTTTATGCTTGCAACAACAGGAGCAAATTGATAGGATAACCACATGCTTTTTGAACGGGAGACAGTAACACCTCAGGAACGCCTTGCTGCCATGGAGGAACTGTTCTCGCGTGTAGCCCGGCGCAGAGATGAACCCCAGGCACCCGGCCATGTTCCGGTTGATGCACTGGAAGCATTCGGCAACCTGGAAACACCCCTGCGCTACATGCTGGAAGCCGCAGCAACCGGCTGCAAGGACCGCAGCCGCCTGACCCTGCTCCGCAAGGTGGAAAAGTGCCTCAACACCCTACCGGAAGCCATTATGACCAGTCTTTCTGCCGGCCCGGAGGAAAACTGGCTGTGCATGTTCCGCAACCTGTTACAGCTGCACACACTGCTCATTGAAGCCGGAATTGGCACAGATGCAGCAGAATATTCCACGCTGCTGCAGAAGATGGTGCAGCTGGCAGAAAAGGTATCGCAGGCCGCCATGGTGAATATCAACCCGGCCTCCATGTTCACGCTGATGCTCATGCAAGTGGAAATGCAGCGTATCAATCCCCCGCGCCGCAAACGCAAAACCACCCGCAAAAAGCGCAAGACTAAAACAAAGGCAAAGGACCGGAAGCCAGCCACCACCAGGCAGGAATCCTGAGTCAGGGATTTTCCTCTGATTCATCAGCCGCCGCCGGAGCAGGAGCAGAAAAATCACACTTCTGCAGATAGTATTCGGCAGATTTATTACCCTGGGCCGCGGCTTTCTCCCACCACACGCGGGCAGCAGTACGGTCTATTTCCACCCCGGCGCTCCCGGTGTAGAGAAGAAGCCCCAGACGCAGCTGGGCACGGGCATCACCACCAGCAGCAGCCTTCTCCATGTCGGCCCGCATCCGGGCCAGACGCTCCCGCACAATTTCTGCAGAGGGCTCAACCTTTTCCTTCTTACCCTCTGCATCTCCCCGGTGCAAAGCAATAGACCCCGTCCGCAGCACCATGGGAACCAGGGCACTCAGCCAGAAAAGCATCATCAGCAGCATGACCCAGCGCGGCATTTTCCTGCGCGGCGGCAGAATGGTAAAGCGCCGACGTGGCGCAGGCTTTTCCGTACGCCCCGCCCTGCGGCGCACAGAAAAACGGGTTCTGCGCTGCATGGAAGCCAGTTCCGGGGCAGCAGAATAGCGGATTCCCCTTTCCCGGGCTTCGTCATACAAGCGGCGCTCAGTCTCATCGCCCAGCACCCGGTATGCCTCTGCAATCTGCTTGAAGCGGTTTTCGGCCTCGGCATCGCCGCCATTGAGATCGGGGTGATACGCCTTTGCCTGGCGGTAATAGGCCTGTTTCAGCTCTGCCTGAGAAGCAGAGCTCTCCACCTCAAGCAAGGCATAATAATCCGGCAGTGGCATACGGGTCACTCCTTCCATTCGTGGGCTGAATCCAGCAAGCGGAACCGGGGGGACCAACCTGCATGGCGCAGGCGGGTGCAATCCACAAGCCTGTCCGATACCCCTCGTTGCGAGGGCGAACTCTCACAGGCATTCAGCCCGATATGAAAAGCCGCCTCAAGTTGCGTGTATATACTTTCCTTGGTAAAATGCTCGCCGCTCACATTGTACAGGGAATGAGCAGGATCAGGCAGTCCTCCAAGAAGAAGAAGCGCCGATACAGCATCATCCCGGTGCAGGTAATTCATGGTGCGGCCCGGCGCACCGGGAAGCACCGGCAGGGCATTCATATAGCGCCGCAGCAGCTCACAGCGGCCAGGGCCGTACAGGGGGGCCAGTCGCGCCACTATTCCACCGCTCTGCATCACCACCTCCTCTGCCTGCAGGAGTATCTGAGAGCGTTCGTTTTCTGCCAGCACCGGGGATTCCTCTGTCACCACCAACTCGGGCAGTCTGGCATAAACCGAGGTGGATGAACAGAATACTATCCGCGATTCTTTTACCAGAGAAGCCAGCTGCTCTGCCGGGCGCAGATACGCCTGCCGATAAGCCGCTGCATCGCCGCCATGTGTTGCGGTACAGCAGAACACCACCTCTGGGTGAAAGCGCTGTAAGGCCTGCTGCAGCACAGTCTGCTCTGCAGCAGAGCCACAGAGAGAAGCGTGACCGGCAGCATCGATGGTCAGCACCCGGGCTCCTGCCGAGCGGCAGGCCGCTGCCAGAGCATCTCCCAGAAAACCGGCACCAATGACCCAGACTCGCTCCATCGCCATCTTCATGCGCGGTGCGTCCAGATAAGCTCTGCCAGTTCCAGATCGCCCGGCAGCGTAATCTTCATATTCACCCCCCCCTGCACCAGCCGGGTGGCCACGCCCAGCGATTCCACGGCAGAAACCTCATCGGTCACCACAAGTGCCTGTTCCCGGACATGAGCATAGGCGCGGCGCAGGAGCTCGAGGCGAAAAATCTGCGGAGTCTCCATGCCCCACAGGCAGTCGCGGCTCACCTTCTCTGGTAGGGAAAGACCCTGGGCATCTGCGCGTTTCAGCGTATCAACCACCGGGTGGGCACAAGTGGCAGCCCCGCATTCCTCTGCTGCGGCAAGGCAGGAGCGGATACCCTCCGGGGTAATCAGGGGGCGGGCACCATCATGCACCGCCACCATGCGAGTTCCCGGCGGCAGAGCGGCCAGCCCTGCGGCCACGGAATCCTGCCGTTCTGCACCGCCATCAACCCGATTCACCGGAATCGGGAAAGCAGCATCAGCCATGCCTGTTTCCTGCCAGCGGCTCAAGGGACACACAACCACCACAGCTGCAGCCCCTGCGGCAACAAAGGCATCTATACTGCGACGCAGAACCGGCAGCCCGGCCAGCGGAGCAGCCAACTTGTCAAACCCGGCGCGGCGCGAACTACCCGCCGCAACAATGACCGCACAGAACATAGCGCTGGAATGCAGAAAAATCAGTTCAGACGCCCGCCCACAAGCTGCGAAAGCAACTTGCCGGGAGCCCGGCCCTCTGTGCGGGCCTGCATCTCCTTCATCACTCGGCCCATGTCCTTCTTACCCGTGGCACCCAGTTCTGCAATGACGGCATCCAGCACGGGCAGGATTTCTGCCTCTGTCATTTCGCTGGGAAGCAGGGCTGCCAGCACGCCGATTTCAGCCTGTTCCTTCTCCACCTGGTCGGTACGACCAGCCTGGGCATACAGAGCAATGGCATCTTCGCGCTGCTTAATCTGCTTACGCACCACATTCTGTTCCTCCGCGGGAGTCAGCTCGGCATTGACACTGCCCTTGGTCAGGCGAGCGGTCTGCAGGGCTGCCTTGAGCCCGCGCAACGCCCCCAGAGCCACAGTATCCTTGGCTCGCATGGCTGTCTTCATCCCCTCGGTAATCTGGTCATTCATTTCACTCATAGTGCCACCATTAAACACGCATACGCGCGACAGCGCAAGGCAGAAATGCACCCATGACAATTATTTCACGCAGGCAGAATGCACACACTGCAAGCTTGACTCCCCCTGCCCCAGCTGGTATAAACCAGATAAATTTTTGAACACGCAGCAAATAACCTGTGTCTTCTGCCACAAAAGCACACCTAACCGATATGAAATACCTTTCCCTTCTTCCCGTCATCCTGCTCGGTCTGAGCGTGCAGGTACTTCACGCCCAGGAAGCAGCACCGGCTGCCGCCGTAGTGGAGAATAACGACCGCACAGCAGAATTGAAGGAAGACCCACAAGTCACCCGAGGGCAGTTAGAAAACGGCCTGCGCTACATCATCCGCCCGACAGCCGAACCAAAGGGGCGAGCCAGCCTGCGACTCTTCGTCGGCACCGGTTCGCTGGATGAGCAGGAACATGAAAAAGGCATTTCACATCTCATTGAGCATCTGGTGTTCAATGGTTCACGTCATTTCAAGAGAGGAGAACTCATCCCGACCATGCAGCAGCTGGGGCTGGGCTTCGGTGGAGATGCCAATGCCTACACAAGCCTGCGCGAAACGGTTTATAAGCTTGATTTACCGAACCTGAATGACGAAACGGTGGATTTTGCCTTTACCATCATGCGCGACTTCGCCGATGGTGCCAGCCTGGAAGACAGCGCCATTGACCACGAGCGCGGCATTGTGAGGAGCGAGCTCTATGCCCGCAACTCCGCCAGCTACCAGGCCTCCGTAGAATCTCTCCGCCATGCAGCCCCCGGCACCCGCCTTGCAGACTACCTTCCTATCGGCACAGAGGAAGTCATCATGGGTGCCCCGTATGAGGTATTCCGGAACTACTACAAGACCCACTATGTCCCCCGCAATATGACCATGATTGTGACGGGAGACTTTGACCCCGCCACCGCCCGGCAATGGATAGAAAAATACTTTGCAGACATGGCGGACACCACCCCGGCTGAGCGGATTTCCCCCGGAACACCGGATAATCTGGAAGCAACCGAAGCGATTATCCCCAATCCGGAAAGCGCCCAGACAAATATCACACTCACCATTTCCTCTCCCTGGGTGCAGAAGCCCGACACCGCCGCACAGCGCATGGAAGACCTGCCCCTGGAACTGGCCTGTGCCATGCTCAACCGGCGGTTGAGCCACATGGCCCGCGAAGCAGATTCAGCCTTCCAACAGGCCTCTGTCTCCCGCTCCGGGCTTTATACCAGTGCAGACATTTTCGGCATGAATATCAACGCTGCGCCGGGAAAATGGCAGGAAGCCCTTGCAAGCGCCCTGCTCGAACTGCGCCGCGCCTGTCAGTATGGATTCACCCCGGCAGAAATGGATGAAATGGCAGCCATCATCCGCAATGCCTATACCCGAGCCATCAACTCCTGGGACACCATCAGCGCCACCGGCATGGCTGACCAGCTGGTAGATGCTCTTTCGGAGGAAACAGCCATCACCACTCCGATTGAGGAACTGCGCGTGCATGATGCCGGCATGGCCCGTATCATGCAGAATCCGGATTTGTGCCGCCAGGCGCTGAGCAAGGCGTTTGAGGCCACCCGCACCAAGCTGATGATATCGGGCACGCTGCCTGAAGGCATCGGCAAAACGGAGCTCCGCAACGCGTTTGACAGCGTGATGCAGCAGGAAGTCACCCCGCCTGTAACGGAAGAGGTGACCCCCTTCGCCTACGACACCATAGGCACCCCCGGCAGCATTGAGAAGCAGGCCTTCATCGAAGACCTGGGCATCACCACCCTTACCCTTTCCAACGGCATTCGAGTCAACCTGAAACCCGTTGATTTCAGCAAAGGTCTCATCAGCGTGAAAGCGTTCATTGATGGCGGTTCCCTCCGTCTCATCCAGACTCCTGGTCTGGGCAAGATGGCAGCCATGGTCATGAACCTGGGTGGTCTGGAGGCGCATGAACTCACCGAACTGGAAAAAATCTTTGCCGGGCGCAGTGCCGGCATGCACTTCAGCATGGGGCCGGACCGCTTCTGTATGAGCGGTGAAACCACAGCGGCAGATATCGAAACACAATGCAAGCTTCTGGCCGCCTCGATTCTGCACCCGGGGTTCCGCAACGATGGAGAAATCCTGCTTCGCCGCCAGCTGCCTGCCATCTACAAGAGCTACGAAACAACCCCCAATGGTGCGTATTCCGAGCAAGCACCCCGTCTCATGTATGGGAACGATGCCCGCTTTGTCACTCCTGAACGCAGCCAGATGGAAGCATGCAGCACAGAACAGGTGAAGAATGCCCTTACCCCCTGGCTGCAGAATGGGGCCATGGAGGTCAGCATAGTGGGCGATTTCAAGGTAGAGGAAATTCTGCCGGTGATTCAGCGAACCTTCGGTGCCATGCCTTCCCGCCAGCGCGAATTCACGGAACTGACAGAGGCAGAAACCAGTGTAACCGGTGTAAAGTGGGGGCAGCGCGCCTTCCTACCCTACACCACAGAACTGGATAAGACCCTCGTTACCCAGGTGCGGCCATGTGGTGACGGCAGAGACCAGCACCGCAACCGGCGGCTTATGGTACTGACCTCCATCACCCGCGAGAAGTTGTTCGATGGCATCCGGGCCCAGCTGGGAGAAACCTATTCCCCCAGCGTGCGACTTGCTCCGCATCCCACGCTCAACAACGCCGCCACCATCAGCACTGTAAGTGCGGGTGTCATTGGCAACCGGATCAAGGTCAACACCGCTATGGATGCCATTCTGGCTGATCTGGGGCAAGGCAGGATTACCCAGGAAGACCTGGATTGCGCGCTGAAGCCCTTTATCTCCCGCACGCAGAAGAGTCTCCGCACGACCAGTTACTGGGAAAGCGCGCTGGCCCGCCTGCAGAGTGATGCGCGCCAACTGCCTTTGATCCGTAATAATCTGCAGGATGTGCAAAGCATTACGCTGGAGGAAATCCAGCAGCTCGCCCGTGAAGTATTCAGCTCTCAGGACAAGGTGAACTATTTCTTCACCATGCCTGAAAGCGCCATCCCGCCGGCCCCGAAGGAACCGCACACAGAAGAATACACCATCATTTCCTCCGAAAAGACCATGGCAGACCCGGAATGGGCCGAAGTTGCCACGGTTCTAAAAAAAAAATACCCGGATGCTGAAATCTGCTCTCTGGCAGAGCTGACAGAAGATGCCGTTGCCAATACACTGCGCCGTAATCAGGCGCGCTATGCCGCCATTGTCCTGAAGCCGGACGAGGTAGACCGCATCCTGGTCAACAATCTGCACCGGGCTGCCCGCCGTGTGGACGATGACCCATGGGGTGACTGTATGTGGGGCATTATCACCGGCCATACGGCCAGCGATGCCCGCCGCATTGCCGAGGCAGATTCCACCCTCACCATCAAGCGCCTGCTGGCCACCACCAATGTGGACCACCAGCGTTTTGAGCACAGCTGCTGCATCACCGACTGGACCGATGCCCCGGTGCGGGAGCAGAACGGATATACAGAACCAGTTTCCACCACCTACCCCGCTTCTCCGGGAGAGGACAAACTGCTGGGCATTTTCACCCGGCAGCTTGCTACACAACGGCCGCAGGCCATCATTACCTCCAGCCACGCTACGGAGTATAATCTGGAAATGCCGTTCAGCCGGGGGCTCATCTTCTCCTCCGGCAATCGTTTTCATGAACTGCCCGCAAACCAGTTAAAACAATTTGCAAACCCGCTGGCAGAAGCACGAGGCGGAAACCAGGCTACCATGCAGCAGCTGGCTACCAGCTGCACCTCCGTTGCGCCGGATGGCGAGCCCCGCATCTGGCTGGCCGCAGGGAACTGCCTGTTCGGCAATGCCAACAACAGCCCCCACAGCATGGCTGTAACAGCCCTCTCGGCCTACACCTGCAATCAGGTGGTGGGGTATACAGTGCCCTCCTGGTATGGTGAGAGCGGATGGGGCACGCTGGGATGCTTCTTCGGCAATACTAACGGCACCTCTCTGGCAGAGGCCTGGTTCCTGAATAACCAGTTCATTCTGCACCGGAGCCAGGAACTGGATGTAAA
>CAJGDB010000034.1 GCA_904502165.1 uncultured Akkermansia sp.
ATCATCACCTCGCCAGAGAGTGCTTCTCCCTGAGCAAAGGTATGGGGCTTGGTGACCACGAGCTTGCTCACGTGCTTCAGAGAGGGCACGCCCAGCGTCTCCAGAGATTCAACGAGCTTGTAGAGCTTGCCATCCAGAAGCACCACGGGAGCCACGCCGTTGCACTCGGGAGCCAGCTGCATGGCACCGGCTTCATCAATCAGCACGGCATCAGAGCGCAACAGAAGCAGATCTGAGCAGGTCTTCACCGGGAAGAAGCGGGAGCGAGGCACACAGACAGCCCGGGCGCCGGGGAAGCACTGCAGAGCCGCCCCCATAGCCGTTTCCAGCTGGTAGACCTTCTGGGTGGAGGCATCTCGCGGGTCAACGGTCTTGCTGTTGCAGATAACCGGCAAGGGCAGCACGCCGCCGTTGGCATCGAGCACTTCCTTGAGAGCGTCCAGGCGTATCCAGAGATTGTTGGTGTTGAAATAGCGGTGTTTCTCGATGTTCTGGAACTCCTCCACGTCTTCATCCGGGCATTGAGCCACCTCACGCAGAATCGGCTGTCCGTCAGCCTTGCGCGTGGCCAGGTGACCGCCCTTCTTATCGGCCTCGGTGCGGCGGGTCACCTCCATCACAAAGGGAGCACCGCTCTCGGCAAACCAGCGCAGGAAACGGGTATCCAGCTGGGCACCCAGGTTATCAGAATTGGAAACAAAGGCATACTTCACCCCTGCAGCCAGCAGCTTATCCAGCCAGCCGCTACCTACCAGGGCGGGATAGATATCGCCGTGGCCGGGCGGGCACCACTCCAGCTCAGGGTTGGCGGGGTATTCCACAGGCTCCAGCGTATCCGTCACCAGCTTGGGCACACGGTTCTGCAGCATTTCCACCTTGGAAGCATCAGCAAAATCAGCATACTGAGCCAGATGCGCCATCGTATCCTCGCTGGTGGAGAAGGAATTCATGAGCAGAAGATTCACCGGGTACTGAGCACGCTCACGCAGGCTCTGCACCTGACGCACGATGGTGTCCAGGAAAGTCACGCCGGGCTTGATTTCCAGCAGGCTCTTGGCCTTCTGAAGCCCCATACCGGTACCGAGGCCGCCATTCAGCTTCACCAGCACCGCCTGTGCCAGCAGAGCGGCATCGGCCTCCGGCGTGGCACATACCAGTTCATCCCAGTCAGCCACATCACGTGCGGGTTCAATCTCCTCCTCACAAATCATCATGGACTGATTCGAGGTCAACACCCCCACACTGTGGCGGAAAGCATCTATAGCAGCGCGGGAAAGCCCCACGCCTTGCATCTTGCGTTCAATGGCTTCAAAATTCATATACGGCAGGCAGTATACTCCTCTGCCATGGCGGGTTCAATGCTAAATTACAGAAAAAAGCAACTTGCCAGGCCGGCACTACTCTGCTAGCATAGGCAGCGTGCTGCGCTTCATCACCATTCTGCCGCTTGTGGGTTTCATGCTGCTGTGCTCCTGCCGCAGCACGGATGCAATGAACCAGGACCTTTTCTCCGCCATTGCCAGGGCAGACAAGGAAGCCATCCAGCAGGCGCTGCATTACGGAGCCAGCGCCAATGCTGTGCAATACGGCAATGAAACGGCACTCGGCATGTTAATCAGCCAGTACAAGCGCAGCCACGAAGACCGGAGAGACCGCATTGAGACAGCCGCCACCCTGCTATTGGAACAAGGAGCAGATGCCAATGCCCTGCACCACGGATTCACCCCGCTCCAGATTGCCACAGGTCAGGGGAGTGAACGCCTGGTTTCGCGACTTCTGGTCTATGGGGCTGCCCCCGACCTCGAAACGCAGGCCGGGCTGGCCCCCATCTGGCAGGCTGTATTTGACAACAATTACAAGATAGGCTACGCGCTTCTGAAAGGCGGAGCCAACCCCAATTCACTCAACGCAGCCGGACAGACACCGCTGCAATACCTGAAGGCACGGGGATTCCAGCGGACCAGGCTCATGCTTCACCTGCGCGACTACGGCGGCCATTAAACCGGCTCACCGGCATAGGTGATGCACCCGCCCTCTGCGCCGGAACCGGGGCCGAGTTCCACCAGATAATCAGCCCGGGCCAGAATGCCCTGGTTGTGTTCAATGCACAGTATTGTATGCCCTGCGGCACGCAGGCGGTAAATGGCACGCAGCAGCATGTCCAATTCAGCAAAGTGCAGCCCTGTACTGGGTTCATCGAGCACCATCAGCAGTTGTTCCCCCGGGCGGCTACCCCGTTTCGGTGTGGCCTTGGATAAATAGCTGGCCAGTTTCACACGCTGTGATTCACCGCCGGAGAGTGTCGTCACAGGCCGGTTCAACGGCAGATAACCCAGCCCCAGTTCCTGCATGGCTTTCAGGATGGCCACGGCCTGCGGCACCGAGGCAAAGAACTCCACTGCTTCATCCACCGTCTGAGCCAGCACCTGAGCAATGGACTTGCCCCTCCAGGTCACTTCAAGTGTCTCCCGGTTATACCGCGCACCATGGCAGGCATCACATTCGGTATACAAATCGGCCAGGAAGTTCATATCTATCTGTAAATGCCCGGTACCGGCGCAGCGCTCGCAGCGGCCGCCACGGGCATTAAGCGAGAAGCGAGCAGCGGTGTACCCACGCTGGCGCGAAAGCGGTAAGGCTGCATAGAGAGGGCGCAGCACATCCAGCAAGCCGGATGCCGTAGCCGGGGTAGAACGGGGGGAGCTTCCCAGCGGGCTCTGGTCTACCAGCACCGCGCGTGTAAAAGCCTCTCCACCCTCCAGCAGTCCCTCTTTCATGGCTGGCAGCAGGCATTCATGCACCAGTGTGCTCTTGCCTGAACCGCCTGGGCCGGAAAGGCAGGTGAATGCGCCTATCGGGAATCGGAAGTCAATATTCTGCAGAGTGCGGGCCGAGGCATGGCGCAGACAGGCCCATTTGCATGCGGGCAAATTCCGGGGCTCCACCGCCGGCAGGATTTTCCGCCCGGCCAGCCAGGCGCCGGTGGGGGAATTACTGTTCTGCAGAATGTCCTCATACGTTCCTTCTGCCAGCACCAGTCCGCCTGCAGCCCCGCTGCCGGGGCCCATTTCTACCAGCCAGTCGCATTCCTGCAGCAACTGGGGGTCGTGCTCAACCACCAGGATGGTGTTTCCCTTGTCGCGCAGGCGTTTCAAGGCTGCAATGAGCCTGGCTGTTTCAGCCGGATGCAGGCCGATGGTGGGTTCATCCAGTATATAAAGCACCCCGGAAAGGCCACCGCCAATCTGCGCGGCCAGGCGGGCGCGCTGCAATTCCCCCCCGGAAAGAGTATTGGCCGCACGGGAGAGGCTCAGGTAGCCCAGTCCGAGTTCCAGCAGACACTCAAGCCTCTGCTTCACGCAGCCCAGAGCAGAGGAGAGAGCCTCGCGATACACAGCAGGCACAGCCAACTGCTCCAGAAGGGTTCTGTTTTCCTGCACGGACAAATCACAGAACTGCCCCAGGCTCATTTCCTTCCCCCCGAAATCGAGGGTAACGGCCAGGGCGGCAGGATTCAAGCGCATTCCCTTGCAGGCAGGGCAGATGCTCCATGCTCCCTTGCCGCTTTCCACAGTACCGAGGCCCTGGCATTCCGGGCAGGCCCCATGTGGTGAAAAATGGGAGAAAAGCCCCGGGGTCATGTCCGGCAGAGTGAAGCCGGTTCCGGCATTGCGGTAGCGGGTATGGAAGCAGCGTAATTCCGGCTCTGCCCCACGTTCCTGCACTAAGGCGCGCAGCTCATCGGGCCAGAGCCGCAGAGCGGCCTGTACAGAATCAGCCACGCGGGATTCCACCCCTTCGCGCAGCACGATGCGGTCCACCACAAGTTCGCAAATCTGCCCCGGAGCAGGCGGTTGTTGTTCCAGCGCATCCAGCTCGAAGATTTCACCCGCGACGCGCACCCGAAGATACCCCTGTTTCCGCAACATCAGAACATCGCTTTCCGGGTTCTGCCCAAAGGCGGGCGAAAGAGGAGCCAGCAGCGTCAGACGCGTATTTTCAGATAGCGCCAGCAGGGAATTTCCGATTTCTTCGGGGCTGAGGCGGGTAAGTCGCTCGCCTGTAACGGGGTCATGCGGAACCCCAATAGCCGCATACAGAATCCGCAGGTAATCAAGCGTTTCTGTCAATGAGCCCAGTACGGTGCGGGACTGTCCGGCTGGCAGGTGCTGCTCCAGGCACAATGCCGGGGGCAGGCCTTCGATGCTCTGCACATGGGGTTTCTCCGGGCGGGCAAGCAGCCTCCGCGCTCCAGCAGAAAGGCAGTCCAGAAAGCGCCGGCGGGATTCCGCAAAGAGAGTATCGTAAGCCAGCGTACTCTTGCCGGAGCCACTAGGCCCCATGAGAGCAATGAGCTTGCCGCCCGGCAAGCTCAAATCAATATGCCGCAGGGTATTCTGGCTGGCACCTGTAATGCGGATATCCATGGTGAGTCTGGTTTCAGAACCGGCTCTGCTCCTCGTATGAACCACCGGGGTCCACCTGCACATCTGCCGCCTTGCACATGCCGGAATAGGCGCCATTGCGGTACACATGAAGCAGCCCCTTGCATTGCAATCGGCCGGTCAGGCGGCCATATATCTCTGCACTTTCAACAGCTGCCCCCAACGCCAGCTCCACCTCCACGCCTTTGTCCACTACAAGCCTGCCGGCACTGATGGAACCTTCCACTCGGGTGGAGGTGTTGAAGCTCAAGGTGCCGGTGCAGCGGAATGAGCCGGAAACCCGCCCATCCACTTCCATATTGTGGCACACGACAGACAGGTTGGATAACTTGGCGCCGGACTGTACATGCACGTTACCCAGCGTGCGTAGGGTCAGGCGGCGGGAACCGGGGCGGATTTCCACATCGGCCATGTTCAGGTGAGCATGGCAATGAATGCAGTTGGCCGACAATGCCGCCGCGGGAACCTGTGAGCTCTGCCCGCACTCGTAGCAGACCACCTCACGCAAGGGAACCTGCACTCGCTCGTCGTCTGAACGAAACGAGGTGAGCGCAACTCTACGGTCGCGCTCACCTTCGGGTAAGAGGCCGGAAACCACAGGAACTATCAACGGCTCTGTGCGGAATTCCGGCATGATAGGCAGATTGCTACGGCTTAGCCAAGCAGGTTGGCGTCATCGCTCTTGGGAGCGCGGGGAGCCGTCTTCTTGGGGGCAGGAGCAGCAGCAGGGGCAGGAGCAACGGCGGGATTACCCACGCGGCAGTAGCCCACGAACACGGCTCCTTCCTGAATGGAAATCTTGGAGGCGGTCACATCGCCCACCAGCTCGGCGGTGGCGGCGAGCTCCACGCGGTCTGTCACCACGATGTCACCCACAACCTTGCCGTGGATAATGGCGCTCTGGGTACGCACTGCCACCTTGTTCTTATCACCAGCCTGAATGCTGGCATTGGCCCCTACAGTCAAAACGCCATCAGAAGTGATTTCACCTTCCACGGAGCCGTCAACCAGCAGGTCATCGGTAAAGCGCAGAGTACCCACGACGGATACGTCGTAGTTCAGCACATTGCGGGTTGTACCACCAGCGGCAGGAGCCGGAGCAGCCATCTCGAAGGGAGAAGCTGCCGTCTCCTCTGCACCAAAATAACCAGCCTCGGCAGGGGCGGGTGCGCCACCCTGCGGCATGGGGGATGCCCACTCATCGGGCACATCATTCTCTGCAAAGGGAGAACCGGACGTGGGAGAACCAGCAGGTTTCTGAGGATACTTGAACATAATTTCTTCGTTGTAAATAATTTATAGAAAACTACGCACGCCTGTTCCGGCGCTGCTTATATGGTATCGTTTTGCGCTGCTTTTGTCGATATGAAATTTTGTCAGATGCCATTTTTTTGCATTCCCCGGGCGGAGGCTGAGACCAACGGCAGGATTCCGTCCGCAGGAGCGGGTGTGCCTCAGGCTTCTGCCGTGTAAATGGAAGCTATACCCATGCTGAGCGGGTGGCAGGTGGGCGTTTTGAACCCACTGCGAGTGAGCAGCTCGCAGAAAGCCTTGCCGCGGGGAAAAGCTTCGATGCTCTCCCCCAGGTAGTCATACGCGCCGCTGTTCCCCGTGAGCCAACCCGCTATGCGGGGCAGCACATGGTGCAGGTACAAGCGGTAGGGGGTGGCCAGAATGTTTTCCGGCATGCTGAAATCAAGCACAAGCAAGTGGCCACCCGGGCGCAGAATGCGTTTCCATTCTCGCAGAGCCTGCTCATAATCGGCCATGTTGCGAAGTCCGAATGCCACGGTGGCGGCATCGAAGCTGGCATCGGCCAGGGGCAGGTGCATGGCATCTGCCTCAAGCACGGTGGTCAGCCCGCGCCGCACAGCCACATCGAGCATGGGGCGGCAGAAATCCGTACCCAGTACATCCACTTCCGGCAGCGCGCGGCGTATGGCCAGGGCCAGGTCACCCGTGCCTGTGGCAATATCCAGCAGGTTCTGAGGTTTCCACTCTGCCACCATCTGCACCACACGGGCTCTCCACAGGATATCTGTTCCCATGGAGAGAATGTGGTTGGCTGTCACATAGCGCTCTGCTATGGACGAGAAAGCGGCATGAACGTAGGCGGGATCCGGCATGTGGCTTACTTGATGTGGGCCAGCAGGGCATCGCCGAAGGCGGTGGTGCTTACTGCAGTGCTACCGGGAATCATTTCTGCCAGGTCGGCCGTCACGGTCTTATCGGCAATAGCCCCCTCAATGGCGGCTACAATGCGGTCAGCGGCTTCCACCCAGCCCATGTAGCGCAGCATCATTTCTGCGGAAAGAAGGAAAGAACAGGGGTTCACCTTATCCAGCCCTGCCAGCTTGGGTGCGGTGCCGTGTGTCGCTTCAAAGACGGCATGACCCGTGCGGTAATTGATGTTGGCACCAGGGGCAATACCGATACCGCCCACCTGGGCGGCCAGCGCGTCGGAGCAATAGTCGCCATTCAGGTTGAGGGTCGCCACAACGGAGTGTTCCTGCGGATGAATAAGGATTTCCTGCAGGAAGGCATCGCAGATGCAGTCTTTGATGATGATTCCGTTGGGCAGCTTGCACCAGGGGCCGTCACCAATGGGCTCTGCTCCGAATTCGCGGCGGGCGAGCTCATAGCCCCAATCGCGGAAACCGCCTTCGGTGAACTTCATGATGTTGCCCTTGTGAACCAGGGTCACGTAGGGGCGATTGTTCTCTATGGCGTACTGAATGGCAGAGCGCACCAGGCGTTCCGTGCCTTCGCGGGAGACAGGCTTGACCCCGAAGCCGGAGGTCTGCGGAAAGCGCACCTTGTTGGCGCGTTGCGGGAATTCTGTGGAAAGCCAGTCGAAGAATTTTTCTGCTTCCGGGGTACCGCATTCAAACTCAATGCCGGCGTAGATATCTTCCGTGTTTTCACGGAAAATGACCATATCCACCTTCTCCGGGGCTTTCACCGGGGTTTCAATACCCTGGAAGTAGCGGACAGGACGCACACAGCAGTAGAGGTCAAGCCCCTGGCGCAGCGCAACATTCAATGAGCGGATGCCCTTGCCCACCGGCGTGGTCAACGGCCCCTTGATACCGACCAGAAGCGTACGGAAAGCTTCCATGGTTTCATTGGGCAGCCATGTACCCACGGTATCAAACGCCTTCTGACCAGCCAGGACTTCCTGCCATACCAGGGCACGGGTATCTCCATAGGCGGCACTCACCGCGGCATCAATCACGCGCTTGGCCGCGCGCCAGATATCCGGGCCGGAGCCATCGCCAATAATGTGGGGAATGATGGGAAAATCGGGCACATTAAGCCCCTGCCCCGTCATGGTAATAGGTGTTCCTTCGCTCATATGGTTATCGCTGTTGAAAATTACTGTTCTTCCTTCTGCCCGGCAACGGGTTTCTTATCGTCAACTCCTTCCTCATTACTGTTGGCCATGGAGCAGAACGCAAAAACTGCACCCAGCAACAGCGGCGGGAGAATCCAGAAGAGTATACCATCGCGCTCACTGGCACGACGCGTTTTAACGGGTTTGTGGTAACTGGCCATAATGCTATGTGCGGGTATTGTAGCAGATTATTTTACGATTGCAACCCGAAAGCAAAACCCTGGGAAAGACTACGCTCAAAAAAATGCGAGCAAAAGCCGAATCCATCATTCCCTGTCATCCGGAGGCTCAAGCATAAGCTGGCATGAGCTTTCATCATCCCAATAAATATACAGACAACCCCACCCATCCCCCAGGGCATAATACAGGCACTGCTCAATGCCTCCAGGATACCCGCGCACCGGGGTAAGCGCCTCTGCATAAGCAGCAAGTGCTTCGCCTCGGCTGGCTGCCTCGCGATACATCCTCTGCCCTTCTTCCAATTCTGATTCAGGAATAAGGTGGAGAGCACCCAGCAGCAATGCCGGCAACACGAGTAACACGATGCAGTGCAGAAGCATGCGACGCAGGCTGCGGACAGGCTGTGGCTGAGGCAGAGCTCCGGGCGGTTGTTCATCCCGGGATATGGCAAATACTCCGGCCTGACTGACTTCGTACACATAACTATGCCGCATCTTCATACAGCGGCCCACTCTCGCAGATGGCACCAACGCCCAGTAAGACCCTATGCAGAGAAGCACATGACTGCGTGTCACGTGGGTTTCCAGTTCACAGGCCTCCGGCGATTGAATCCATTTCTTCATTCTGGCACCCGGGTGCAGGTAATACCGCAACGAAAGAAACAGGCAGGCAATGGTAAACACTGCCAGCCCAAGGTCACGTATCATACCATCCTGAATCCCGATGCTGAGCATCTGTATACTCGCCGCAATGAAAATGGGTACAGCAATAATCACCAGATAACTGGATAAGGGAGACACATGACGCATCAACGCATCAGCAACCTCCCGGCGAATAGCTGCAGAATCCTTGCGTTTATACGGTGTGGCACTCAGGTATTCTTCCGACGGCCTGATCTGAGCTTCCGGAGGAACGGTTTTACCGATGTGTTCACGGCAATAATTCTCCATTTCCTCAGCACGGGCCGGGCTCAGGTTATCCAGCGGTAACAGGTCTGCAAGCCCATGTACTCTCTGCAGAACAAGTACATTCTTCACCCGCCGCACGCTGCTGATTCTCTGCCAGGACTGATACTGCTTCTCCCCGATGAACGGCAACTCAACCATTATGCCCGCCTCTGTGAGCGTGACAAACATATCCCCCCGTGGTCTCGCACGGCGGAAAGTCTGCATGATGACAAGATAGGCCAGCCCACTCGCAAGCACACCGCCACACAGGGCTATAGCCAACTCCACGCCTTCTCCCAGGGCAAGTGAAGCCAGAAAAAAATGTTCAATACAGAAAACACCTATTGTTACCGCGAGACCACATCGCAGGCACGCCCAGAGTAGCAAGCCCGATATGCTCCCCCGGCGCGGATTTGATAACTTATAGACCATGGCCGTATTCTAACACTCCGCTCAACACCGGACAAGTAAAATTCAGCCCCTGCAAAATGCTGTTTTTCACAGTCTTCTTCTCCAGGTGTCTAACCACCCTAAGCCTGCTTCTCGATTACATGACCATTAGAAATAAACTATTATATTTTTGCAAGCCAGTAGCATTAGTACACAATAAATAATTTATTCTATTTGTACATACCTATTTCCGGCCTTTCTATATTATTTTGGCATATAGCATTACACCCATATTTCCATTTTTTTATTATTTTCTTGCTATATGGCTTATGCATATAAATGACACTTTTATACAACTTTGTTTCAAGAGAACGGGTCAACGAGATGTTTTTCATATCGTTTTTTATTATTTTCAATTTCCACATACCCATATTTTTCGAATTTATCTTCCGTTTTGCTGATACTCCTATATACCAGATGAGTGAGCTCTTCTAGTAATGGACATTTGACCAGACGGAATCGGGTGTATAAACACTTTTCTCTTGTCCGGAAGCATTTCAGGCCCCGCTGAGCGCGAAATTCTGCGTACAAGCAGACGGATTTAATCCTCCACGGCCGCCATTTCAGCCTTTTTTGCCCCATTTTTCACCGCAAGGTGTTTATTTTATTAGACTTATTACTTTTTATAAAAATAAGACAAATACCTCGCGAGCCGTTAAAATCAGCATCCAGGCAGACAAGACAAATACTTCTCAGGAAAATGCGGGAATAAAATCCAATTGCCATCACACTATGCCCCCATTCCTTAGAGAGCACACATACAGCATTTCGCGACCAGGCGCAGCAAGCATTTCCTCAGGAACGAAACCATCGTTTTTGCAAATGCTCTAACAATACCCTCAGGGTAAGCCGGCGTCCGGAAGGAGTATACAACCTCATCCATACCGGGATTCCAAAAAAACGATAGACCTTGGCGCATTGATAGCGGGAAAGGAACAGACGGCGCCACCCCTGCACCGGAACGAATCGTTCCAAACGATAATCAACCCCGGTCATGCGGCAATTCTGAATCATTCCGGCCATCATTTGCTGGATAGCCATGCTATTCTCTTTCTTATAATCCTGATAGCAGGGACCACATATACGGACAAAGGTCGATTCGAGATACTCAAAAGCAGATGTATTCAGCAAGCCCCGGTGTTCATATTCGGCGTGGATGTATTCCAGCAAAAGGGTATAGCGCTCTGCTCTTTTCAGCGCATCCAGCCCGGCAACACGCATAATGGAACCAGTTCTCTGCATATAGGCATAGCCCTCAACAGGACAAATAGCGATACGGCGGACATAGGGGGCTGCCAGACAATACATAGCCTCATCCTCATGCACCAGGCCCACGGGGAAACGAAGCTTATTTTCTTCAAGCATGCTGCGCCGCCAGAACTTACTGACAAAACACACATTCAACCCAGCCGCAAGCTCTGGAGACATAGGATACTCGCCTGCCTCCGGCAAATTAAAATAGGCAGCGTGAGGCAGCGCCGCACCATCCTCTGCCACATTCCGAACTCCAAAGAATACCATGTCCACGCCCTCGCGGCAGTAAGACAGGACTTGTTCATAAATACCAGGGTAAAGGAAGTCGTCAGAATCCACACCCGTAACCCATTCACCTGAGGCATGTTCCAACCCCGTGTTCCTTGCCGCAGAAAGACCTGCATTCTCCTGTGTATACACCCTGATGCGCGAATCCCTTGCAGCATATTCCTCCAGAATTTCTGCGGAATTATCCGTAGACCCATCATTAACACACAGGATTTCCAGATTCTGATAGCTTTGGTTGCAGATGCTATCCAGACATCGAGCCAACCAAGGCGCAGTATTGTAAATCGGCACAATAACAGATAGCATAGCCGGAGTCATCTTCTCAACAGTCGTTTTAACATCCCGTATATTTTCTCTACTGCAAGATAGCAAATCTTTCGATGAGGAGCATTCAAAAGCCCCCATGCTTTTCGTAAATCTGCAGGCAAATCATCTGCCTGCACCAAATGAACCCTCGGACACCCTGAAAGAGACTGTTCATACACACCCTTTAGTTTTCCGTAGCTATTGTCCATCATATACACCTCCCGTCCTGAATGATATGCCATGATGCATACATGCAGGCGATCTGATACGATAACATCTGCATATTTCAGCACATCGGAGAATGCCTGTAACAGATTAGCATTATATTTATTTCTCTCAGGAGTATGCCAGCTGAGAGAAATATCATATGTCATGGGAGATACGAAACCTGTTTTCTTCTCTTTATCCGTTCGCAGAAGAAAAGCAACTCGTTTTTCTTCACCACCTATTCTGGTCAGAACTGTCGCTTTATGCATTCTGCAACGCATCCCTCTGCATAAATAATGACGAAGAGCAAACTGGAGTTTTTTCTCCTCTACACCATCTGCCTCCTCACTCAAATCAGATGGTTGCAATTTATTCAGGTCCAACGATACGGCCGTGTCATCAGTCAGATATACCTGAGACTCCGGGCACATGGCCCTACAATAGGCATAGGAAGCAGCATCGCGGCAGAACAACACGTGTCGAGCATCAAAATGCCCCAGCAACGTGTCCACCTTATGAAAAGAAGAAGGCAGAATGACACACCGCCTCACCTTTTCATTACACAAAACCTTAATACAGGTATCAACATCGCACCAATCTGCCGTAAAACGAGCGCCGCCTCCATGTACCAGATTGTGCATCTCATCACCGGCTGTATAGGGATCTACAATCGTGTATTTAAACCCGTGATTCTCCAGATATTGGTCTGTCGCCTCCGCTATCAGCAAATCGCCCAAATTGCCATAACTACGAATGTACGAAAACTCTCCAAGCTCACGTAGAGCCGATTCAAGATGCCCGGCCCCTACTGATTCTGGTATGTTTAACAATTGGTGCATACGTTTAACTGAATTTATGATGCGTTCAGTATAGCACACCCCCGACCTCACGAGCAAGCATAATGTACGTTACGGATTCCTGGCACAGCAACGAAACCAACCAACTCAGTTTTCAAAATGCTGAGTTGGTTGATTGTTATTTACCCGATAACTGGCGTCTGGCAAAACGCAGACAACGGCGAGCAAAGGAGGTACCTTTCCCAATCAAGGTTCTCAGCTTGTCTCCAATAGTCGGAGTCTGGTAAAAATTCACCTTGTAGAACCAATTGACAGCCGGGTCATCCTGATATGCCTGCGTCTCTCTGAACCGGGTCTGTATCTGGGCATAAACCTTTCGATGTTTGGGTGTATGGCGACAGTGCCGCGGTGTCCAGCTTTTAGTGCCGGCAATTCCGGCCCGCCATGCAGTGAAGCCATAATCAGCCGGGTCTTCCCCCTCTGCCAGCAGGGCAAAAATGGTTCGCTGGCATTTTTCGCACATGCAGCAATTGGTACCTCCCGAAATAATCCAGCACACGCGCAGCATAGCCTTGCGCCCCATTGCCCGACAATGCTCAACAATATGCCCGACCTTCTGCTGGCGGTGGTACTCATACTGATCGTGCCACACGCGGGTGCTAACCAGATGCAACTGATTATCAATGGTAGGGTCACTGGCACAAATGGCCTTATTATCCGGGGTGAAGGAACTGGCAATATAAAGTGTTTTCCAACGCTCCAGATAGGCCACCGGCGCAGCATGCCCCAGCAGGGCAATACCATGCTGGTAGCCATGCCACCAGCCATCTCTGCTGGCAGCCACCAGGATGCTCAATGCACTTTCATTCACCATCAGACGGAAATTCGACCGCACCAGCAGCGGTGCAGCCAGGCCGAATTCCCGGCAGGTATCCTCTGCATGCTGTTTCACGCGGGACCAGCCTGCGGTGTCCGTTAGTTTAACATCTGCCCCCCAGAGCGTTACCAGCCTGGGCTTTTCGTCAGCATGGGCAATTAAGGTGGCAAAGGCATCCACCCCGCCGCTGAAAAGGGCACCAACCCGCTCAGAAGGCGTATAGCTGTTATCCACCAGCTGTCGCACCTTGACCATGCCCTTGAACTCCAGCATGGGAGACATATTCCTGTACCCTTCCAACACGCCGGGAATTCCCTCATAAAATTCCTTGTCCAGTTGAGGAAGCTCCAATACTGCATCTGCAAGCCATGCTATAGGCAGCACATTGCAAACAAAGGGAATAACCAGCACACTTTCCGGCACAGCAGATATGTCTTCAGAATACTCTGCTTCAAATATGCGTTCTGCAGTAAAATATTGCTCCAATACGGAGGGAACATTATACGAAACACGGAGACGTCCACCCACAGCGGATACAGAATCAACCCTTATGACATTCATAGAAGAAACTAAATGAAATTACACAGAAAAGAAAGCTCTCATCTTTTTGACAGGGGAACTATTCCATACAGTATCCCGCAGCATAAAATAAGCATCATCCTTGCGAAGATGCAGGAACACCAGGTATAACACCAGCGAAAGAGCAGGCCCCACAAACGAACAGATGTAATACGGAATCCCGTAATAGCCAATAAGGAACGCAGGAACATTGGCAGCCAAAGCTACCACACAATAGGGGGTAAAATCAGACATCTGTGTAAAAAATGACAGGCCGGATACGCGGATCGACATTAATATTGTAATAACAAAATTACACACTGTAGCTATAGCAATAGCCCAGCACACTGCCATTACGCTAATTGAAACGCTGCATGCAATGAATAGCAGATTAACCACTACCACTGCTATTTCACGGTTCATAATGAGATCAGTCCTTCCCTTCACCATCAGATACGATAAATTAACTCTGATTAGTGGTGAGAATATCGTTCCAAGGCAGATAACCTGTAAATACTCTGCACATGGAATCCAGGTAGGTCCATAGAACAAATGAATGAGAGATTCTGCACTAGCGACCAAAGTCAACAAAATCCAGGACATCGACATTACACTCATCCTCAACAGCTTGCGATAAACACTCAGCAATCTGGATTCATCATCCTGTAACGTTGCGAGAATTGGGTACATGATACCATTTATCGGCTCAAAAATCATAGTACCCGGCAAGGAGGCAAGATGTTTACCGCGGTCATATAATGCCAACTGCGCCGGAGAGTATACGCGGCCAATAAGAAATTGGACACAATTAGCATAAGCCTGCCAGATGCAGCCGGTCAGACTTAATTTGAAGCCAAAGAAAAAGAACTCCCGGAACGATTTCCAGGAAAAAAGCCACCGAGGCTTCCATGGAGATACAATCCAGATGACGATAAGGCCCACCAGCCCCGTAAATGCACCCGATATAACCATTGACCAGTAGCTCCATCCTGCATAGGCTAAATACAGGGTAACGGGCATACCCAGCAGAGTGGTACAGATACCAATAATGGTGGGCGTCTTGAAATCTCTCTTTGCTGTATACAAGGTGTAATGCACACTCTGGGTAGCGCCCAGTACCATCATGATGGACGATATGCGGGTTATCCACTTCAAATCCGGCACATTGAAGAACACGGCAAACCATGGTGCCACAAACCAAAAGATAAGACCCACCAGAATATTTGCGACAATGTTGAACCAGAAAACAGTACAGCAGTCCACCTCTGTGCGATCCTGCTTACGGATAAGAGCCATACCAAAGCCAGCCTCTTTAAGGGTATTAGCCACCGCAAAAAAGATACCCGTCAACCCCAGAACCCCCATCTCTGCAGGGGTTATCAAACGGGCAAGCACCATAAAATACAGAAAATTAGCGGGTTGCATCACGCACTTGTTAATCATAACCCATTTGGCGCCGCTTAACGTTTCCTGTTTGATATTAGACATCTCGGTAGAGTTAATTATACATACACAGCAAGAATTGTCAATAATGGCTCATATAGTCGATGGATTCCCGAGAGAATCAGGTCCCCGTAGTGTGTACATGCACCCGCCTACCAACATACACGCAATCGAAAAAACTCGTAAAATCAACAAATTCAGCCAGACGCCCGCATTAGTCGGCGACTGGCTGAAAAACAGGTTCCCGGATTGATAAGTTCCAACCTGATGAGACCGGAAATTGGTAATTTTCTCAAACCCGTTGCAATTCCCATCTTTGCAAGGCCGTCTCCAGCGAAGGAAAGGGGGTATATCCCTCATTAACACCTCGCCTATCCCGCACCCGACGGGCAGAGGAAACATCAAAGCGCGTGCCAACGACATCCACATAGGTGCCGTCCGGGCTTTCAAATTTAGCGTAATATCTCATAATTCAGTCAATATATTATATCCATGAGTAAAGATGGCAGAAGTTCTTGCTACCGATGCCATAGGTTGAGCCATAAAGTAGAGACGACGGACATCATCGCACCACCAATATGCCACCATATCCAACTGTTTACCTTCACCGATAATTCGAATATAGAACGGATCCTTGCGATTAGATGTACCTAGTTCACCCATCGTCGCCGCGCCCGTATAGTCAGGGAGTTCAAGCGTAAAATCACAATTAGAAACCCCGACTCTCATATAATCGACAGGCGAAGAAATTGATTTCTGAAGAGCATTCCTCACCTGGGACCTTCCAGCACCATAAACTACAATCGCATTTGTAGCAGGACCTATCCATAAATAGTCGCATGCCTGAACGACCCACATGCCAAAGGTAAGCAAGGCTCTATCATCTGACATTGAAAGCCTCTCAGCATAAAAACCGGCATGCAGACCGGAATACCGCCAGAAAGGAAGCGTTAAATCCTCCTCTCCGCTTTTTATGACAATGGTTTCATTATCAATACAAACAGAATGAGCAGGCCAATATGTCTCTACGGCAGCACTGGTATAATCCTGGGCAAAACAACCGCCCATTGTGCATAATCCGGCAGCTATCATTGTTTAATTGTATAGGCAAGATTCGCAATAATGGTTGAGGAATCAACCTGCTGCAAGGCTACTACAAAGGTAAAGCCGTCCATCATGGCAGGCTCCCCATAGAGCCATTGAACACCGGATACAACCACCGGAGACAATGTTTTCAAGTAACAGGTCATCACTTCATTTTTCCAGGCGGAGGGCTGCACCTGCAGAGTTGTCTGGGTTTCATTCTCATACCACGTGGCATGCTTTATCGTCAGAGTAGCCTCATTGAGATGTTCGATAGCCTCACCAGTAGGCACAGACGCAACGATGTCAACCATTCGCGTTTTGCCGGAAACTGGCAACAAGGTGGCAGAATCAGCCGAAAGAGTGACCGGCTGACCATCTGCCACAAATTGTACCGGTGTGCCAGGATACGCCGTCAGGATGAATGCACCGGCGGCATTCCTTACAGTGCATTCCACCGGCGACTGCACTTCATACGTATGATTAAGCAGGGTATTGAGTTGTTGAGCCATAAATCTTGCTTCAGGAGGGTTGCCCGCCTGGTAGGGCGGGCAACCCCGGA
>CAJGDB010000035.1 GCA_904502165.1 uncultured Akkermansia sp.
ATTGCGCGTAGCGATGACACACCCCGCAGGTTGATGCGCCATAGCAATGGTGAATTCACTCACCCAGCGCGTGCTGAATGTGGCCCCTATCCATTCAGAAACCGCATTCATTTCGTAAGGGCGGCAGGAGCGGATATGCACACCCTGCTCTTCCAACCCTGCCCGCAGAGGCGCGCCCTTCGGCAAGGAGTATAATCTGACCAGCATGTCTACCATATACAGTCTTCCTTTTGCAGAATCATAAAAAAATCCGCGGGGCAAATACCCCGCGGATTTGCGTGATAATGAGAATTACTCTCCCTTCTTCACTCCCTTCAGGTGATTGAAGTGATAGGCATCCAGCTGGTTCACCAGCGGGTCAGGAGCACCGGTGCCGGAATCATAGATAGCCTTGTAGTAGTGAGCCATTGCCACAGCATCGCGGAAATCTGCCGGAGCGGCAAACCATGACTTCTTATCCATGGGCTTAGGGGCCTTGGCGGCATAATCCTGCACACCGGGCATATTCCAGAGCAGGTTCATGGCTCGCTTGACGGCATCTGCCGGCATCTGTTTCTGCGCGCCATGCATACTCATTGCTGCCTGGCAGTAGAAATCAATGGCAGCATTGGCAGACTTGGCCTTATCGTTAGCCACAGACATCGTGGCAGCAGCGGCGCGTCCCAGCGCGTAGCGGGTCCAGCCGTATGCTTCGCTGTCCAGGCGAACACCAGCCGTCTTGGTCAGGGCTTCCACCGCCTGCTGAATGGGAGCAAAGGATGCCGGGGTGTCATCCACCATTGCCAGAATTCTGGCGGCAGCAACCTGGCCCTTCTCTACAGCATTGAGAGCCTTCTCTCCGGGAATGGATGCAGACAGGGTCTTGAGAGCGGCGAGATCCAGCATGCGAGCCGCACACACCATCTCATACAGAGCGCCCAGGGTACCGGGAGAACCAGGCAGACCTGCGAAGGAAGCATATTTCTTCTTCACGGCTGCAAACCCCTTGCGAGCATCTGCCAGGTCACCGCCGTAGTAATCGCGCAGTGCCTTGGCCATATCGGCCGGGGTCTGAATCACGAACATGCTGCACGAAGCAGCGCGGGCCTGCATAAGCTGGTCCGTACCCTTCTGCATGTAGAAGAATGTACCCTCACCATCGCTGCGTTCCAGCGCAATCGGAGCAGGCTTGCTGCCCGGATCCGTCTGAACAATGGCCGTCAGCTTAGGTGCCTGCTGAGCCTCAGCATAAGGCACGCAAGAGAGAGCAGCCAGTGCAAAACCAATAATCTTGAGTGATTTCATATGTTTCTATAGAGGGGTTGATGGTTACTTCTTCTTGCTGCTCTGAATATTGCGAGCAAATTCCTTGTTTGCCTTCTCTTCCTTCATCACGGCGGGGTCGGAACCATAATTCTGGACTGCAGAGACCAGCTTGTTGAATTCGTCCTTATCCTCAGCCGTGCACTTGGTATCAAGAGCAAACTTACGAACCTGGTTCACATACTGCTGCCCCGTGTTCCAGGCCACCCATCGGTCAGAGTTCTGGAATCCCTTCTGCAGGCGGTCACCCTTCATCGGGTTGTTACGCTTCCAGAAGATGTTCATGATAGCCAGACATGCCTTTGAAGCGCAACCCACCTGTCCCTTGTTCTTCATGAACAGGTTCATGTAGGAAAGCAAGGCATTCTTATCATCGTTGGCCATAGTGTAAGCCTCACCCTGCATCAGGGACACCTCAAGGCGTTCACGCTGATTCTGGCGATTACGCAGGTACTTGTTGGTGCTTTCGATGGCAGCCGTGGCATTTCCGCTCTTCAGGTACAGTTTGCTGAGGCCTACGAGAGCAGGTCCAGCCAGCTTGGGCTCGGGATTGTTGGAAACCTTCTGGTAGAGAGCCTCAGCAGTCATTTTGACCTTCTCTTCCAGAGCGCTCTTACCCGTCTTGTCTCCCTTGGAGAGCGCAAGCGCATTGGCCATACCGAGCTCAGCCTCGTCGACCATGTCCTTCTTACGGGAAATAACGGCACCATAGTAATCCGTAGCCTGAGTCAGCTCTTCCACACGGGAAGCAGGATTCGGGAACTTTGCGACATAGCGGACAAGGTAATCACCCACTTCCACGCAGATGTAGTTGGTAAGGTCATCAGCCTTGAAGCTGTTGGTCATGTTGCGGAACACTTCCTGAATCTGGCCTTCGAGCTTCTCGTATGCAGCCTTGTCTTCCTTGAGCCCGGCAAGTTCCTGATTCATGGAAGCAATCTGAGCCATACGGAAGATAGCGTTGGCATACTTGTCGTTCGGGTCGATTCCCGGGAAGCTGGTGAAATGGGCGGTCTTTTCCTCCAGAGTCAGCGTCTTGTTAAGATAATCTCTGGAGCCCTTCACATAAGCTTCCACATAGGAATTGATGGTCTTTTCCAGTTCCGGATCAGACTTCTCATTCTTGAACATGTAGGTAGCCTCACGAGCAATAGTGGCCTGAGCACGCTTGATGGCATTCTCATAATCCTCCTTGTTATTCACCATGGAGAGATAGAGAGAAGCCATGGGGAGGCTGAAGGGATCCCCCTCGGCATCGCCATCCTTCCAGTAACGCTCAGCATAACCACGGCAACGCGCCTTGGCAGCCTCTTCGGTTTCATTGGCTTCCGGGTATTCTGCACCATAGGAAGCCAGCCAGAAGAGGGCGTTGGCAGCAGTGGAACGCCCGGACTTGGTACCGAGCTTCACGCCGGCATCAGCAGCACGCTGCAGGCGCGGCATGGCCGTAGCCTTCACTGCATCATCCATATTATTCAACAGGATGCCGGCAGCCAGCAGTTCCGCTGTGGGATACAGATCGCTCGTCGGCCAGTTCTTGCAGATGTAGTCGCAGTACTTGACCGCCTCCTTCTTATCCTCATCGGCGCTCTTGTCGTCCTTGGCGGCGGCGGCGCGCTTCATGTGCTGGTCAATGGCGGCATAGTACATCTTGTCTGCCTGCGGAGCCTTCTTCAAATCCGTGGTCGTGTACTTGAGGGCGTATTCCTCAAAGGTCTTGATGGCCTCGGTATGCAGCTCCGGCTTCTTCTTGCTGGCAGCAAGGCGTGAATAGGAATCCGTCAGGAAGAGGTAGATATCATTATCATACTTCGCAGCCTCCTCCGGCTTCAGGGTATCCTTACCTTCAACAGACTTCATTTCGCCACTGTCAAGCAGAGCACGGGCAGACTTCACAACATTCTCGTATTCACCCATCTGGTACTGGGCTGCAACAATCATATAGCGGGCGGTCAGGTACAGCTTGTTGGTCTTGTCGTCCTGGTAGTAACCCAGCACTTCCTCGGCACAGGGAACTACGTTCGGCCAATCGCGGTCTGTTACAGCACGAGACATCTTCTGGAAGACGAGAACCTTGGTCTGTTCACCCATATCCTGACCTTCCAGCATCTTCTCATACTTGAGCGCCAGCTCATCATCTCCAGTCATACGGCAGAGGGAGCCGAGCTGCATGGTGATGTTGTTACGCATCGGGAACGGCTGGGCAGACTCATCGCGCGGGGGAAGCGCCAGCTTCGGGTAACGATTGAACAGCACCTGGAAACCACCCTTGGCCAGGCGGTTGGAGCCCAGGTCCTTGGCAATGGTGGCAGTGGACATGATGGAGAAGCCATCAAACTGTGCACCCTTCTCCTCAAGAGCCTTGACATTGGCAAACCACTTTCTGGCATAGGCGGCAGACATCTGCACACCCGTGTGCGTATCAGTGAAAGCACCCTTGTACTTGCCCATAGCCTTCGCCTGCCCCTGCAATGCATACATGGCAGACGGGCCATCAGCCACCAGGCCATACAGGGTATTGGCCGTACGGGCAGCCTCAAGCGCCTGCTGGTCGTTACCGGCACGCAGAGCTTCGTTCATCACCTTGTAAGCTCGCTGCGCCAGATTGTAGAACTTGTTCACGTTACGCGCAGCACGGGCCGCGTCCAGGTTGTAGCTGGCCGGGCTTGCCTCCACCAGCTTGTATACCCAACCGACGTTCTCCGGGTTGGAGATAGCCACATTCACGATGGTATTCAGGCCATCCATGGCCATTTCATCAGGCACACGGCCCTTCACCTTGCGGCTCATTTCAAGGTATTCAGCAGCCTTCTTGAAATCAGGCTTCTCCTTCAGAATGTAGGCCTGCACCAGCACGAAGCAGATCTGGCCATCCATCTTCTGGTCCTTTTCCGTCTTGGTCACCTTGCCACTCTGCACCAGCTTCAGGTATTCCTCGAAATACTTGATAGCCTCCTCAAACTTGCTCTTATCACCATTGTCCTTGCCTTCCTCACCTACAGCCTGCTTGTAGCGGCAGTTGGCCATCTGGAACAGAGCATAGGTGAAATAGGGCTCGTAGGCATCCTTCGCACCAGCACCAGTGGAGCTGGCCTTGGCCTTGGCAAGTTCAGCGGGGTCGCGCCAGCGCTGCTCGTCCTTGAACGCCTTGAAAGCATTGAAGGCTTCCTCATACTTTCCGGCGCGGAAATAAACAACGCCCTTTTCCCAGGCGTAGTAGGGAAGCACATAGGCAAACTGACGAGCCGTAGCACCCTTGCCGCCGAATCGCTTGAGCACGGCGTCGCAAAGGCTTACGGCCTCGTCTGTCTTCCCTTGCTTGGTAAGTGCCTTTACCTTGGTCAGAGAAGACAGCGGATCCTGCGCCTGACACACCATCGGCATAGACAACGCCAGGCCTGCCATTACAGATAAAGCTGTGGTATAAGTATTCATAAATATTCCGTGTAAGTTAAAATGGGTCGGGGTCGGGGACAAAGAAGGGGAGCACGCGGATTGGTATTTCCGACACGCTCCCCTTCTGAGCCCGGGTTAGAGGGTTACTCCTGCGCGGCCGTATTCAGGCCCACAGTAGAAATGCCAGCTTCGGAGAGAGCGGCCATGATGTCAACGATGCGCTGGTGTGGAGCAGCAGGAGCACCATCAACCATAACGATGGGGGTTGTATCTGCCGCCTTGGCCGCTTCGGCCAGATTCTTCAGGGCATCTACCAGCTCCGTCATTTCACGCTGCTCGCGATACTCAGGCGTGCGGGGATCCAGCGAGGCATCCATGGCGCCGGCCATCGGCATGTCTCCGTTCCAGTATACAGAACCATCAGACTCCACCTTGATGCGGCCGGGTTCCAATGGGGGCGGAGCACCACTGCCTGTAGAGTTACCGGGGAGGGAAACGCTCAGGCGCTTTTCACTCACCAGAGAGGTTGCCACAATGAAGTAAATCAGGAGAAGGAAGCAGGCGTCCATCATCGAGGACATGTTCATCTCAGGCTCTGCCTCAGGCTCTCCCTCGCGTTGTTTGCGTCTTGCCATATGCAAATATCCTTTCGTGTCTATTATTTATTTGGCGGGCAGAGTGCCGAACACTACGTTGGACAGGCCGGCAGCCGCAGCACAACGAATCACCGTGGCAGAGCGCTCCCAGAGAGCGTCCTTGTCACCACGAAGGTACAGGCGAATCATGCTGGGGTCCATATTCTTGGCCTTCCACATCTCCACCTGGCGGGTGATGAAGTCTGTCAGGTCCTGGGTCTGCTCAGGGCCGTAACCAATGGTCTTGGCACCATCAGACACACTCCAGGCCGTACCAGCGGCGTAATGCTCACTAAACTTCTTGGAAGTTCTGGCGTCCATCTTCTCCACATCGGGGAAAACATTGACCACAACACAACCATTGGCATCCTTCATTTCGGAGCAGGTAATCGCATTGGGCATCTTGACGCAGGGGTCCTTGGCCACCGTAATCTGCGAGGCGTTCACCACGAAGAAAATAATCAGCAGGAAGCATGCATCCATCATGGAGGACATATTCAGTTCGCACTTGACATCCTCTTGTGCTTGTCTCTTCTTTGCCATATTTTTTGACGGGGTTATCTTGATCATGCCGGTTCTGAGCCATTTCACTCATGCATCAGAACCGGCCCGGATTGAGAAGGGAATCAGGCTTCCTCCTCGTATTCCTCTTCCTCGTACTCTTCTTCGTCTGCGCCTTCTTCCTCATCATCACCGCCGAAACCTTCAGGGATGCGGGCAAGCATGGCTTCGCCATTCAGGGTGTTGATGGCTGCATTCATCATATCCTCAACAGCGTTCACGCAATCCGCCTCGCGGGACTGGGCAATCTTCTTCTGGAAGTAGAACACCGGAAGAGCGATAAGGGAGATAATCAGACCCCAGAAAGTGGTAAGAAGGGCCACGGAGATAGAACCTGCAAGGGTGGTCGGGTCAGCCTGACCGGTTTCAGCCAGCACACCGAAGGCTTCCACCATACCCTGAATCGTACCGAACAGACCGATGGTCGGAGCGGTGGAACCTGCAAGAGCCAGCAGGTCAACAAAGCGCATCAGGTTCGGGCGCTCGTTGGCGGTGAAGTCGGTCACGGCGTCAGAAACAGCATCCTTGCCCAGGTCTTCGGGGCGGTTAGCATCCACATTCGGCAGAGCATAAGCCACCAGACGGCCCAGGTATGTGGGGCTTTCGGTTGCGAGCTTGATGGCAGACTGCACGCGGCATTCGCTCATCAAAGCAACAAGCTCATCGCGCAGGGCTGCGGGGGCAAAGTACTTCTTGTTGAGCTGCATGGCTACATACACCACGAGCATCAGCGTGAGGAAGAAGAGAATCACAAGGGGAATCATGGTCCAGCCACCATCTACCACCCACTTATCAATCATGGACTTCTTGGTAGCAGCTTCACCTTCTTCCTGTGCAAATACAAGAGCGGGGAGAGTAATCATGGCAACTGTCAGCAGGGACAGAGCACGTACACCGAAACGAGTAATCATAGATTTCATAGCTTGGTAATGCAGAATTGACTCCTTTATTTAATCACATTCTTCCGGCTTGGCAAGAACGAATTGCAATTTCCATCATTTTTCATGCAAAAAAACAGGCATCTTTTACATATTCCTCAGGGTTTCATGCCTGCGGCCTGTCGAATTTCAGGGGCAATCTGTGTATTATCCCTCACTCCGCCGAAGGCAGAAGCACCACAGCCGGCAGCATACAACGGCACCGCAACACCACTGTGCCAGAATGTGGTAAAGCGGCCCTCAACTTCCCTTTTCTCCTTATCACCGCCCAGAATGGACAAGCCGCCGGTCTGGTGGTCCGCAGTCACCACAAGCAGAGTATCGGGGTGTTTCTTCATCCATTCCAGCACAACCCCCACCGCCTGGTCAAAGTCCAGCACTTCGCGCACAGTTTCCGGCAGGTCGTTCACATGGGCTGATATATCTATCTTGGAGCCTTCCACCATCAGGAAGAAGCCGTCCTCATCCTTCTCCAGCTCGCTGAGGGCTCGCTTTACCATCTGCGGCAGCCAGTCGCCCCGCTTACCGGCAGCTTCACACTCCCCCTCAGCCGCCAATTCCAGCAGGCGGGAGCGTCTCTGCAGCAAATCACGCTGTTCCTGTGTAAAATCGGCCCGCCCGCCACCGGCCACCACATCAAATCCGGCATTTACCAGAGCGGCAGCTATGGCCGGCGTGTCCTTACGGCTTCTGACATGGGCATAGAAGGCGGCAGGGGTGGCATCTGTCACAGATTTAGTCACCACCAGCCCCGTAGCTTTACCAGCCCGCCGCATCTGTTCTGCGAGAGATTCCACCGAATCCCCCTGTACGTTCAGCCCAAGCTGTCCGTTCACAGCCTTACAGCCACAGGCAATGGCCGTCCCCCCCGCTGCAGAATCCGTCACGGTATGGGAACCGGAAGTAGTAATACTGAACCCGGTCACGGGCAGCGCCGTCATGTTCAGTTTCCCCTGATTGGAAAGCCATGCCGCCCACACATGTTCTGCCCCCATACCATCTCCGATCATCAGAATTACATTGCGAGCCCTGGCCCGCTGCACGCTGATTTCAGAGGAGGCAATAGTCTCATGCGCGCGCACGTGGTGATATTTCTGAGAAGCACAGGCTGTGAGGCCCAGTGCACACAATCCGGCAATCAGGCAAAGTGTCTTCATGCCTACACCCTACCACAAGCCTACGTCCGTAGCAAGCCTGTAAAAAAATCTGCCGGGTGGATTCACCCGGCAGATTTGAAAAAACTTTCTGGTAAGGAATTACTTGCCAGCGCCATCGAGCACCTTCACAGGGCCGTCTACCTGATTGCCGGGCTGGCCAGGCTGCTCGGCAGGAGCGCAGGGCTGAGCAGGCTGTTCTACGGGAACAAGGTCGGTGGGCACCTTACGAAGCTTGGGAGCAGCCTGAGTCTGGCAGCAGCAGGAGCTGAAAGCCACGGCAGAAACAACGGAAAGGATGAGAGCAGTGAATTTCATAAATCTGAATATGGTTGGATGATTCCAGTGCGTATTCAATCAAAATCGCCCGGAATAGTCAACACAAATTTCACCTCGGCACCCACTTTTTAATCAATTCCGGGGATTTCACTTCCGTAGGAAACATTAAACGCTTGAAAAAGGGGCTTCCGGCTGTTATAAGAAGTGTCGAGTTATGGGCAAACGCAACAAAGGCAAACTTTTCTCCTCTCACGGCAAAGCATCCGGCAGAAACCTGATGCACCGGATTCTCGTCATCGTTTCAGCCGTCATCCTTCTGCTCATCATCCTGATTATAGTGGGGTATTTCCAGCTCATTTCCTATCTTCAGGGGGATAGCTTCCGTGAAAAAATCTCTCAGGCAGCCACCAGCGGCCTGAAAGCTGATAAAGCTGAAATCCTCAGCAATTTCTCTATTAACGGCAGCCGCGTTTCCTGCGAGGGTATCGACATCACTCAGGCCGATTCGATTGAACAGGCCCGCATCGGCCGCATCAGCGCCGATGTCAACCGTACCGCCCTGCTGGGAAGACAGCTGCACCTCCGTAAACTCAGCGTAGAAGAGGCTTCTGTCTTCATCGCCACCAGACCCGGCAAATCGAAATCCCGTTCAGGCATTAAACCAGACATCTTCAAGCTGGATCTATTTGAATGCAAGGATGCCGATGTGCATTTCTCTCACAAAGACAAGTCCTACCAGCTGCTCGGGGCCAACGTGACTGCCATGCCCACGCCGAAGTTTGCGCGCAATGCCTGGCAGATTAATGCAGAGAATGCCCGCCTGCACACTCCGTTTTCCTGGCTGCGTGATTGCAGCATCAAATCCGCCACGGCGGTATATCATGGCAACAATCTGAACCTGACAGATTGCAATGTTATGCTCACCCCGGGCGAAATGCGCGCCAAGGCGCACTATGATTTGCGCTTCAACCGCTGGAACGGAGACATCCAGGTGAATAAGGGCGATATCCGCCGCATTCTGAATGACGACTGGAAGAAGCGCTTCTCGGGGGAAATGTATGGACGCATGGTGCTTACCGGCAGCAACGGCGCCGTTGACTCAGCCACGGGCAATCTCTCTGTTCTCAATGGGGTGCTGGAAGGCCTGCCCTTCCTTTCCCAGCTCCCCCTCGGCAACACCTATCCCTACCGCAGCATCCCGCTTGACAAGGCAGATTGCCAACTGCTCTATCCTTACAGCAACGATAAAATCAAGGATGCCTGGTTGTTCGATAAAATCAACTTGAGCGCCAAGCGTGGGCTGCTGATTGTTCATGGTCACATTCTGGTCGGCCAGAATGGCAAGCTCGGAGGCACACTGACCATAGGCCTGCCGGAGCGTCTTGCCAGCACCCTGCCCGTCCCCCGGGAACAGCTGGTAGACCAGCTCTTTACGGCTGAAGGCGAGGAAAAGGGATACCTCTGGGTCAATATGAATCTGAGCGGCACCATTGATGACCCGCAGGAGGACCTCAGCATCCGCATCTCTACCCTGGCAGGCCGACAGCTGGGTAAAGCGGTTACAGAACTTCCGGTCAGCGCGGCGTCTGGCCTGCTGAACACCCTGCTTACTTCAAAGAACGCTTCGGCTGATGAAGAGCCTGCCGATGAGACATCGGATGAAGAAGACGCAGATGAAGAAAGAGAGGAGGAAGATTCCACACCCTCTCACCCCTCTCCCATCAACAACGCAGCCGAAGCCGCCGGCTCCATCCTCCGTTCACTGTTCTGATTTTCAAACCATGAGCCAGCTCTATCCTTCCCAGTACATCGACTGCGTCTGCACTATCTGCGACCGATTTGCCCCGACCGTCTTTCACGCCACCCTGCCCAATGGCAAAAGCACCGTTGCCTTTGTGCAGAGCAAGGAGGCCCACCTGCTCGCAATCATCAAGCCTGGTGATAAGGTGAACGTAACCATCTGCCCGGCAGATTTTGAACGCGCCCGCATTCGCAGCATGGCCTGAACCTGCTATCAGTACACCTTATGGAAAGAAAGCCAGAAGTACTTGCACCTGCAGGCAATTGGGACTGTGCGAGAGCCGCAGTCGCCAATGGTGCAGATGCCATTTACTTCGGGCTTGACCAATTCAACGCGCGCATGCGCGCCGACAATTTCACGAGAGAAGATCTGACCTCTCTCATGCCCTTCCTGCACAGTCATGGAGTTCGCGGGTATGTCACCATGAATGTCCTCATCTTCCCGGCAGAATTCGAACAGGCTGTTGCCTACCTGAATGCACTCGATGCCGCCGGGGTAGATGGAGTCATCGTGCAGGATATGGGTCTTGCCTCTCTTATCTCCCGGCAGCGCAAGGCCGGAAAATGGAAAATTGAGCTCCATATCTCCACTCAGATGACCGTAAGCAGCCCGGAAGCCGTGCGTCTGGTGGACGAACTCTTCGACCCGCAGCAGATTGTCCTCTCCCGCGAGTTATCGCTGCGCGAAATTGAATCCTGCGCCAAAGCAACCAGCAAACCCATCGAAGTTTTCTGCCACGGGGCTCTCTGTGTTGCCTATTCGGGCCAGTGCCTCACCAGCGAAACACTCGGCCAGCGCAGCGCCAATCGCGGAGAATGCGCCCAGGCCTGCCGCATGCCCTACAAGCTGGAGGTTGATGGGCGCCTGCGCGACCTCGGTGAACGCCGCTATATCTTTTCTCCGCAGGACCTCTGTGCGCTGGATCGCGTGCCGCAGATGATTGCCGCCGGAGTCCACAGCTTCAAGATTGAGGGGCGTCTCAAAAGCCCGGAATACGTAGCAGCTACCACGCGAGCCTACCGTCGGGCGGTAGATGCCGCACTGGCCGGTGTTCCCCTTCATGCAGGAAATCGCTCGCGTGATCTGTACGCCATGCAGATGGCTTTTTCCCGCGGTTTCTCCACTGGCTGGCTCGATGGCACCGACCACCCCCTGCTTACCCACGGGCGCTTCGGCAAGAAGCGCGGTGCCCTTGCCGGGCGCATTGCCCGCAGCGGCGAGGGCTGGCTTGAGCTCGATTCCCTGCCCGCCATGCCCATTTCACCGGGCGATGGCTTTGTCATTGATGCCGGGCAGGATCGCAACGAAGAACAGGGCGGCCGTATCTGGCGTGTTCAGGGAAACCGCCTCTTTTTCCACGGCAAGGGCAGCCACATTGACTGGAGATTCGTCAGACCTGGCGATTTGCTCTGGAAAACCGCTGACCCCGCGCTGGATAAGCAACTGCACAACACCTGGTGCAATTTTGAACGCCACGCAACTGCCACACCCGGGCAGGCTCTCGATATTCACTTTACCGGGCGGCTCGGCAGCCAGCTTACGGCCACCTGCCGGGGCGTTACCATTGGTAGCGGGCAACCCCTCGAACCAGCAGAAAAGCGCCCCCTTACCCCCGAAACCATCAAGGCACAATTCTCACGTCTGGGCGGTACCGGATTCTCGCTGGGTACATGCACCTACGAGCTTGAGGACGGACTGATGCTGCCGCTCTCCCTGCTCAACAAAATGCGCCGTGAACTGGTGGAGAAACTTCCAGCGGCGGCAGCCGACACACCTGGCAGCACCACATGGAAGGGCTGGAGCCACCCCTTCCCTCCCCTCTCTGCCGCCAAAGGCTACAAGCTTTCTGTCCTTTGCCGCGAAGCAGAGCAGGCCTACGCAGCGGCAGAGGCCGGCATCAAGCGGATATACCTTGATTTCAAGAACATCCGCAGCTATGAAGAGGTGACTAAAAAGATTCGCCAGAATCATATAAACACCCAGGTGTGGATTGCTACCATGCGAATCATGAAACCGCATGAAGCCGGGTATTTCAAATACATCCTGGCCGCAGAACCGGACGGCGTACTGGTGCGTAATCTGGGAGCAGCACTCTGGTTCCGCAACAAAGGCATCCGCATGGTGGGTGATTTCTCGCTGAATACAGCGAATCCGGAAAGCGTGGGGTTATGGAAGGATTTTGGCATGCGGGCGCAGACGGTTTCCTACGATTTGAATGCAGAGCAGCTGGCAGACATGCTGGCCAGCGGCTGCGGAGGGGAGCTGGAACTCACCCTGCACCAGCACATTCCCATGTTCCATACCGAGCATTGTGTGTTCTGTACCTTCCTGAGTCAGGGACACAGTTTCAAGGATTGCGGGCAGCCCTGTGACCACCACAAGGTCCGCATTATGGATCGCGCCTACGCCATGCACTATCTGCGCAGCGATGAAGCATGCCGCAACACCATGTTTAATGGTCAGGCCCAGTCGGCGGCGCGTTATGTGGAAGGCATGCGCCGCTGCGGGCTGAATCGGTTCCGTATCGAGCTGCTCGAGGAATCTTCCGAAAAGACAACAGAACTCATCGGGCACTACCGCGCGCTTCTAAACGGCCGCACCACCCCGGACCAGCTCATGCAGCGGCTGAATGTGATTGACCGCATTGGTGTAACGGACATGAAATAAAGGAAGGACCCCGTTAGCATTCAACGGAGTCCCTTTTTCCTTTTGCTTCAGCAAACAGCCTTATCTGGCCACCTTATCCGGCTTTGCCTTGAGAGGAACCGCATGGAACGGCTGCGGAGGAGTTCCCGTGAAACGAGGATTCATGGAAGCAATGTTCTCATTACGGATTTCAAAGGTGAATTCTCCGCCTCTGGCCTCATCGCTGGCCTCAAGAATGTGGTCAAACACGCAAACCGGGTGGTTACCGGGTGTTTCCGGCATAACGAAGATACCGATAGCCATAGAGGGATGCTCCAGCCGCGCATCAGTCGTAATGGTGTAGCTGATGGTGTTCTTGCCACGGCGAAGGCCACCGGAAATGACATCGGCCCGGCGCTCATCCGAGAACTGGTGCAGAGAAACCCCGTTTATCTTCATATCAATCTTCCGCCCCGGAGCATCTGCAAAGACCTTGCCGATAAGCTGAGGAGCCGGGCATACAGGCGGCACGGCAGGCGCAGCATCGTAAGGGTGGAAACCATCCTGTTCCTTCAGCACACTCAGGTCACGCGCGTGGAGTCGCTTCTTCACCTCACCCAGCTGCGTAAGGTTGAACATACGGCTCTGGTCAAACTTCCACCTGCCATCCTCAAACACCATGAGCAGCACATAGGCATTCTCTGCTGCCTTGGTATTCCCCAGCTGCACATTTCCTACATAGGTGGCCGCAAGCGTGCGGTGGCCGCACCCGGTAATGGTTCCTATGTATTCAAAATTATCCAGGCTGGGGGGATCAGGCTGGCCATTGAAGAAATCGTGAGGAAAATTCCCCTTATGGGAAATAATCAGATTCCGCACCTTGGTCTGGCGGGCTCTGGTAGTAACCGCTCTCCAGGCAGATTCATCGCCCCGCATCATCGACAGGCGCCAGGAGCTGTATACCCGCTCCACTGTTGCACGCACTGTTTTCTGATCCGGCATACCAAAACGCTCCTGCGCGGCCGTTTCCACCGGAGCCGCCCCCACGGGCATCACGCCCAGCAGGCTGCATACAAACAGGCTGCTCATGAAAAAAATATCTCTCATAACTGATTAAAACCTACAACAGGCTTGCTTTTCTGGCAAGAAAATAGCATACTAGCCCGCATATTATGACGGCATTTTCACGCAACGCGCGCAGCGAGGGCGAGGCCCGGTATCGACAGATGCTGGAGCAGGCCCCTTCGTTCATCTGGAAACGCTTTGCGGATGGTGTTTCGCTGCGCATGCGTATGTTTGCCCCACGTGGGCATCGTCCGGAGCACTTTGCCCCGGCGGTCATGTTCTTCTGCGGGGGAATGTGGTCGCTGGACTACACAACGGAATTCGTTTCCTGGGCCGTGCATCTTGCTCATCGCGGCATTGTGTGCCTGCTACCCGAATACCGCACCAGAGCCCGTTACAATGTGCAGGCTGATGACATCATCGGCGATGGCCTCGATGCCTGGAAATGGCTGCACCACAACGCCGCCGGACTGGGTATCGATGTAGCGCGCATTACACTGGCCGGGGCCGATGCAGGCGGACTCATGGCCCTGAACTGCGCCATGCAGCCCATGATTCATGAAAAGAAATGGTGGGAGTTCAAGAAAGAAGACATCCTGCCCCTGCAGCCGGCCTGTGTGGCGATTTTCCGAGGCGTAGTGGATACCGATGCGCCGGAAGCTCGCCAGTTGAACATTCCGGTAGAAGCCATGAATCCGAATGCGGTAAACCCCTGTGCCTTGTTGCGCCGCAAGTTGCCCCCTCTGTTCTGCGCCCACGGCATGCTGGATCCCCTGCTCGATTTCGAGATGCGCCAGTGGTTCTGCGATGAATGGGAGAGCCTGGGCAATAAGGTAGAGCTGATTCTCTCCCCCACAGCAGACCACACCATTACTCAGTTCGACGTAAGCCCGGCCACTTTCGAGCAGCTCCTGCTCGGATGGGAGGACTTCATGGTACGCGAAGCCATCTGGCCGGAGCCGGAGGTGGAAACCGATGCGCTGATGATGTAGGAACGGTCCGCTTCAGCGGATGATGGTGCCCAGGGTATCTCCCATGCGGGCAAAGGTTTCGGTGCAGTTGGCACTATTGGTCAGGATGTCCTCCGCCAGTTTCACACGCCCGGGTTCAAAGAAGGTCATGACCGTAGAGCCACCGAAGCCGAAATAGCCGTGTTCGTCGCCCTTGGCGACAGGTTTACCGGGCTCATAGGTCTGGTAAATAGCACCCACGCCTGTGGCCCCGACAGCAAGGCAGAGAACATCCCCCATGTTTTCTGTATGCAGAACAGTCAGTTCGCGCTTGTTGGTCCACAGCCATGCCAGATTGTGCCGCAGGCAATAAGGAGAAACGCTGGCAAGCGGCCCCGGAATCCGGACAGGAGCTTCCGGCACACCGGCAACCGGAAAATGGAAGCGGTGGTAGTCCACCGGGCAGAGTCTTGAGAGTACTACTGTGCCGTGGGCGTACTTCTCTGCCAGTTCGGCGCTGCCCAGCAGGGCGGCCAGGTCAAAGCTCTGGTTTTTCACAAATACACCCGTAATCTCAGAAGCATCCTGCCAGCCGCTGTGGCGGGCATCTGCAGGCAAGGCCACCTGCCCGTCAGCACAAAGAGGGCGCGCACCGGGAGTCAGCTTACGGTAAAAGAAGTCATTGAAACTGGTGTACTGCTCCACAGGGCGCTCATAATCGGCCATGTTAATATTGTACTCCTCTACAAAAGCGCGGAGTTTCTCCGGACTGCCACTGCTGCGGGTATCCTTCATCCACCCCATGATACGGGAGAAGAAAGCTCGTTTGATAAGCAGATGCAGACTCAGCTTGCCAAGCGGAGTGCCATACACCCAGCGAAGAGCGGCTTCTCCCAACACTTTTTCCTGTTCCAGTTGTCCGGTGTAGCGATTGTATAAGGTGATGCCCTGAGAATTCATACGCAGATACTATAACAGACAGAGCGGGATAAAACAAGCTCGTTCTAGCACGCTCCGGCAATGTGCTGAAATTATGTCAACTACCCGGAAAAATATCCCGCATGTCATTATACCCCATCGACGAATTGCGCGGAAGAGAACGCGGTGCAGGCTGTGGCTTGAACGCATCTTCCTCTTCCTCATCATCAAACATGCTGCGTACGCGGGCAGAAAGAGCCTCTCCGTTTTCCCGTTCCTCCTTCCTGGGGAACACATTCAGGTTGCCAATCGGGCGCGCAGGAGCTGCTGCATGGCTGGCCATCATCCGCTCCAGGTCATCATCAACCTCTCCGAACATATCGGCCACCCGGTTCATGGGCTCCGCGGGCATTTCATCCTCGGGTGTACCAAAGGCCATATCGAGATTAAACTCGCTCTGGCGGGCCTCACGCGAAATCACGGCAGGTGCCGGCGCAGGAGCGGGTGCCGGTGCGGGAATAGGTTCCCATACCGGCAAGGGCTCCTCAACAGGCTCTGGGGCGACCTCTGCCGCCAGGGCCGGCTCTTCTGCTGGCAGCGTCATATCCTCCTCCGGTTCAAGCAGCGGTTCTCCGCCATCCTCATCCTCTGCGTCTTCCGAAAGAGCCGTGGCCTCCTCTACCGGGGAAACATCCTCCACGCTATCTGCCCCCCCTTCGAAAGCAGTCTCCGGTTCCTCTGCAGCCAGAAGAGCAGCCTCATTATCAGCCTGAATGGCAGCCTGCATTTCACGATAATCCACGG
>CAJGDB010000036.1 GCA_904502165.1 uncultured Akkermansia sp.
CGGCTTTCTCAAAGAGCGGCTTTTCAAAGGGGAAGGTGCACATCATGAGGTCGAGCACCGCAGCCAGTTTGGGAATGCGCCCTTTCTTCCACGCCCACACCATGGGGGCTATGAACCATGCAATCTTCGTTTTCGGCGAAACCTTTTTCACGCGCTCGGCCAGACGCTGATTGAAGCCGGGGTAGTCGATAAGCAGCAGGCAATCCGGTTGCTCAGCGGCAATGCGCTCTGTCATTTCCTTGAGCTTGCGGGCAAAGAAACGGATATGGCGCAGCACCTCCACCAGGCCAATCACCGCGGCAGCATCGGCCCAGTCCTCCACTCCCGGAGCAAGGGCGTGCATGCGGTTACCCCCCAGCCCCACAATCTCCATATCAGGCTGGCGGCGCAGCAGTTCCTGAATCACCAATGCACCCTGTTTATCGCCGCTTTTCTCGCCGGCTACTACAAACATCTTCATGCCAGCACTCTATCACGCGCGCGAAAAAATTGCAAGAAAAGACTTTTATTCCATGCAAATGTGTGCATAATCCCCGCATGCACGAGTTCCTTGTCTACTGTATGGACTGCATTCAGCACTGGGGCTACTGGGGTGTCATTGTCCTCATGGCCATGGAAAGCTCCATCATCCCGGTGCCAAGTGAGATTGTGGTGCCGCCGGCTGCCATCATTGCGACCTACCCCAATGCCGATATGTCGTTCTGGGGCGTGGTTCTGGCCGGCACGGTGGGTTCCTACCTGGGCTCCTGCGTGATGTATGGCATGGCGCTCTGGCTGGGGCGGCCGTTTGTGTACCGCTTCGGCAAGTATTTCCTGATGCCGCCGCACAAGGTGGAGAAGGCTGAGATCTTCATGAACAAGTACTCCACTGCCGGCATCTTCTTTGCGCGTTTCCTGCCGGTTATCCGCCACCTCATCTCCATTCCGGCCGGTCTGGTCAAAATGAATTTCACCATGTTCAGCCTGGCCACCATCACCGGCTCTGCCATCTGGTGCTGGGTTCTGGCCTGGTTCGGCGACAAGGTAGGCAGCGAGCATCCGGATATCATGCAGAGCCCGGAGACGCTCGTGCATGCCGTCAAGGATGAATCCCACCTGGTGGTGCTGGCCATTGTGATGCTGGCTGCCCTGTACGCGCTGATGAAATATATGACCCGCGAAAAGAAATAACTCCCTTTCCAGCTATGTCCAACGAAAATCTCATCGATGAAATTCTGCGTCTCAAGAAGGAGCGTAATGCCGTCATTCTGGCGCACAGCTACCAGCGTCCGGAAATCCAGGACCTTGCCGACTTTGTGGGAGACTCCCTGGCACTTGCCCGCAAGGCCCAGGAGGCCGAGTGCGATGTCATCGTGTTCTGCGGTGTTCATTTCATGGCCGAGACCGCCTGCATCCTGAACCCCAGCCGCACCGTACTGCTGCCGGATGCCAATGCAGCCTGCTCGCTGGAGGCCTCCTGCCCGGCTGAGGAGCTGGCTGCTTTCCTGGAGGATAATAAGGACAAGAACTACTACGTGATTGCCTACGTAAACTGCTCCATCGGTGTGAAGGCTCTGGCCGATGTGATTGTGACCAGCGGCAACTCCCAGCGCATCATTGAGACCGCTCCTGCAGACCGCCCCATTCTCTTTGTGCCGGACCGCAACCTGGGGGCCTGGACTTCCCTGCAGACCGGGCGCGTGATGACCATGTGGAATGGAGCCTGCCACGTTCATGAGCGCTTTACCCGCGACCAGCTGCTGACCACCAAGGCCCAGCACCCGGATGCCCTGGTGGTATGCCACCCGGAATGCCAGGAACCTATCCGCCTGCTGGCCGATCATATCTGCTCCACTGAAAAGATGATTCCTTACTGCCGCGAATCAAAATGCAGCAAGTTCATCATCGTGACGGAAACCGGCATCCTTCATCGTCTCCGCAAGCTGGTTCCGGGCAAGGAATTCATTCCCATGGACATGGGGAAATGCTCCTGCGCTGAGTGCGAGTACATGAAGCTGAACACGCTGGAGAAACTGCGTAACTGCCTGCGCGACATGGCTCCGGAGGTGCGCGTTCCGGAAGAGCTGCGGCTGCGTGCCGCTGCCCCGCTGGAACGCATGCTGGAGCTCTCTAAATAAATATGAATCTGGCGCCGCACATCCTGGCTCACGGCAACTGGATTTCCATGGCAGAGTTCATGGAGCTGGCGCTTTATGACCCGGAGGGCGGGTACTATAACACCAATATCGCCGATATCGGTTACAGGGGCGATTTTTCCACCACTGCCACCATGAGCGACTTGCTCGCACGCCGGCTGGTGCAGCAGTGGCAGCAGAGCTGCCAGGCGTTTGGCCGCCGCCTGCCCATTATTGAAATCGGTGGAGGCAATGGCGATATGGCTGTCAGCATGGCTCGCAGCCTGGGCTTCTTCAACCGCCTGCGAGTACGCTATTACATGGTGGACCGCTCCAAGGCGCTGCGCGATTTGCAACTCATGGTAGGCGGTAATTTTGTGCGGGTGTACGAAACGATTGAAAAAGCGCTCAAGCACGCCGGGGGACGGGCTTTCATTTTCTCCAATGAGCTGCCGGATGCCTTCCCGGCCCGCCAGTTTGTATTCCAGGAGGGCAAGTGGCTGGAGCTGGGCTTCTCGGTAAACCACGGCCACATTGTCCGTGCGGTGAAGGAACGCCCGCTGCCGGAATCCAGTGCCTTTGCCCGCTGGGCATTCGAAGGGCAGATTGTGGAGGTGCAGGAAAGCTACCACAAGTGGTACGCAGCATGGCAACCGCTCTGGAAATGCGGTACACTGGTTACTATTGACTATGGCGAGCTGAATGATACGCTCTACCACCGCCGCCCTGCCGGTACGCTGCGCGGATATAAGGCCCACCAGCTGGTGCAGGCCGATGAACTGCCGGCTCTGGCCGGGCGCTGCGATGTGACCGCCGATGTCAACTTCACCGACCTGCTGCAGCTGGCGCAGAACTGCGTGGGAGACCGCATCCAGTACATGGGCCAGCACGATTACCTCGCGCCCCTGGCAGACCCCACCAGCGCCGCAGACCGCCACCTGATTGCTGTGCCTGGCGCAGGCGACCATTTCAACGTACTCATCCAGCACCGTTTCCATTCATGACCCTCCGCATCAGATTCGCCCTGACTTCCCTGATTCTTGCAGGATTCGGGACGCTGCTGCTGGCAGGGGATTTGCTGATGCCGCGCTGGCTCTGCCGGGGCGGGGAATGGACAGGCCCGGTAACGGATCATTTCGATGGTGTCTTCTTCTACAACGCCGAACCCAGTACGCTCTACAAAAGCAGCAACCTGCTGCAATGGCTCAGCCAGCGCCACCAGAAAGGCGACTACCCCACCATACAGCAGAACTCCCACCAACCCCAGCTCGCTCCCTGTGTCGACAGCCAGGATTGGGAAGTCACCATGGTGAACCACTCTTCCATGCTCATTCGCACCGCCGGCCTCAACATTCTGACCGACCCGGTGTGGAGCGATTTCACCAGCCCGCTCCAAGGCTTCGGTCCTAAGCGCCACCGCCCCGTCGGTCTGAAGTGGGAAGAGTTGCCGAAAATCGACATCTGCCTCATCTCGCACGACCACTACGACCATTACGACGCTGACACCCTGCGTAAGCTGGCCCGGGAACACAGGCCGCTCTTCATCGTTCCCCTGGGACTGGGCGGGCTTCTCCAGTACCACTGCGGGGAACAGACCCGCATCATCGAGGCCGACTGGTGGGAAACTATTCAGCATGGGAAACTGCAGGTTTGCCTTACACCGGCCAAACATTGGAGCAACCGCTACCGCAAAACCTACACCCGCAACCGCTCGCTCTGGTGCGGGTTCTTCCTGAAATCTCCCGGCGGCCCATCCATTTACTACGTAGGGGATTCTGCCCGCTCCGGCTGCTTTGCCGATATCCGGGCCCGCCTGGGTTCACCGGATGTAGCGCTCATCCCTATCGGCGCTTATAAACCAGACTGGATTCGCAACGGACATATCTCTCCGGCAGAGGCCGTAGAGGTTTTCCAGACCTTGCAGCCACGCCAGGCCATTGCCTGCCATTTCGGCACCTGGCAGCTGGCCAATGAGGGCTATCAGGAAACGCTCAATGACCTGAACACCGCCCTGCAGAAAAACAACATCCCCGCAGAGCGCTTCATTGCTCCGGATAACGGGCAGACTCTGCGGGGAAAAGCTGATTGAGAGCCAGAAATTAATCGCGCACAACACCCACGTAGGGCAGATTGCGGTACAAGGAGCCATCGGCATCCATGCCGTATCCCACAAGATACAGGTTAGGAGCCACCAGGCCTGCATAATCGGCCTCAAACTCCACACGGCGGCCTTCCGGCTTGTCCACCGCCACGGCTGTCACCACCTCGGCTGCTCCCAGTCTCAACAGCTCAGCCTTCACATTCTTCAGCGTCACGCCGCTATCCAGCACATCATCCAGAACCAGCACCCGCATTCCTTCACAATAAGGCACGGGGGTCTTCCAGGTGATTTTTCCGCTGGTTTCGCGAGCCGCTCCATAGCTGGAGACCCGGGCGGTTTCCAGAATAAAGTTCACCGGGAGCAGCCGCAGCAGGTCTGCTGTAAACCAAAGGGCTCCATTCAGCAGAGAAAGGACCTTAACCGGACGCTCATCTCCGAAACGTTCAACCAGCTTTGCCGCCATTTCTCGCAATGCGGCGGCCATTTGTTCTTCCGTGAAAAGAGGTTCTATCTCCATGATTACTTGAGTTTTCTGCGGGTTACTATATAAACTTTGTCACCGTGCCGCACTTTCTGAGGCACGGCAATGAGTGCGGTAGCCCCCTTGGGAGCAACCTCCACGACCTGGGTTTCACCATGTTCATCATCGCACCGGACTTCAGGCACAGTGACTCGCACAATACCTGTGGTCACGCCTGTTATCTCAATTTTATCACCAGAGGCAACAGGACCGGCCTCAAGCCGGATTTCAGCCACACCTGCTTTACCATACCAGCGCATCACACGCCCCAGGTGCTGCCGCTGCTCCAGAGCCAGGCTGTTCGAGCAGCCGCTCCAGGTTTCCCACTCCTCGCCCAGATAGTAACCGCCATGCCAGAACTGCCGGTTAAAGACACGCAGGAGTTCTTCCTCCCACACAGCCACTTTCTCCGGTGTCCATTCTCCGGCGGCGCAGCTCTGCACAGCCTCCTTGTACACAGAGGTAACAGTGGAAACATAGGCCTCCGAGCGCCCGCGGCCCTCCAGCTTGAACACCGATACACCAGCCTCTACCAGCTGGTCAATCACGCGGATGGTGCAGATATCCTTGGGTGACATGATGTACTGGTTGTCAATATCCATCTCGAACCCGGTCTCTGTATCCGTCACGCGGTATTTGCGGCGGCAGAGCTGGTAGCACTGGCCCCGATTGGCGCTGGTATTGTAGGCAGCCAGGCTCATGCCGCACTTGCCGGATATACCAATGCAGAGAGCCCCATGGGCAAAGATTTCGATACGGACCAGCCTGCCGGAGGGCCCGGTGATATTCTCCTCCCGGATTCCCTCGATGATACGGCGAATCTGGCTGAGCTTCAATTCGCGGGCCAGCACCATCACGTCTGCATAAGCGGCAAAGAACCGTACCGCCCCCATGTTGCACACATTCGCCTGCACGGAGATGTGCACCTCCAATCCGATGCTGTGGGCGTAGGAAATAACAGCAAGGTCTGCCGCAATCACGGCATCCACACCGGACTCCTTGGCCTGGCGCAGAAGCTGCTGCATGCCCTCCAGCTCCTCATCGTATATGATGATATTGCAGGTCAGGTAGGCCTTGGCACCGCAGGCGTGGCACATGCGAGCCACTTTAGGCAGGTCCTCTACGGTGAAGTTCACGGATGAACGAGCCCGCATGTTGTACATTCCTACACCAAAGTACACACTGTCTGCCCCGGCTCGCAGCGCGGCGGCCAGCGATTCAAATGACCCGGCGGGCGACATGATTTCCAAGTCCTGCATGCGCGAAAGTGTAACCGCTATTGAACAAAAGGTCAAGGAGGAAGCGTTCTGCACCATCTCTCTTCCCGAGAAAAATGATGTCTACACCCCCCGTTGGGCCATTGTAACGCAAATCTTGCTTGCAATGCATGGCGGCATGCGCTAGAGTTGTGGGAACAGATAGATTTGGTATGAAAAAACATTTCTTCCTGCTGGCGGCATGCCTGTTTACCCTGCTTCCCACGTCCTCTGCGACGGCGCTGTTCACCAAGGCCAGCGAATTCAAGGTACGAGAGGGAGTAACCTGTACTGAAGGCAGGCTGACCGGTGCAGCCGAGACCCTGTATTCCCGCCTGCCCATCTATAATGTCTCCCATTTCCGCAAGGCGAATGTCGCTTCATCTGCTGTTGCGGTTACAATCGACCTCACTGCGGCAGCCAGTGTTACAAGACCCACTCCTCTGCTTTCATTTGAAGGTGTTCATGAGCTGGGCATCATGGCTACGCCTGAGGGCATCCGGGGTAATTGGCATGGACGCCCCTGGGGTGAGACCCTCCCCTACGAGAAACTGACCAGCAATCCGGCCGTTTTCACCCGCAAGGGTTCCTCCTATATCACCCTCACCATTGTGGCTTCCGGCTGCCGGGGTGCCGGCTGGAATGGCATCGGCGGCATCATGGGTTACGATGTCAATGGCTCTCTTGCTGTATCCTACCCCCTGCTTGCTTCGGCGGACAATAAGGAGTTCTCCGCCATCACTGCCAATACGGAGCTGGTAAAGAGCATTTCTGTTTCACCCAGGGTCAGCCGCAATGCTGCCATGGTTGCCCAGCAGGCTGCCCAGCAGGCCCAGCACCTGCAGCGCAAACACCTCAAGACCCGTGGCGAGTGGCTCTCTCCCACGCAATGGCTGTTTGTCGGCATTGGAGCATTCGTCCTTATCGGCACACTCAGCATTGGTTGTTTCCGCAAGGGTAAGTGGTGATTCCTACCCGTTTTCCGCTGTTCAAAAGCCCCGCCGGATTCATCCGGCGGGGCTTCTTCTGTCTCCAGGGGCAGAGAAAGAACCTTTTATTTTCCCTACGCGGCATCTACCGCTCAGGAATGAAAGGGCAGGCCATTCTGGCATATGGATTCCCCCTCCCGTCCAGCCACAAAGACTTTTGCGGGCTCGCTGACCAGCACTGCATATTCTGCCCTGGTGGCAGGTTCTCTGGCGGAAATCTCATCCTGCAGAGAGACTTCCCTATAAAAAACCGGTGCCGCTACCAGCATGGTAGCGGCACACAGCATAAGCGATGAAATCTTCATCATTCAGGCATTACTCTTCTTGGGCAGGCAGAAGAGGATGACACCGGTAAGCGCCATGAGGATACCGGCCACGCTGAGCACAGCAGACAACGGCACACCGCTATCCTTCAGCTTACCGCCCAACCAGGCCACCAGGGCACCAGCACCCACGGAAGTAAGGTTCAGCAGGCCATAGCCCGTGGCAGCAAAGCGTTCATCGATTGTACTGCGGAGCACGGGCATGAGGGTAGCATCCATTGCACCCTGGGCCACACCCTGCATCGACACAAGAGCCAATACGGCAATCAGACCGATTTCCAGACCAAACATCATAGCCAGCAGCACACAGGGACCTGCCAGACAGAAGGCAATACCGGGCACATAGGCACGGGCGTTCTTGTTACGCAAGTACCAGCGGTCGGCAATCACCGCGCAAGCCAGCACGGAAACGTACTTGGCGATGTTCACCCAGAGCGTTGCCTGGGGACCAGCCTCGGCCTCGGTGATGTTGAACATATCCTGCAGCAGGCGCGGATACCAGCTCAGAAGGAACCAGTTGGCAAAACCAGCGAAGGAAATCATGAGCAGCAGCATATACATACCACGACCAGAGAAGATGCTCTTGAGCATCTGGCCCATCGTGAATGCAGGAGCAGCAGGTGCAGCAGCTTCTTCCACAACGGTGGTTTCTGCAGCAGCTTCCTGACCCTTCGGGTCACGCAGGAAGAAGAGAACTACGAGACCATAGGCTACACCAATAAAGCCGAATACCTCGAAGGTAAGACGCCAGCCCAGCTGGCAGGGGTCGCCAGCCATCATGGCACCATAACCAGCCAGCACCTGACCCGCATAAATACCGCTCATGTGCAGACCTGTGGCCAGCGAACGAGTACCACCGCGGTGGTAGTCAGTAATAAGGGCAAGAGCGGCGGGAATGTAGAAAGCCTCGCTCACGCCCATGAGACCGCGCCAGAAGATGAGTTCCTCGAAGCTGCCGGCCTTACCGGTCATCCAGGTCACCACAGACCAGATAACCAGGGAGCACATGATGATGAAGGAACGGCTGAAGCGGTCAGCCAGGTAGCCACCTACCGGGGAGAGACCGGCGTACACGATAAGGAAGGCAGCTGTCACCATACCATACTGTTCCTGGGTCATTTCGATGGCGTAGAAGCCTTCCGTCAGGGACTTGTTCAGCACCGCCAGCAGCTGGCGGTCAAAGTAGTTGAGCATCACCACCACCCAGAGCACAGCGACGGCAATCCATGCCCACTTGCCGGGCTTGGTAACGGGAGCGTTCGCGGCAATCACAGCCTTCTTGAGACCAGTCTTGAAAGCAGACATGATGGCCAGCACAGCGATAACGAGAGCCAGCCAGGGGGTCAGGTCAGCCAGGAAAGCCAGGGTGGGCTTGGATTCCGGGCAGTTCATGGTGGAAACAACAGGGGTGCGGACACCGGGGTGGGTCTCACCAGACACCACGGTAATGGCATTGCCACGCAGAACGGTGGGGGCAGTAGCTACGCCAATCTTCTTGAAGCCCACGTTGTTCCACTCACCCGTGGCAGGAGAGAAACCGTAAATGGTACGGTTCTGGCCGGGGTGTTCTTCCGGGGCATTGCCAGCCAGGGAAGCGCGATAGTAGTTGCCGGGGTCACCGCAGATTACGTAAAGAGTATCGTTAACCACAGGCAGGGGATTAGCTGCACCGACAAGAGTTTCGGGCATTTCGGGAAGTCCTGCTGTCCAGGTGTTGGTTGCAGGGTCGTAGCACACCACGCTCTTCAGGTAGGTGCGCTCAGCCTGGCCGTTAGCATCCGGGTGCAGGGAGCAACCACCAGCCACGTAAATCTTACCATTCACTACACCAGCACCGGCCAGCATGCGGCCTTCGTCCGGCATGGGGGCAAGTTCCTGCCAGCCAGCGGCAGGATTTGCCAGCTCCATCACAAAAGTGCGGTTCAGGCAGGTAGTGGAATCGGCCTTCTCCTGACCACCCATCACATAGAGCTTACCAGCCTCTACAGTGAATGCGGGATAGGCCACGGAAACAGGCAGTGCAGGAAGCTCGGACGTGCTTACCTGGGCATTATCCACGCTCACACGCACCACGTTGGCCAGATGCCCCGTCTCATTGCAGCCACCAGCCACAATCATACCCTTGTCCACAGGAGCAAAGGCTGCATACCCCACAGAATAGGGCATGCTGCCAATCTTGACCGGGCGGGCCTTCTCTGGGTTGCTGCAGGTGCCAGGTGCCGGCATGATGGTCACATCGGCGCTGAACACCTTGGCCCCACGCTCTGCCGGGGTCTTGGCATTGGGAATAGCATTCGGGAAGTTAGCACCGCCGGTCATCACCACCAGAGGGGCTCCATCTGCGGAGTTCATCGGCACCGCCACCATACCGGCCAGGCCGTTGGGGTCGTGAATCTTCAACTCCTTGTCATCGTCTTTCTTCTTCTCGGGCTCTTTCTTTTCCTCACAGGAGGGCATAAGGAAGCAGGCAAGACCCAGCATCAATAATAGTTTTTTCATTGGCTGCTATGTTGTTTAGTTATCAGAAAATCAAAATCAGCGGATTCTGGCACCCCACACCTGGTTGGAGCGCTTGCCGGGGCGCTGCTCACCATTCACAATGACAGCCATCCCATTCCACTCCGCGCAGGGAAGCACGGCACGGGCCACGGCAATTTCACCGGCATCGTACCAGGTATCGCTGCCGGGGCAGTAGCACAGGCTCTGGTTGTGGAAACCTGGGTGATTCTGCGGCGTAAAGCCCTTGACAGTAGCATCATCACCACCCAGCAGGTAGATGCGGCCACCAATCACCGGAGCGGGTGTGGGGGCTGCACCGCAGTAGTGCGGCAGGTGGGCCAGACGGCGCCAGCCGGTCTCGGCACTCCAACTCCAGGCATCGGTCAGCATCTCGCGGGCCATGCGGCCTTCTTCTCCGGGCTGCAGGCCAATACCACCCAGCACATAGATAGTATGGCCGATGGTGGCCATCTGCTGCAGGAAACGGCCACGGCAGGGCATGGGTTCGCCATCGCTCCAGGTATCAGTTTCCGGGTCATAGACCCACATGCGGGCCTCGGCATCCTGCTCGCCAGGTGCGACGGAACCACCCTGCACATATACCTTGCCACCCATCACAGCGGCGGCATGGCCAGTAAGGGTAGTGGGAAGCGGAGCCACGGTGCGGCAGCTGACATCGGAGCCGTCCCAGCTGAGCATGTAGCAATCAGCCACGGCACCATCGGCATTGCTGCCACCAATCAGCATGACACCCTGCGGCAGGGTAGCGGTTGCCCCATAGCCCAGGGGCTTGGGCAGAGGGGTTGCATCCTTCCAGCCGGGTTCACCAGCAGGCAGCACATAAATGCGGTCAGTCCAGCGCTTAGGGCCACCTTCCCAAAGAGGTTTTTCCGGGAAATTGGCACCACCGCAGACGACGAGCGCACCATTGCTCACACCGGCATAGGAACCGGCAAAGCCCTCAACATCCGGCAGGTCTGCCAGCTGTTTCCAGTCGAGAGAAAGCTGTTCGTTTTGCATGATTCCACAGTCTACCATACTCCATCCCCGCACCGCAAGCAGAATTTTTCGTAAATGCGGAGCAAAACAAGCCCCTGTCTGCAGTCTTGGCCGCAGGTAGGGAGGCCTGGTTTAATTTACTGCAAATGGTATCACCCTAAGAGGTTTGTGGAATAATAGCGATCGGCACCATCGGGCATGATGGCCACGATGGTCTTCCCCTCCCACTCCGGGCGCCGGGCCAGCTGAGTGGCAGCCCACAGAGCCGCCCCACCAGAGATGCCAACCAGCACACCATCCATTCGCCCCAGTTCGCGGGCTGTGGTTATAGGTTCCTCATTATCCACAGCAATGATTTCATCATAAATACTGCGGTCGAGTGTCGCGGGTATGAAATTGGCCCCGATACCCTGAATCTTATGCGGCCCGGCAGCACCGCCGCTCAGCAAAGGAGAGGCAGCAGGCTCTACCGCCACCACATGCACAGCCGGGTTCTGTTCCTTCAGATAACGCCCTGTACCGGAAATTGTACCACCAGTACCTACCCCCGCTACCAGGGCGTCCACCTGCCCATCGGTATCTGCCCAGATTTCAGGGCCGGTAGTAGCATAATGGGCCGCAGGATTAGCCGGGTTGGTGAATTGGCCGGCAAGAATGGCCCCCGGCAGCCGCTCCACCAGCTCATCCGCCTTATTCACCGCACCTTGCATACCGGCTGCCCCAGGCGTCAGCACAACATCTGCCCCGTAAGCTTTCACGATATTCCGGCGCTCCACGCTCATCGTATCAGGCATGGTGAGAATGACCCGGTAACCACGAGCAGCCCCTATGGCGGCAAGACCGATTCCGGTATTCCCGCTCGTAGGCTCAACAATGGTGCCTCCGGGCTGCAGACGCCCTGTGGCTTCAGCATCCTCAATAATAGAACGCGCCACGCGGTCCTTGACAGAGCCGGCAGGGTTAGCGCTTTCCAACTTAAGCAGCAAGCGGGCTTTCAGCCCGTGGGCAGCATTGTAATGCACTGGTTCCAGCAGAGGGGTCCCCCCCACCATTTCAGGCACAGTAGTACAAATCTTCATATGCATTTTTTCTCATGATACAAGGCTGCCTCCCCATTGAAAAGCATTTTCCGGGTCAGTTTCAACTTCTGGTGCCACATAAGCCCCCATCTGGCATTCCGGCTGAACCCGCTACTGCGGTAAACCTAGTCGCCGGTAGGAGTATCACCCGTCCTGAGCGCCGCGGCAAACGAGTCTGGCAGCCCCAATCGCGCAATCTTATCACTCGCGCGCTGCACATCGTATGCCACCCGGCGCAGATGAAGGGTTGAGGTCTCCGGGCAGAAGAGCGCATAGGCTGCGCGCCAGTCCAGATCCCGTGGCTGCCCCACAGACCCCGGGTTAACCAGGAACCGGCTGTCTGCGGGCAGATGCAGGGCAAAATCACCCCGTTCATCATAGCGGATGTCAATTTTTTCCACCACGCCATTGTGCAGGCGGAAAATGGAAGCCCGGTGGGTATGCCCGTAGAACGAAATGCGGTTCTTTACCGAAGCAAACACCTTACGGGCTTCATTCACATTGGCAATGCGCCCCCATCGTTTGGGAGCTTCCGGGGTGGCATGACCCAGCATGCAATCCTGCCACGATGTATGATTCGGCAAGCGGCGCAACCAGCGCAGCTGCTCAGGGCTGAGCAGTTCCTGCGTCCGGTCCATCATCTCCATATACATAGGTACCCCGAAAACAGCCCGGTCCACCAGCGCCGCCTCATGGTTTCCCTGCACCGCCGCCAACAGCCGCGGCTGCACCAATGCCAGGCACTCTGCAGGGTTCCCATTAAACCCTATATAATCACCCAGTCCCAGAATCCCCTCGGCACCGCGGGACTCCATATCGTCCAGCACAGCCTGCAAGGCTTCCAGATTGGCGTGAATATCGGATAAAACGGCAACCAGCACAGCTTAACCCTCCTTAAGCAGCTGTTGCAGACGTTCCTTGAACGCCGGTATGCCATCCCCCATAGCGGCAGAAATCGGGATAATCTCCACCTTCGGGAAACGCTGGCGCAGAATCTCCAGATTTTCGGCAGAGCAAGGCTCATCCATCTTGTTGGCAATAATCACCCAGGGGCGGGCCGCCAGTTCGTCGGAATACAGCTTCACCTCCTTACGCAGCGTCTGAATAGCCTCCACCGGGTCATGCTCCAGCCCGGTCAAATCCACCACAAACAGCAGCAGATGACAGCGCATGATGTGGCGCAGGAACTCATGCCCCAGACCACGGTTATTGGACGCGCCCTCAATAATACCCGGAATATCAGCCACCACACAGCGCTGGTAGTCCTCGAACTCCACTACACCCACAATGGGCTGCAGAGTCGTGAACGGGTAACTGGCCACCTTCGGGGTAGCATTGGAAATTGCAGTCAGCAACGTACTCTTACCGGCATTCGGGTAACCCACCAGCCCTGCATCAGCAATGCGGCGCAGCTCAAAGAAGAACACACCACTTTCGGCCTCCGTGCCATATTCAAACTTCAGAGGAGCCTGATCTGTGGCCGTGCGGAAATGCCAGTTACCACGGCCACCCTTGCCGCCCTGGCAGAGCACAAAACGTTCTCCGGGCTCAGTCAGGTCTGCAATCTGCTCCAGCTCAATGCCATCACCCTCACGCTCCAGCCAGGTTGCCTCCTGCATGGTGGTCGCGTTGCTGCGATACACAATCGTGCCGGGCGGCACCTTGCCAATCACCGTACGGCCATCCTTGCCATGCTTGCGGGCGTGCATACCAGGCATACCATCGGTAGCCACCAGCTTCGGGTCATAGAAATAGTTGCGTAAATCATTCGTTCCGGTGCTTACCTCCAGAATCACACTGCCACCATCACCACCATCGCCGCCATCGGGACCACCACGAGGCACAAACTTCTCGCGACGGAACGAAGCGAGACCATTCCCGCCTTTTCCGGCTTTGGCAAAAATTCGGATATTGTCTACGAACATGGCCAGAGATTAGCCTATTTTCACCCTGTTGGCAAGCATAAACCAATAAAACAAGCCCCTTTATGCTTGCAACTCATGCGCGCGCAAGCTAGAATAGCAGCGCATCATGATTCCCGATTTTCCGCACATTCCCTCCGATGACTCCCCGGCAGCCCCTACCCCTATGGTTACCCCCGGAGCCCCGCCCATGGTGCCCCCGCGGCCGGCTCATCTCATGCCCCCGCCCTGCCCGATTTCTGTACCAGCCCAACCGCAGGCAGCGGCTATCCCCACACCTCCCCCTCCCGTGCCGGCCCACCCGGAGCCGCAGGACTCCCCCCAATTCTTCCGCATAGCCCCCCATCCAGCCATAGGGAATCCCCTTCCGCCGCCCGTTCCCGGTGGTCTGGGGCTTCCCGCAGCAGGCGGCACCGACAGGCCACCCGCACCAGAACCTCCGAAAGCCGCATCGGTGCCCCCGCCTCCCTCATTCTCCCAGAGCGCCTTCTCCATTCCAGCCCCCCCTGTTCCACGAAGCGGTGCCACCCCCCCGCCGGTTCCCATGCCGCCAGCTTCTCCGGCAGGCGGCTTCAGCATACCGACCGCACCGGCGGCACCTCCAGTTCCTCCCCCCCTCCCCGCAGCCCAGGAAGAAGAAGCGACCTCACCCATCACCATGCCCCCGGCCATCCATAGCCGAGCCGTTGGCGGATTCATGGAAAACATCCTGGCCGCCGCGCGTGAAGAAGCGTCAGACACAGCAGAATCACCCCTGTCCTTTGCAGATAATGATATTACAAGCATTCTCGACAACATCGGCATCTTCGATGATGCCGGGGAGGAAATCGAATGCAACATCGCCCCCAAGGAACTGCCGGACGGCACCCTGCTGCACGGCTACCGCGTGCAGCGCACCATTGGCTGTGGCGGCTTTGGTGTCACTTATCTGGCACAGGAAGCCCTGCTTAACCGCACCGTCGTTATCAAGGAAAATTTCCCGGATTCCCTCTGCTACCGCGAGGAAGGCACGCTCGATGTCCGCATGCACGACCCCGAAGCCGGCCGCAAGGGCTATGAATGGGCATTCCATAACTTCCTGCGCGAAGTGCGCCTCCTGGCCACACTCGACCACCCCAGCATTGCCAAGGTATACTCCTATTTCGAGGAACACCGCACTGCCTATTATGTAGTAGAATACATCAACGGCCTTTCCCTCGACAAACTGGCAATCCAATACGCCCAGCAAGGCCGCACCATCCCGCAAGCCTCACTCGTCGGCATCATGGTACGCCTGCTCGATGCGCTGGACTACCTGCACTCCCGCAAAATCCTCCACCGCGACATCAAACCGGACAACATCATCGTCACCCGCATCGGTCTCCCCGTTATCATCGACTTCGGCGCCGCGCGGGAATCCTATGGCGACTTGAGCGACAGCATTGTTGAAACCCCCGGCTTCAGTCCCTCTGAGCAAAGCACGCCAAACGGCAACATGGGGCCTTGGACAGACCTCTACGCCTTTGGAGCCACCATGTACTATATGCTCACCGGCTCCTTCCTGCCCAACTGCCAGCAGCGTGAAATCTACGACACCGTAGACCCACTGTCAAAAAACGCAGAACTCTGCAGGAAATACAACCCCGCCCTTCTCGCAACCATTGATCGCGCCATCGACCCCATCCCCACCCGCCGCTATCAAAACGTGGCAGAATGGATGAAAGATATCGCCGCCACCCGCCTTTAAGCCAACCCACAGAAGCCGCTCCTTTTGTACGGATTCCTTCCGCCCCCCTGCCCTCGCGGCGAGTCCTGAGGCTAAGTGAACGACGGCTGTGAGCCTGTTTGGACAAACGCGAATGCATTTGCCCCGCAGGGGGCGAACCGCCGCGGGGCGGCGGTGAGTCATACCATCCCCCTCTGGCAAGTCAATCTCAAACTTTGGCAACAATGATTCACTCGCCCATTCGAGGAGCGATTTTCTTATCAACACTATACTGAAAAACACCCATTCCCCGCGGCGCAACTGCGGCTGACTCAAGTTACAATCGTCAATAGTCAATAGTCAATGTAAGAGAATTTCGCCTGGGGCGAGAGAATTTCTGCCCTGTCGGGCAGAGAGAATTTCCCGGCTTCGCCGGGAGAGAATTTCTTTTTGCTTCGCAAAAACAGATGAAGCCCGCAGAACTTTCGTTCTGCGGGCTTCGTTTACCCTGGCAGCTATC
>CAJGDB010000037.1 GCA_904502165.1 uncultured Akkermansia sp.
ACCTGCGGGCGTGCTTTTTGCTCGCAAAATGCCGCATGTTAAGATAAATATAGGGATAACGACCGCTTAATATATGAATAGAATGAGCTCTCATCCATCCACAGAACCTGCGGCAGAGCGCATAGACTGGTCAGCCTGGCTGGCTGAATATGGTGCACAGCTGCTTCTATATGCCCGCCAGCAATGCCGCAGCGAGGCAGATGCTGAGGATGTGCTGCAGGAGGCACTGGTGCAGCTGGTGCATGCGGTAGAGGGGGGCTCATTTACCGGAGCCAGAGACCAGTGGCGCAGTTATGCCTATACGGCTATCCGGCATCTGGCCATGGACCGGGGCCGCCGCGAGCAGGTTCGCCGCAATTATGCAGCAGCCCAGCAGGAGGTGCAGAGCGAGGGCGTGGAAGAAACACCCTGGCTGAGCAGCGCTGCTGATGATGAGTACCTGCGGAAACGGCTGGAATCCATGCTCCGCAAACTTCCGTCGGAGTTTGCTGAGGTTGTGGTGCTTCATATATGGGGAGAACACACGTTTCAGCAGATAGCCGATATGACCTGTAATAAATTATCAACCATTACCTCCCGTTACCGCTATGCCCTGCAGGCCTTGCGTAAGGAGCTGGAGGAAAATCCCATAGAAAGCTGAGCCATGAAGACATCTGCTACCGATTTTGATACTGCGGACACCCACCCCGCATCGCTTCCCGCTGCTTTGCAGGAACGCCTGCTGGCGGCTATGCAGCAGGCATCGGATGAGGAATCCGGATGCCGTGAAATGGAGCAGCTCCTGCGCCGCATGAGACCTGCCGCCCTGCCTGCTCGGCTGACGGGCAGGCTGGGGGTGCAGATGTATGTGGAAGCACAGCAGAAGCGCCGCCGGCGTTCCTACTGGTGGCGGGTCGGTACTGCAGCTGCAGCGCTTGTACTCTGTGCCTCCGGCATGACATTACTGATGCCCGGAACCGCCGTTGCGGAGGCAGATGCGAATCAGGGGCTGGTCAGCCGCAATATCATTGATGCGCGTAGCAGTAACCGCGTGGAATGGCGGCGCGGTGAGGCTCCTGTGCGTCACTATGAAGTTGTGTATGAGGATGCCTTTGTGCTGGAGGCTGATGATACCACGACTGTCATCCGCGTGCCGAATACAACCCAGGTAGAAATTGAGGAGGATTACTTGTGAAAAAGATTTTTTGCGGATTTTTACTGGCCTTGCTGATGCCTGTTTCCTGGGCTTCAGAGAAACCCAGGGCTATGTTTGGCGTGGTGACGGCAGAGAATCCGAGCCCGCAGCAGGGCGGGGTGATTGTGCTGGCTGTGCGCCCCGGCAGCCCGGCGGAAGCGCGTGGTCTTCAGCCTGGTGACCGGATTGAGAGCCTCAATGGCAGCAAGGTGGACACCCGTGAGGATATGCGCCAGCTGCTGGCCGGGCTTGTTCCCGGGGAGTCGGTTGAGGTGATGTATTACCGAGCCGGCGGGCAACAGGCCATGCGGGCTTCTGTGGTACTGGCAGAACGGCCTGCCAGGGGGCAGGGGGCATCATCATCTCCGGGAAACCCGGGTGCAGCTGTCGGCGGTGACCGCATGCTGCGCCCGCTGGTGGTGAACCCCGAAATCCGCGAGGCCATGAGGCAGCACCGCCGTGCTGTGGTGCAGCAACTGGCTGTTGTGGACGGAGAGTTTTCACCTCAGTTTGTTACAGAGCACCTGCAGGCGATTCGACACCTGGCCCGCGATGCCAATCCCCGTAGCCGTGGCTGGATGCTGGGTGAAGCCGGGGAGGTAACGCTGCAATTCAGGGATGCAGAGGGCATGCTGGTGCTGCATGGCGCAAACAAATTGCTGAGCCTGACAGTGTATAATGCCTCCGGTTTGTTGCTGCAGACCCTGCCGCTGAATACGCCGGAGCAACGCGCGGCGCTGCCTGCCTCCGTTACGGAGCGGCTGCGGAAGCTCCGTTGAGCAGCTGCCAGATGAGCTGCAGACTCATCTGCCCGCTTTCGTGCAGGGAACGGGGGCAGATGCGGCTCATATTATCGCGGGCGGTGTGCCACCAGTTGCTGCCGGAAAACACCGCAATGAGATTCAGACTGTCCACTCCGGCTTCCTGATAAGGTACATGGTCATCCAGATAGGACCCTGGCCATGCAGTCCATTTCATCTCGCTGAAGCCCAGGACTCTGACAGCCGCGGTATACTGGGCATACATGAAATCCGAGGTATCCAGCGCTGGTACGGCAATCGTCTTGTTCCGCCCGCCTACCATATCAAGGTTAATCTGCCAGCGGGGAAGCTGCCTGCCGCGGCGGGCGACATCGTGGCGGGATCCGTAGAGCCCGTCATTCTCGCTCATGTGAGGAGCAAATGCCTCCTCCCCATCCAGAAAGATGATTTCTACCCGTTCGTCAGTCAGCCCCCGTGCCAGCTCCAGGAGTACGGCGGCACCGCTGGCTCCATCATCCGCGCTTTGAAAATCGGGGGCAATGTTAATTTTTGTATCAATGTGGCAGCTGAGGAGGAGCGGTGCTGTTCCTGTTCCCCGGTAGGCTCGCAGATTGCACATGCTGACACCATTGGGAGCCTGGAAACGATTGCGTTCGGTTTGCCAGCCTGCGGCATGCAGGTGTTTTTCGAGGTATTGGAGCTGTTGTTCGTAGGCGGCTGAGCCGCTGTACCGCGGCCCCAGGGCGCAGATGGCGGCGCAATGGATGTAGGCGTTGTGTCCGTTGAAGCCAGGCGCGTCGGAAAGTTGGGCTGCTGCCTGTTCCTCCAAGGGGGGCGCGGGAGCTTCCGGCTGCGGCTCATCACAGCTGCAGAGCAACAGAAGCAGGGGGAACAGCAGAAGCAGACGGTGCATCACAGGTTTTCGCTGATGCCGAAAATCTGGAGGATTCGCACCAGATCCTCACGCCCGGCATAGGGGATTTCGATGACGCCGTTGTTCTTACCTTTCATGGAGATATTGACGCGGGTGCCGAAATCGTGAGAAAGCTGGGTGCAGACACGTGCATAGGCTGGGGGCAGCTGGGGAGTTTCACGCGGTTGCACAACCTCCGGGTTCAGCATGTTGCGAACCAGCTGTTCCGTCTGGCGTACTGTAAGAGTGCCACGAGCTACACGATGGGCTGCCAGAGTCTGTTTATCGGCATCCTTGAGCTGAAGCAGTACCTTGGCATGGCCTACCGTAATCTGGGAATCTTCCAGAAGGTCACGCACTTCTGCCGTCAGGTCGAGCAGGCGCACCATGTTGGCAATGACGGCGCGGGATTTACCCACGTGCTGGGCGATGGTCTCCTGCTTCATACCGAATTTCTCCTGCAGCAGGCGGTACTGCTCTGCTTCTTCCAGCGGGGAGAGGTCTGCACGCTGCAGGTTTTCAATAAGGGCAAGTTCGGCCACTTCCTGGTCTGTGGCTTCGTGGACCACAACCTTGACGGTAGTCTGCCCGAGGCTGGTGATGGCGCGCAGGCGTCGCTCGCCGGCAATGAGTTCGAAACTGCCGTTGACCTTGCGAACGACAAGGGGCTGAATGAGCCCCCTCTCTCGGATAGAGGTGGCCAGTTCCTCAATCTGCTGCTCGTCAAAATGCCGGCGCGGCTGGAATGGAGAGGCCTTGATGTCCTTGACATTGGCTTGAATGACGCGGTCCTCGTCTGCTGCGATATTGACGGGAGAAGCAGCGGTTTCCTGCTTCTTCATGATGAGGGCACCGAGCCCTTTTCCTAATGCTTGCCTGGCCATAATGTGTGGGCGCGATTCTATCGCATTCTAACGTGAAAATCAATTCAATAATGCCGCATACTGACACTCACGGAGATAAATATGAGTCATGTTATCTTGCGGGCAGAAACTCAGCAGATAAGACACCAGGCAGAACCCTGCCGGATTCTGCCTGGTACTCTGGGGAAACAGGAAGCTGCTGCTTAGCGGCGGCGCTTGCCCCGGGGCTGTTCCTTGGCTTTGGGAGCCATGTTGATCTGGAAGGCTTTTTCCGGATTGTTGGCCCAGGAGGTGCAGCTCATGATGCCGGTGAGTTTGCCATCCTTGCTGAGTTTCAAGGAAAGCATGCCATCTTTGGCATCATATACTTCCGCGGTAGGCTGGTCGGGGTCGTACTGGCCGTCATAAATCGTGATGTCCAGCTGTGTGGTGCCGTCTTCCTTGGGGGTAAGGTCACAGCGGCCGGCAATGTCGAGACTGGCTTCAGGCAGCTTGGTGTCGTAAATGGTACCGACAAACTGCACGGCGTTTTCAAACTGCTTGGCCTGCTCGATATGCAGGGAAATTTCACCGAAACGCTTATCGCGGGTCCATTCACCGGCAAAGAGCTTGTCGTCTGCCAGAGCCTGCACATAGCCCTGGATGCACTCCTGCCGGGCGGCTTCCTGGGCGGCTGCCTGTTCCGTCATTCTGCGGGCTTCTTCCTCGGCTCGGGCCTGATGCTGGGTGAGGGTGGCACGAGCGGCTTCCTCGCGGCCTTTGATGTAGGGCTCTGCCAGCTGGTTGAATGCAGCTACCTTTTCCCGGATGAGGGCCTTGCGGCTTTCCTCGAACTCGGGGGTGAGGATGGGGGCATCCTGCGGCAGTTCGCTCTGGGCTGTGTAGTCGTTAAGGGCCAGCAGGGCGGCGTTATCCACCACAATGTTGCTGAACTGCCATGCACCGTCCACATATATTGCGGTGAAGGTGGCAGAGGCTTCCACCTCGTCTCCGGTGTTTACTACCTTGCGGTACACAGGGGCTTCTGCCAGTTCCTTGAGCTCATTGAGCGGGGTCTGCAGATTTTCCGGCAGCGGCTTGGCTATGCGGTCGGCATCGGTAATGAGGTCGGAGGTAGCCCCCACCTGGAAGAGGTAGACGGATTCCGGCTTCATGGAAGTGTTCGCGGCTTCGTTTACAGCTTCGCGCTCTTTGTTGAAGGCTGCCGGCGCAGCATCTTTGGCATACAGGTCTTCCTTGATTGCCATCTTGATGCTGGCACCCATGCTGATGCTGTTGTCTGTATTCTTGGTCGGGGTGCTGCAGGTGAGCTGGCCTGCGCTGGCAATCTCACAGCCGCTGAGCTGTTCCATGAGCATGCGGGTGATATCTTCGTTGGACGGCTCAGTCGGAGCTTCCGGAACAACCGGCTCTGCTGCGGCCTGCTCGGCAGGTGCTTCTTCCCCGGCTACTGCTTGCTTGATTTCATCGAAGCAGGAGGTGAGCATGGTGGCGGTGGCGGTCAGAGCGAGTGTTTGAATAAGCAATCTCTTCATGGCTTGGCACGGTCGTGATGTGGCTTCATATATTGCACTATTTGTTTTCTGATGTCAAGCTGTCCGCGCGTTCTGCGCTCGTATGTGTCACAAAAAAATGATGCAGATGGCATCCTTGTCCGGAAAAGGATTGCCTCTCTCTGTTTTTTTTGCTAGAATCAGATAAACGCATGAGTGCAGCAGATAAAGAAAAAATGTGGGATGTGTTCAAACCGATACTCAAGCGGTACATGCTGCCGCGCTGGTATCTGATTGCGGGGGGCGTGGTTGCAGGTGTTGTGGCGGCTGCGGCTGCGGGTTTCGGCCTGCCGTTTATGACTCAGTACATCTTTCCCGTGGTGTTCGGGACGATGGAACCGCCTGCTTTTCTGAGGGATGCCATCAATTACCTCTTTGCTCCGGAAGATATGGAGCGTGCCGTCATGTGGCTTGCGGCTGCCTTTATTCCGCTCGTGATGGCTATCCGCGGGCTCGCTACCTACTCCAATACCTACCTGCTTACCCGCGCCGGAACCGAGGCGCTCATGGAGCTGCGTGTAGATGTCTTTGCCCGCCTGCAGTGGCTCTCCTTCTCATACCATGACCGCCGTAGCCGTGGTGACCTGATGACGGTGGTACTCCAGTATACCCAGATGGCGCAGCAGGGGATGGTGACTATTTTCAATGAGTTGGTGATTCAGCCCCTGACGCTGCTCTCAGCGGTTGGTTATCTTGTTTATGCGGCTTGTTCCAATGATGAAAGTGCCATTCTGCTGGGAAATCTGCTGATTTCCTGTGCCTGTGTGCCGCTGGTGCGTCTGGTAGGTAAGAAAATGGCAAAGCACATGGGTAAGGCTATGAAGGATATGGGCATTATCACGACGGTGGTGGAAGAGACCTTCTCTGCCCAGCGTGAGGTGCGCGCGTTTAATCTGGAATCTTACCGGGAATCCCTGTTGCGCGACTGCATCCGCCGGTTCAACTCCATCATCATCCGCATGAATGCCTGGAAACAGAGTGTTTCCCCGTCTGTGGAGGTGGTATCGGCTCTTGCGCTGGCCTATTCCCTGTATCGCGGGTGTAGTGACGGCCTGACGCTGGAGCAGTTCTCGGCCATTGCCTTTGCTTTCTATTTCTGCTATGAGCCCATCAAGCATCTTGGTGCGGTCGCGAATAACTGCCAGGTCATGGCTGTGGGAATCGAAGGCATCAACGAGGTGCTGAATGCGGTGGATGAGACACCGGAGCCGGCAGAGCCTGCCAGATTATCTATGCCCGTGAGCGGCTCAGTCGATTTTGAGGGTGTAAGTTTCGGCTATAATGAGGAGAAGGTCGTGCTGCGCGATGTGAATGTGCATATTCCTGCGGGGCAGGTGGTGGCTCTGGTAGGCCCCAGTGGTTCCGGCAAGACGACATTCATTAACCTTATCTGCCGATTCTATGATGTGAACAGCGGTGCGGTGAAGATAGACGGGGTGGATGTGCGCGATATTTCGCGGTCAGACCGTACGCAGAGCATCGGCCTTGTCTCGCAGTTTGCGGCCTTGTTCCATGCCTCCATTTATGAGAATATCCGCGCCGGGCGCCCGGATGCCACGCGCGAGGATGTGCTGGCCGCCGCCCGTCAGGCCAGGGTTGATGAGTTTGCCGAGCAGACACCCGAAGGCTACGACCGGGTTCTGGGCGAGGGCGGTGCCGGGCTTTCCGGTGGCCAGCGCCAGCGTGTTTCCATTGCCCGTGCATTCCTGAAGAATGCCCCGGTTCTCATTCTGGATGAAGCGACCTCTGCTCTGGATATGAAGAGCGAGGCGGCCATTCAGACCGAGCTGGAGGAGCTGGCAAAGGGGCATACGACCTTTGTAATTGCCCACCGGTTCAGCACCATCCGTATGGCACAGCGAATCCTTGTCTTTGAAGAGGGCCGCATTATTGCAGATGGCACGCATGCGGAGCTGTATGAGCAATGCTCTCTCTACCGCAACCTGTATGATGAACAGGTGCGCCAGGCAGAAGAGGAGAAAGGAAAGGAGGCAGAAGCATGAAAACTCTGATTTATTTCTGGAAGCGGTTTATGTTGCCGCATATCGGACTGTTTGTCCTGGTGCTTGTTACGGGGGCCGTGGCCGCTGCTGCCAGTGGTGCCGGTGTGCCTTTCATGGTGAAATACGTTTTCCCTGTTGTATTCAGAGGGAACGAGACTTCTACCCCGGAATTGCTTAACGTGATACCGGCGCTGCAGTCGTTTTCTCCGGATGCCTTGCTGCTGCTGGCCTGTGCCTCCATGCCTGCGGTATTTGTGGTGCGCGGACTGGCCATGTGGGGCAATGCGGTGCTGGTGAATATTCTCGGAATTCGTATTTTGGAAACGCTCCGCATGCAGGTGTTCTGCCGCGTGCAGGAGCTCCCCATCGCTTTCATGGAAAGCCGCCGTAAAGGCGATGTCATCAGCCGCATTCTGGCAGATACATCCAACGTCCAGAACATTCTGACCACAGTATCGAATGACCTCATCAAACAACCTATTACGGCGTTCTGTTCCATTGCAGCCTTTATCTTCCTTCTGGTAAGCTCTGGGCAGGGTGTCCTGTTTCTGGTGAATCTTATCTTCATTGCGCTGGCTGCCTGGCCCATCATGGAGTTTGGCAAGCGCATTTCGCAGAAATCCCAGCGAGCCCAGCAGGGCCTGGGTGAACTGAATACAACCGTTCAGCAGAATCTGGAGAATCAGCGCGAAGTGCGAGCCTATGCTATGGAAGAGCGAGAGATTCAGGATTTCCGTGAGGTTTCCGGCCGTCTCCAGACAAATCTTGTCAAGCTGGTGAAATACCAGAAGGCTCTGATTCCCGTCATGGAGGTTGTCACGGCGCTGGCGCTGGCTTTCCTGCTGGTGCGGGGGCGTATGTGCGGCCTGACACTTACAGATTTCATGGCGATTGCGGCCTCACTGTTCTTCATGTTCGATTCCATGAAACGGGCCGGCACGGCATGGAACCGCTTCAATGAGGCTCAGGGGGCGCTGAAGCGCCTGGCTGAAGTCATGTATGAGCCCAACACCATTCCTCAGCCTGAACATCCGAAAAAGTTTGACGGTCGCGCCCGGGGTGAAATCCGATTCCGCGATGTCAGCTTCGGCTATGACCCGGAAAAACTGGTTCTGCGGGGGGTGAATCTGACGATACCTTCCGGGCAGATTGTGGGTCTTGTGGGCCCCAGCGGGTCTGGCAAAACCACCTTTGCCTCCCTGATTCCTCGCTTTTACGAGGTGACTTCCGGCGCGATTGAGGTAGATGGTATTGATGTGCGCGAGCTCGATTCGCATGACCTGCGCGAACAGCTTTCGCTTGTCGGGCAGCAGGCTCTGCTGTTTGCTGGTACTATCCGGGAGAATATCCGCCTGGGGCGCATGAATGCCAGCGACGAGGAAATCATGGCTGCTGCAGATTCTGCGGCTGTGTCGAAGTTCCTGGATGCCCAGCCCAGGGGGATTGATACGGAGCTCGGGCAGGGGGGAGCCGGCCTTTCCGGGGGGCAGCGCCAACGCGTGGCCATTGCCCGTGCCTTTGTGAAGAATGCGCCCATTCTCATTCTGGATGAAGCAACCGCTTCTCTCGATGCGGAAAGCGAGCGTGAGATTCAGGAGGAACTGGACAAACTGGCCCAGGGCCGCACGACTCTCATTGTTGCACACCGCTTCAGTACCATCCGCAACGCACATCGTATCCTGGTGTTTGATTATGGCCGTATCGTGGGTGATGGAACTCACGAGGAGCTGTATGCTTCCTGCCCGCTCTATAGGGACCTGTACGACAGACAGGGTATAGAGAGTTAGCAGTCGCCGCACTTTCTTGCTAAATCAGGCCTTTCTGCTTTGCTGGCAGAAGGGTCTTTTCTTGTACTCCGGCTGTGTGTTCCGGAAAACAAAAAAGACCTGCATGGGCAGGTCTTCCGGACGAAGAGCGGATGATGGGATTCGAACCCACGACATCAACCTTGGCAAGGTTGCGCTCTACCACTGAGCTACATCCGCGATATTTCTGGAGAGCGGATGATGGGATTCGAACCCACGACATCAACCTTGGCAAGGTTGCGCTCTACCACTGAGCTACATCCGCGTGTTTCTGGAGAGCGGATGATGGGATTCGAACCCACGACATCAACCTTGGCAAGGTTGCGCTCTACCACTGAGCTACATCCGCGTTTGCATTTCCACGTTTTCCGTGAAAGCGGGGGCTATTATACGTATCTGTTGCAGCAAATCAAGCCTTTTTTTAGAAAAAAATCCAATATGGGTAAAAAATTGTTTTTTCTTGTCTGGGTAGTGGTATTTGCTAGAATGAGAGGAAATGAAGCGTTTGTTGTTGATTTTATCGGGCTTGATGCTTTCTCTGCCGCTGGCGGCGGAAGAGGGGGGGCTCTGCCGTATTCATAGTGATGAATACCGGCAGGAAGTGCAGTTCCACTTTGCCGAACCATTGGTGAGCCATACTGTTGTGGAGAATGGGGGCAGGGAGGATAAAGACTCTCTGAGCGCGGAAGAACTGGGGCTGGATATTCTTCAGATAAGCGGTGACAGCCAGCATCCTCCCATCCCTCATTGGCGGGACCAGGACTGCCTGGTGGTGAGATTTGCAGAAGGGACTTCCTGCGAGACTTCGTTCCAGTTGAAGTTGCGCCCTGGTACCCGGTATCTTGGCGGAGCTGTGGCTCCTGACAAAGCTTGCAACTTCCGTTGTCCGCCGGACGGATTACGCGGGCGACCCTTCATGGATGAACGGGGGCTGGGAGTGATGGTGTGTGCAGAGCGTCAGACAACAAAGGAAAGCCGGGGATTATCCGCAGATTCTCCCCTGCGCTTCGTTTTCCGGGAAGCCCGGAGACGCTTTGTTTCAGGCAAGATATATTATAATGAGCAGGTGGAGGCGGGGGTGGAACCTGCTTATCTGCGGCAGGGCATCGGGGACGATTCGCTTAAAGTGCTGCAGAACCGGGGAGAGTCTGTCTGGAAATCCCTGCAAGAGGATTCCCCCCTGCCGGGACACGTGGTTGTGCGGCCGAAGAAGCCGCTGGATACAGATAAGGAATGGCATTTGCTGCTGGAGGCAGGCGAGGGTTTTTCAGACTGTTATCCAGTTTGTGAATATGCAACCCCGGAGCCGGAGCTGGGCAGCGGTGTGGACTGGGTGTGCCGTGACGGAAAAACATACCTGAGGGTCTTATTCAGTGCCCCTGTGAAGGCTGCTGATATGCCTGGTTTATTTGAACGCATGGTATGGGCTGTGGGGAATGTAGAAGCGCAGGCTGATGGGAATGCAAAGAAAAAGCTCGTGCTGGATGGCCGTGAAATAGAGTTCCGCTACGCAGGGATAGAAGAAGTGCCACCGGTGGGGCAGATGGGGACATTCCGCTCCCGGCAGGAAAATCCGCTGATTTATGTGGCCCCGGGCCGGGCTCGTGGTTTTGCGGTGGAGGTATCAGCAGCCGCACCCGTTCTGCTGGATGTAGTGCTGCCGGAGGAGACGACTTCGTATTTGGGGTGGAAAATGTCGGGAAGTCACCGGCACAGGATTGCGTTGAATCCGGCATGGCCGGAACTCTGCCATGGTCGTGATATGATTGTGCCCCGGAAAGGGGCCCGCTGCCTGCGTATGCCCTGTGCCAATCTTGCCGCTGTAAAGGTGAGTGCCTGGCGTCTGCCTTACGAGATGACCGCCAGCGCTCTCGGGCATTCTCTGGAAAGTACGGCCCGCCTGGTTGCAGACAAGCTGGAGGCCGATCTGCTGGATGCCCGCGAATGGCGGGGGATGAGTGTGCGTGAATCGGAGCTGGAGCAGAGGGAGGAGCGTTTGAAGGAAACGCGCGCAAAGCTCCGGCAGTCCGCTGCCCGCAGTCGTATGGTGCTGAAGGACGCGCAGGCCTATGAACCGCATCTGCTGCAGACCGGGAAGGATGGTATGCGCTTCCAGGATGAGCTGGTACTGAAACTCGATGATGTCACCGGGGGGGAGCCGGCTCCCGGAATGTATCTGTTGCGCCTGGAGTCTCAGCCCAATGAATGTGTGCAGCGTGCCCTGCGTCTGAATGACCGGGCAGAGGAATCGCTGAATTCTCATACCGATGTCGTGGTGCAGGTTACGGATTTGAATGTCACCATTGCTGAGCGTGCCATCATGGTGAATCATTACTCAGATGGCAGTCCGGTGCAGCAGGGAAGTATTTCATACCAGGATGAAAACCAGCAACCTCATCGTCTGGTGCTGGAAAATGGAATAGCCTGGCTGCCAGAGGATTGGAGAGGCGATTGCAAGATAGTGGTGCGTGCCGGGGATGATATGGTGATGGTCAGGATGCCGCGCAGCTATTCCTCGCGCCGGGGAGGGAACGGAGAGTCTCACTCGACCATGCTCATTCTTGACCGCCCGATATATCGCCCGGGGGATTCTGTGCATTGCCGGGCGGTGTTGCGGCGGCAGCTGCCGGATGGCAGCTGCGCGGTGCCTGAAGAAAAGGTGGCCCGGGTGATTCTGCGCCGCCCGGATGGTTCGGAGTTGGAGTCCCGCGAGTTATCGCTGGGCGAATATGGAGCTCTGGATACAACATTCACTCTGCCGGAGGGGGAGGACGATGTTGCCGGAAACTATGAGGTAGAAGTCACATGCGGGAGCATCCGCTGCCGGCAGGTGGTGGCCTGCCAGGTGTTCCGGCGTGATGCATTCAAGGTTCAGCTCAAGCTGGAGGTTGAGCCCGTGGCCCCGCAGGAATATACCGTGAAGGTGGAGGCGGTGGATTATAGCGGAACTCCCCTGGCTGGAGGAAAGTGTGTGTTGAATCTGGGTCAGGAGGAAATACAGCTATCGCTGGATGCTGCCGGCATGGCTGAGGTGAAGCGGCAGGTGACGGAGCAGCAGCGGGCCGCGGGCATCATCGCTGTGCGCGGCTCTGTGGCAAACGACCGGGAGGAGTATGTGGAGTGTATCCCTGTGCGGAAACACATTTTCCCGGCAGATTTTTATATGGAGCTTCGCGGGGATAGCCTGTTCCTGTATGATTCGCGCACGCTGCGGCCCCTGGAGCGAACCCAGGAGGTGCAGGTGCGGCTGGTGGATAGTGAAGAGAAGCCTGAACCCGGACCAAACGGCCTGGGGTTGATGAAGCGGCATGAAACCGTATGCTGTGAGAAAACGCTGCTGGTACCGGCTCAGAACTGGCAGGGTACACCCCTGCCAGGAGCAGAGGAATGGACGGGTACGCCTGATACTGTTCTGGTGCAGGGGCGCGATGCTGCCGGACGCGTGGCCTCTCTTCGCCTCGCCTATCCCCGTCCATTTGCTCCTGTCTCGTCGTCGGAACTGCAGTTGGCCCCTGTGGAAAACGCCGTGGATATGCGCCTGAATGCCAGCCGTGATGCCGTGGCCCATGTGGTGCTGACATGCAGAAAGAAGGACCGCCACCTGACCATGCCGGTGAAGAAGGGATGGAACACGCTGAAACTTCCGCTTCTCGAGGGCGAGGAGGGTTCCCTGCGGGTAACAGTAGTGCTGCCTCGTGAGACTCCGGCTGGCACGGCCACCCACGTCTCCGGTACTTGCTTTATTCCCATCTGCCGGTATCATCTGGCGGTAGAGCTGGGGGTGTCGCAGCAGGTATGCCGTCCGGCAGAAACAATCACCCTTTCCGGGCGCGTGCTGGCCGGAAAGACTCCGGCCAGGGCTGCAGTCACGCTGTATGCGGTGGATGCCGGCATGCTCTCCGTTGGCCGTTATGAACGGCCGGATCCGGAACGCTGTTTCTATGAACGGAGCGTGCCGGGCTTCAGACTGAGTTATAATAGCCCGGAGGGGAAAGCCTCCGGAACTCCTGCAATGCATTTCCTGCCTGCTTTCTGGCGGGGCGATATCGTTGGCCGCGGCTATTCCTTGTCTCCGGGGAATATGTCGGATTCCGGTTTCATGCCGCTGTCGGGCCGTTTGAACGGCTCTCGCTATATGTGGGGAGCCGGGGCGTTGGGGATGGTTTCGCGCAAGGCGAAGCGGGCTGTCGCAAATATGGTGGATGATGCTATGGGGTATGAAGCCTGTGCGCCGGCACCATGCTGCACCGTTGCTGGTGATGATGCAGAAGCTGGGAGCACAGAGGGGAGGCCGCCGCGTCTGCGTACGAATTTTGAACCGGTGGCCGTATGGAAGGGGGCTTTGCAGACACAGGCGGACGGCTCGTTCGCGGTGCAGCTGACCCTGCCGGATACTCTGACTACTTACCGGGTCTATGCTGTAGCTGTGGGGGATGATGGCAGGCGTTTCGGTTCGGCAACGGGAGAATTCACGGTGGCTCAGCCGGTGATGCTGACCCCTGGCACACCTCTTTTCATGAGCCTGGGAGATACGCTTCGCCTGCCTCTTTCCATTGTTAATAATACAGATGAACCGGGTACGTGGAAAGTAACTATGGAGGGAGCATCTGCCGCGCAGGAAATAACGCTGGATGCCCGGCAGGGCGGTACGCTGTACTTTGATTTCAAGGCGGCAGAGGAAGGGACTCAGCAGCTGCGCTGGACGGCGCTGGGTAAACCCGGTAGCGATGCTGTGCAGGGGGAATTCATGGTCCGCTTCCCCGCTCCTGTCCTCAAGGAAACGCATCGGGTCGTTCTGAGTTCTGGCGATGCCTCGCTTCCTCTGGCTTCTCTGCTGGGGGATGCGGTGGGTGTGGCCTCCCGGGGCAGGCTGGAGCTGGTGGCTTCTGCCAATCCGCTGCTGCATCTGGCCGGTGCGGCTGATTTCCTGCTGGAATACCCCTATGGTTGCACGGAACAGCGGGCTTCTGCCCTTATTCCCTGGCTGCTGTATGATCAGCTGGCTCCCTTCTGCCCGGGAATGGCACGCGTCTCTCCGGAGGAAGCCCGGAAGGTGGTGCAGGAAAGTATTGCAGAACTGCTGCGCCGGCAGTGTCAGGATGGCGGGCTTTCCTACTGGGGGGGCTGGGAGCATTCTTCCCTGTGGGCTACGGCTCATGCTGCTTACGTGTTGAAGCTGGCCCGGGAACAGGGGCATGAGGTGCCGGAGGAAAGCCTGGATAGGCTGTTCCGCTACCTCTGGTGCGCCTCTGCCAATGAGGAAAATTACCGCACCCGCTTTGCCATTGCCCGCACGCGTGGTAAGACCGGGCAGATGAAGGATATTCTGCGCGAGGCGTTGGAGGAGGATGAGAAGAAGGATTCGCTGCATCGCGAGACCAGGGCGGGCGTGAAGTTCATGCTGAGTATGCTGGAGAATCCCGCCGGTGCAGATGCAGCGTTCCGTACGTGGCTTCGAACGATTGCGCGCGATTACCGCCACGGCTCAACACAGAGCAATGCCTGGAACCTTTTTGCTCTGGTGGAATATCTGAAGCTCGGGAAAGAGCAGGGCGGTGGGGCTGCTCTGCTCTTGCAGGATGGTTCGGTGCTTGAACTCGGCCGGGGGAGCACTACGGTTCCGCTTCCCTGGCAACCTGGGCAGGAGATGAAGTCGCTCCCCACAACGCTGTCAGCCAGGAATGGTACGGTATACGCCACCCTGCGGGTGCGGGCACTGCCGCCTGCATCGGATTATCCCGGCGTAACCGAATGCGGTTTGCAGGTGACCCGCCTGTATGAAACCAGGGGCGTGGATGGTATCTGGCGCCCGGCCTCCTCGTTCAAGGTGGGCGATGTGGTGCGCGTGACACTCACTTGCGCCAAGGTGGCAGATGAGCTCAAGTACCTGGTGCTGGAGGACTATATGCCTGCCTGCATGGAGGCCATCAACCCACAGGTACCGGGACAGGCTGCCGGACTGGAGCCGCTGGAGTGGAGTTTCTGGTTTGACCACCGCGAGTACCTGGCCGACCGGGTGCGTGGCTTCTGCACCCGGTGGGAGGGGCGGGATCTGCTCAACATGCGCTATTATGCCCGCGTGAAGCGCGCGGGTTCTTCCATGGCTCCTCCTGCCCAGGCTCAGCTCATGTATGAACCTCAGATATACGGGCTTTCCCCGAATGCCCGTATCATTTCTGAGCCATGAGGCATGAAGGACTGTAGCGACAGGTTCTGAGCAGACACAAAACCGGGAGAGGCCACACACTATGCCTCTCCCGGTTGCTTTTCTCTCTATTGTCTGGTTTTCTGCTAGTCTGCCTGATATCTTATTCAGCCCAGGTCCAGGAAATCTTCTTTTCCACTGTAGGTGCAATGGCGGCTCCCACCGGGCAGTTCTTCACCGCGGTTTCGAGCAAGGCTCGCTCGCCTGCATTGGTGGCATGTGGTACGGTGATATGGAATTTCAAGGCGGTGATGCCGTTGTGCCCTTCCTCGTACCCGGCATCAATGCTGATGCCGATGGTGTTGATGCCGCGCCGGCTACCCAGGTAATCCATCATGCTGGCCATGCAACTGGCTACGGCGGCGGCCAACAGCTGGGCGGGGGAGGGCTGTTCGCCGTGTCCACCCAGAGCAGTGCTTACATCGGTGGTGAATTCTGCCTTACCCTGCGGAAAGCTGGTGCGGCAGCGGAGTGTTCCTTCTGTGAGAGTCGTGGATGTGTAGTTGCTCAT
>CAJGDB010000038.1 GCA_904502165.1 uncultured Akkermansia sp.
CCGCGAGCCTTCTTCCCCCTCAGTAATCGATACTCTCTTTTTGCCTGAAGAAGCAGAACTATGGCATCCTGTTGTTTTATTTTTAAGACCATACACACATTATAGTGTGCATTTTTGTCCGCGCTATTCTTTTCTGCCCCCAATTTTTGCATTTCGGTGTGCATATTTTTGTCCGAATGCGACCTCTTCATTATGCACTTCTTTAGGCTTGTCAGGTGGGGGTATTGACAGTATAATTGAGGGCAGCATGTCAGGTAAGCGATTTCTTACACCCCTGCGTTTGTTCACGCTAGGGCTCCTGGGCGTAGGAGCCATAGCGGCCGGGGTTATTGCCTTCCTGAACAGCGATGGGGATGAGGCCCCTGTATCTGCTGCTATTGCAGGTATATACGGGCAGGATACCCCCCCTGCCACCCTGCCGGAGAAACTCCTGCCCGGCCTGGTACTGCTCACCCCGCACCAGCTGGCCCTCATACCCGAGACAGACGGCTTCCAGTCTCCCTGTGGCACAGCTGCCGGCGGCTTTGTGTACGATGCCCAGCCCTTCAACACCCACAATGCCCCCCGGGGCGGCCACCACACCGGCTGCGACATCAACGGCATCGGCGGTGAAGACACCGACCTCGGCCTGCCGGTCAACGCCTCCGCACGCGGGCTGGTCGTCTATACGGGTGAACCCTCTCCCGAATGGGGCAAAGTTGTGGTACTGGCCCACCGCCTGCCCGGTGAAACCCGCGTCATCCAGACCCTCTATGCCCACCTGAACACCAGCATCGTGCGCCTTGGCCAACTGGTAGGCCGTGGCGAACCCATCGGCACCATCGGCACAGCCAACGGCCACTATAAGGCCCATCTGCATTTCGAAGCCATCTCCTCCATCTGCACGGAAGCCGGCCAACCGGCCTACTCGCAGAGTGGCACCATGAACCGCCTGAACCCCCAGAAACTCATTGCCACCCACCCGGCACCCGCCGTGCCGGATGCCTATGAAATCATCCGCCGCCTCCGTGTACGCGAAGCCGCCCTGCAGCAGCCCGCCACCCCGGCAGCCGATATGCCCGCCGGCACCATCCCCGTCAAGCCTTCACAATTCCTCTGATTCCCATTTTCGATATGAAACGCAACATCTTACTCTTCCTCTGTGCATTCCTGGCCACCATCGGTGTGTGTGCCGGTGTCTTTTTCCTGCTGAAGAAGCAAGCCGACCACCAGGCCGATGAAGCCGCTGCACAGGCCGCCAGCACAGCTGCCACCACCCCCGCACCCGCCCCTGCACCGGCAGAAGAACCCGAGCCCGTAGTAGAACCCGCCCCGGCCCCCGTAGTGGAACCCGCCCCCGTGGTAGAACCTGCTCCCGTAACAGAACCCAGTCCTGTGGCAGAACCCGCTCCGGCAGAGGAACCCCAGCCGGAAACCCCGCAGCCCGAGGAACTCAAGCTGAGCGAAACACCCCGCAACGCCGAACACAAATCTGCCCTGACAGCCGCCGCCGTCCTGCAGGCCAAGGACCCCGCCGCTGCGCTCAAGCAACTGCTCGAGAAAGGAGAAATCACCCCGGAAGCCGCTGAACAGCTGGCCGCCTGGGGCACCAAGAACAAGGTGAAAGCTGTAGAAGAAGTAGGCAACAGCCGCCGCCCCAATGGCGACCGCGTCACCCGCTACCGCCTGATTGCTGAAAACGGTGGTGAAGACCTTCTCATCGACGTGGTGCGTGAAAAGAGCGGTAAAACCTATATCGAAGCCGCCAAGCCCTCCGCCTCCGACAAGACCAAGCTCGACGACGCCGCCGATTCCATCACCGTGGCAGAAGGCTTTGTAGAAGCCGTGCGCCGGGGTGATATGACCATAGCCCGCACCATGGTAACCGGTACCCAGGTATCAGATGCCACCGTGGCCGGTCTCTGCATGATTTTTGAAGAAGGTGAATTCAAGCTGCGCGAGCAGGCCCCCATCCGCAACACCTTCACCACAGAAAACAACGCCGGGTACCTCGTGTACGTGCTCTCCCCCGTCAGCACCCGCCCTGCCAATGTAGGCATGGAGCTCACCCGCACCGAGGAAGGCCCCTGGCGCGTGAAAGCCGTGGCTCTTGATGCCCTGCTGAGCAGCTACGAGAGCATTGCCACCGAAGAAGGCGGCCACTACTTCCCCATTGTGAAGAACCCCAAGGGCGGCGACTCCCTGGCCCTGTTCTTCGGGTTCAACGAATCTGTGCTTACCCCGCGCTCCATGCGCCAGCTGCAGATTGTGGCCGAGCTGCTCAAGGCCAGCAAGGGTATGCTTGAAATCAGCGGTCACACCGATGATGTGGGCTCCGAGAAATACAACCTGGAACTCTCCATCCGCCGCGCCGATGCCGTGAAGGCCGCCCTGGTCTCCTACGGGGTCAACGAACAACAGATTTCCACCGAAGGTATGGGCAAGAGCCAGCCCCGCCGCTTCTACACCACAGAAGATACCACCGAGCAGATTGACTACGTCCGCGGTGAGAACCGCCGTGCTGAAATCTACCTCGACTTCGAATCATGATGCCCTCGCTGCGCCCCACCACCCCGGCGCACGATTATGCCGCTGAACTCAACCCGGAGCAATATGCCGCTGTAACCACCACAGCGCCGCAGGCGCTGGTGATAGCCGGGGCCGGCAGCGGCAAAACCCGCACCCTCACCTACCGCGTGGCATGGCTGCTGGAGCATGGGGTAGCCCCCTGGCGCATCCTGCTGCTCACCTTCACCAACAAAGCCGCACGCGAGATGCTGGAACGCGTGACGGAACTTACCGGGGCAGATGCCGGGCAGCTCTGGAGCGGCACCTTCCACTCCATCGCCAACCGCCTGCTGCGCCGCCATGCAGACCGCCTGGGCTACCTGCCGGGTTTCACCATCTTTGATTCGGACGACCAGCGCGCCCTCATGAAATCGCTGGTAAAGCAGTTTGCCGGTAAAATGACCAAGGCAGACCGCTTCCCGAAGCCTGAACTCCTGCTCTCTCTGCACAGCCTGGCCGTCAATACAGCCACAGACTGGCACCAGGTGCTGAGCCAGGAATATGCCTATCTGGAAGCACACGAAGACACCATCGGCAAAATCTACACCGAATACACCGCCCGCAAGCGTGCGCTCAACGTCATGGACTTTGACGACCTGCTCACCAACCTGCTGCGGCTGCTCCAGGAACACGCCGATATCCGCACGGCGCTGCAGGAACGCTTCCAGCACGTCCTGGTAGATGAATACCAGGACACCAACACCCCGCAGGATGCCATTGTGCGCCTGCTGGCCGGCGGGCGGGGCAGTTGCCTCATGGCCGTGGGGGATGATGCCCAGAGCATCTATTCCTGGCGCGGGGCAGATGTGCAGCACATTCTGCGCTTCCGCGAGCAATACCCCCAGGCAGAGGTCTACCGCATCACCACCAACTACCGCAGCCTGCCGCCCATCCTGGCCCTTTCCAATGCCGCCATTGCGCTCAATGAGAACCAGATTCTCAAGGAACTGCAACCCGCACGCAACGGCAGCGAGTTCAAACCCGCCGTCGTACCCGCCCCCGATAACCGCACAGAAGCCATCTATGTGGCGCAGCGCATTGACGAACTGATGGATGGCGGCATAGCCGGCAAGGATATCGCCATTCTCTACCGCGCCCACTTCCACAGCATGGATGTGCAGATGGAGCTCACCCGCCGCCACATTCCCTTCCGCATCACCAGCGGCCTGCGCTTCTTTGAACAAGCCCACGTAAAGGACGTGGTAGCCTTCCTGCGGCTGCTCTGCAACCCGCGTGATGAAATCGCCTTCCGCCGGATTGCCAGCACCTTTCCCCGCGTAGGAGAAGCCACCGCCGGGCGTATGTGGGCACAATGGCTGGCGGCTTACGAAAACTGGGCCGCCGCCCACCCGGGCCAGATTGCCCTCAGCGAACCCCATTCGGCTATCATGGAACCCGCCGTCAGGGTCGCACCCGCCATAAAACCCCACTGGGCAGCCTTCCTGAGCCTCATGGACAGCCTGCACCCGGCAGACCACACCCTGCTGCCGGCAGAGCTGGTAAACGCCGTACACGCGTATCTGGTGCCCTACCTGAGCCACACATACGACAACTATGAGGAACGGGCCGAAGACCTGGCCCAGCTGGCCCGCAATGTAGGGCAGGAGGAGAACCTGGAGGAATTCCTGGCACAGATAGCCTTGCTGAGCGAGGTGGACACCCCGGCAGCAGATGACGATGACTGTGTAACCCTGAGCACCATTCACCAGGCCAAGGGGCTGGAATGGAAGGTCGTCTTCATTATTTTCCTGGGTGAGGGGCAATTCCCCCACCGCCGGGTCATCGAAAGCGGCAGCAGCGCCGACATCGAGGAAGAAACCCGCTTATTCTATGTGGCCGTTACGCGTGCTCAGGACCAGCTCTACCTCTCCTTCCCGCGGGACAACGGGCGCAGCTACGACGCGCAATTCTGCCCACCCTCGCGCTTCCTGACCACGCTGCCGCCAGAGCTCATGCAGCTCTGGTCTGCCACCTGATGCCGAAAATCTACTTGTTTTGAAACATTAACGTGTGGCTGCCGGTCTACACGGCAACCATGAAAGCAACATCACTCTGCTACATGCTGGCGGCCACAGCCGTGGCCGGGACGGCCGGGGCTCAATCAGCCTCACAATACCTGGACACCTCCTACGGGTGGAACCCGGAATTCATCGAAATCATCGCCGTAGGTACTGTTGACACCCATAAGCAGCAGGCGCGCCGCCACCTGGGCGTACCCACTGCTCCTGCTGTGCTGCAGCAAAGCCGCATGCACGATGAGGACCAGAGCAAGGCACCCTGTCACGGCTGGCGCTTCCTGCCCGCTACCCCGCAGAAGTTCATGCCGTATCTGGATAGTCTCTTTGTACCGGGCAACACCTGCGTTGAACCCGGCGGGCTGCTCAGCTCCTGCCCGGTTTCACGAGGTGCCCAGAAAGTCAAGAATACCCTGAGCCAGATGGGCCTGCAGTACGACCTCACCATGAGCTACAACTACGCTGCCGTCCACCCCAGACCCCGCGGTCAGCAGGGTGAGTTCTCCTCATTCAACAGCTCGCTCACCGGCACCTGGTTCCTGGCCAAGGATTGCGACAACAGCCAGGGCGTCTTCCTGACCTTCGAGGCCGACTGGGGACAAGGCACCAATTTCAGTGAACGCCACCGCAGCGCCCAGACCACGCTGGGCTCCCTGAGCAACCCACAGGGTAACCTGCGCGGCAGCAAGGGTGTGTTCCTGCCGCAGGTAGCGCTGGGATACAGCGGCTTCAACGGCAAGTGGGTCGCCATGGTCGGCACCATAGACCAGAGCAACTACCTGGACCAGAACGCATACACTCCGGGCTGGTCCGGCGGCGGTCTGCTTAACCAGAGCTTTGCCTACAACCCCGCCCTGCCCCTCACCTGGGGCAACCTGGGATTCCTGACCGCCTGGCAGCCCTGCGACAGCTTCTACGCCATGTATGCCACCTCCAGCACCAACACCCAGGTAAACCACAATCCCTTCAATGACCTGAGCAGCAACTACTGGATGCACATCGTCGAAGCCGGCTTCATCTTTGAGGATGTGCTGGGCATGGGCCCCGGCACCTACCGGCTCCAGTACACCATGCTCGACAACGAAGGAAACTGCGGCCTGGGCGGCGGCATCAACATTCAGCAGCAACTGGGCAAGAACTCACCGCTGGGCTTCTTCACCCGTGCCGGATACATGAACCAGGACGCAGCTGCTCTTACCGGCAACAAAATATGCGCCACCGCCGGTCTCATGCTCCAGGGGCCGTTCACCGCAAGCGGCTGGGGCAGCCGCAGCAACTACGAGAACATCTCCTTCGGTTTCCTCTGGCAGCGCGCTGCCTCCAACCAGAAACCCATGGTGCATAAGGATGAATATGGTCTGGAGCTCAGCATGGTCATGCAGATTACCCCGACCTTCTACCTGCAGCCTGACCTGCAGTACATCTTCAACCCCATTCATGCAACCGATGGCGACGATGGTGCCTTTGTCATGCAGATGCAGGGTGTATTCAAGTTCTGATTACTCCTGATACAAGCAGAAAAAGCCCCGGAGGAACAATTCCTCCGGGGCTTTCAAAATTCAAATATTCCTTAAAGAATATTAGTTGCCACGTACGGTGGTGGTGTAGGTGGTGATTACACCCAGAATGGAGTGAATCTTCTCGTCAACGGAGCTCACAGTGCTGATGCCACCATTGCGCTTAGCAGCAGCGATGGAAGCGTCGCCAGTGGCAACGAGGCCCAGGATGCACTGGGACTGAGCGGTACCTACGCGGGAACCACCGGAGGAAGTGGCGGTAACGGGAGCGGAGATATCGGTGAAGAGAGCACCAACACGGGGAGCACCGCAGCTGCTCAGAACAACAGCGGCAGCGGCAAGAAGGCTAAGAACGAGCTTGTTTTTCATAACTGTCAGATATGTAGTCTTGAGATTAAATTTGTGAACCATCGTATACCTATACCACGTTCACCGTGCTACACTACAACAATTTTTTTCCTCTGTAAACAAAAAAATCAAGCATAATCAAAAAAAATACCTGCCGGCCACCAGGCCGGCAGGTGCTATTTCTAACATTCAGGATAATCAATCACTTACCAAAAGCGGTCTTGTACACGCCCAGCACCTCATCCCAGGTGCAGGGGCGGGGATTACCGCCGGTGCAGACATCGGCCATAGCGGCATCGGTAAGAGCCTCCAGATCCTCCTCCTTCACGCCGATTTCAGCGAGAGTCTGGGGAATATTCACATCAATGGAGAGTTGCTTCACTGCCTCAATGGCGGCCTTGCGGTATTCCTCCTGGCTCATGGCATCCACACCCTGCACACCCATGGCGCGGGCAATTTCGCGGTACTTCTCGCCGGTATAGGCAGCGTTGTACTCCATTACATAGGGCAGGAGCACAGCATTAGCCACACCGTGGGGGGTGTTATAGAAAGCACTCAGCGGATGCGCCATGCCATGCACCACACCCAGGCCCACGTTGGAGAAGGCCATACCGGTCATGTACTGGCCCAGGGCCATACCCTCGCGGCCGTCGGGGTCGTTCTCCACAGCCTTGCGGAGGCTCCTGGCAATAAGTTCCACAGCCTTGATGTTGAGCGTATCAGCCAGTTCCCATGCAGCCAGGGTGGTGTAACCCTCAATGGCGTGGGTGAGGGCATCCATACCGGTAGCGGCGGTCAGGCCCTTGGGCATGGAGCTCATCATATCCGGGTCAACCACAGCCACAACAGGGATATCGTGCGGGTCAACGCACACGAACTTGCGGCGCTTGGCTTCATCGGTAATCACGTAATTGATGGTAGTTTCAGCAGCTGTACCGGCGGTGGTAGCCACGGCAATCACGGGCACACACTTGTTCCTGGTGGGGGCAAGGCCTTCCAGGCTTACCACATCAGAGAATTCCGGGTTGTTGATGATAATGCCGATAGCCTTGGCCGTATCCTGCGGGGAACCACCACCAATGGCAATCATGTAATCAGCACCGGCAGCCTTGAAAGCCTCTACACCAGCCGTCACTACATCCACGCTGGGGTTGGCCTTCACCTTGTCGTAAATCTCATAGGCACAGCCGGCAGCATCCAGCAGAGCAGTCACCTTGGCCACCACCCCGAACTTCACCAGGTCGGCATCAGTCACCACCAGAGCCTTGGTAAAGCCACGGCCTTTCACTTCGGTCACGATAGCCTCCACAGCACCATGGCCATGGTAGCTCGTCTCATTCAGAATAAAGCGTTTTGCGGACATGCCATTACTTTAGCATGTTTTTTCACTAACGCAATGATAAAGTACACACGCGAGGCAACCACCACGCCGGGCAGATGCAGGAACGGGCCTGTATCAATCCATCATCCCCTGCTGCTGCAGAAGCGCATCCGGATTCGGGTCGCGGCCCATGAAGGCGCGGAACGATTCCGATTCCACCCGGCTGCCACCTGTGGAAAGCACCGCCCGGCGGAAATCCGCCCCGGTACCCGTATTGGTGGGGCCTTCCTTCTCAAAGCGCGTGTAGGCATCTGCCGCCAGCACCTCAGCCCATTTGTAGGAATAGTAACCTGCGGCATAACCAGAAGAAATGCAATGCGTCAGGCTTCGCATAATGGAAGGCGAGCCCTGGCTCAGCGGCAGATTCCACGGATCCAGCAGAGCATGGGTCGCTTCATCCAGCCCGCGCCCGCGGAATTTGGAATCATAGTGCATGTGCATCTCTAAATCCAGTTTGGCCATTCGCAACTGGGCCATAATGTCCACCGCCGGCATAAAAAAGCGGCTCTCCTGCAATTTCCGCAGCATGTCTGCCGGCATCGGTTCCTCTGTATCCCAATGGCGGGCATAAGACATCACCCCCTCCGGAATCCACACCCAGTTCTCATTCAGCTGGCTGGGAAGCTCCACAAAATCACGGGCCACGCGGGTACCGGCGTGCGAGGTAAGCTCTGCATCACTCAGCAGGCTGTGCAGCGTGTGCCCGAACTCGTGGAACAGAGTCAGCACATCCAGGTGCGTGAACAAAGCCGGCTTATCTGCCGTGGGCGCTTTGAGGTTGCACACCAGAACCACAAGGTGCGGCAAGCGGGACTCCCCTGCCTTGCCATGGTGGCGCATACCCATTACCCAGGCTCCATCGCGCTTGGTACTGCGGGGGTGCAGATCCATGTAGAATGACCCCATGTGCCGGCCACTGGCTGCATCATACATCGCATAAAGCTTTACCTCCGGATGCCATACTTCGTGGGTGCCGGCGGGCAGTTCCTCGCCCGGCTTGAGGCAGGCGGTAGGCAGCTCGCTGATGCGGATGCCGTAAAGGCCCTCAAAAATGGAGAACATACCCGCCACCACATTCTCCTTCCTGTGATACGGGCGCAGGGTGTCCGAATCAAAGCGGCAGACCTCCTCGCGCAGCTTGTTCAGGTAATAGCTCACATCCCAGGGGTTGATGCGGCTGACGCGGTGTCCCTGCACCCGGGATGCCATCTCGAGCAGTTGATTCACCTCGCGGTCAAAAAACGGCTTCACCTTCCGCATCATATCATCCACGAAATCCAGAGCCGTCTCACCGCTGCCCACCATGCGGCGCGCCGTAGCCAGGTCGGCATAAGTGCCAAAACCCAGCAGGGTGGCCAGCTCGCTCCGCAGTTCCATCACGCGGTGCACCACCGGCTCATTATCAAACTCTTCCGTGTTGCCCTCCTGGCAACGTCCCTCCCAGCACAGGCGGCGCGTTTCCTCCACATCGCAGCAGCGCAATACATCACCCACGCTGGCGTAATCCAGCGTCACCAGCCAGCAAGGCTTCTCCGGCGTGCCAAGCCCGCGCTCCTGCGCCTTGGCCGCCGCCCGGGCCAGCCAATCCTCACTCAGCCCGGCCAGGCGGCTCACATCATCCACCACCAGCTGCCAGGCATCCACCGAATCCTTGCAATTCTTGTCAAACTGAAGGCGGAGCTCCGCAAGCTCCTTTTCAATCTGCATCTTACGGGCCTTCTTATCTGCCGGCAAATCAGCCCCGCTGTCCTTGAAGGAATCCACCACCTGCTGCACATAGCGCTGGCGCGCAGGAGACAACTGGCGCACCCAGTCACAGGAAGCCGCATGGCGCATGACCGCCCACAGCCGCTCATTCGAGCTGATGGAAGAAGAAAACTCTGCCGTCAGCGGTGCCACCTCAGCCTGTGCCGCGCGCACCTCCGGAGAATCCATCAGGCAGAACAAATTGTACAACAAGGCCTCGGCAGCAGAAAGCTCATGCTCCACCTGCTCAAAGGCACCAAATGTGTTTTCCCAGGCAGCCTGCTCCGGCTGCACCCGGCAGATACTCTCCATACGCTGGCGTGCGCGTTCCACCGCCAGGCGGATATCTGCCACACCCTGCTGCGGAGTCAGCCGCGACCACCGGGGGTATTCCCCTCCCCATTCCAGAAAAGGATGCTGCTCTGCCGCCAGAACCGGCAGCAGAGAATCAGTCTGCTGAGCCTGCAGCGGAGCCGACATGCCCAATACCGCTGCTGTAAGGAGAAGAGACCGCCATTTCATACAATCTTTTATACGGAAACAAGCCCCGCAATCTTTCATCCGGCAGGCAGAAGCGCGGGATTTTTTTCAGCTTCCGTGCTGCGCCAGAAAGCGTTGCACCACCCGCGCCACAGTCTCTGCGGCAGAAGGCATCGGAATACCCAGCTGCCCTGTAAGGCGGGCATTGCTCATGCCGGTGTAACGCGGGCGAGGCTCCCGGAAAAAGGGAACTTCATCCAGCTTCTGCTGCTCCATGGCAGGCAGCACCGGCAGAGCCCCCAGCCGAAGCGTCTCCTGCAGAGCCAGCAGCGCGCAATTCCACCAGCTCAGCGGCTCACCACTGCTGCACACATGCACCACGCCGGCGTAATCCCCCGCGCCAAGAGCCAGTACAACCCGCGCAATATCGGCCGCATCCGTCGGGAGTGATACTTTGTCTGCCACCGCCGCCAGCGGCTGCCCCGCCAGCGCGCGCGCGACGCTACTTTCAATGAACGAAGGCTTCTGCGGATTCCCGCATACCCAGGAAACACGCGCCACCACCGCCGCAGGCAGTGCTTCCAGCACCTGCAGCTCACCCTCACGCTTGCTTTCTGCATACCAGTTGATGGGGCGGCACCTGGCGGTCTCGTCCTTCAGGCCGGCACGCCGCCCGCACAACACATAATCCGTGGAAAGATGAATAAAACGCGCCCCCGTATGGCGGCAGGCCAGCGCCATAGCGGCCGGGGCCACCGCATTCACCAGGTGCGCCTGCAGCGGATTATCCGCACAAGCCTCCAGGCCGCTTACAGCCGCGCAATTCACCACCAGCTGCGCCCCGCAGCCCAGCACCAGGCTGCTCACCTGCTCCGCCTCCTCCAGCGGGCATTCTGCATGGGCCGGTGCCAGCACCTCATACCCCTCCTGCAGGGCCGCCCTGTGTACCAGCTGCCCGGTGCGCCCGCTTGCTCCGAAAATGAGAATGCGCTTCCCCATACCAGCGCTATATTATCACAGTTGCCCCACCACCGCAAGCCCAGGGGGGGGAATCCGGCACGGAAAGGGGAAAACTCATTCCTTCTCCTCCCCCGCGCGACAAAAGGTAAGCGGGGCATTGCCTTTGAAGCAATGCCCCGCCCAACTTACTACCTATGAAACTCAGTCCTCCCTTGAATGGCCGCTGGCGCTCTCTCCTTCACCGCGACCGGTGGACTGTTATAAGGGATACGGCCTCACAGGTTGCTTTCTATCATCGAATTTCAAATTTTTTCTGTTTTTTCTTCTTTTTTTTCAGAAAGGAGGCTCTCATCTACCTCGTACAGGCGCTTTTCCCAGAGGTATTTCCGGGTTTCAGCCACCAGTACACCGGAGAGGCCGACCATGCAGATGAGGTTCGGCAAGGCCATGAGCCCGTTGGCCAGATCGGCAAAATTCCACACGATGCTGCTCTTCGGAATCACGCAGCCGATAAAGGTTACTGCCACCCAGAGCACGCGGTAGGGATAAATGAGGCGACGGCCGCCCAGATACTCCAGAGCGCGTTCTCCGAAGTAGGACCAGCCCAGCACCGTGGACACCACAAAGGCAGCCAGGCTGATGGTGAGCATGGTGCTGCCGAAACCACCCAGGGTGGCAAAGGATGCGTAGGTGAGCATCTCGCCATCGGATGTGCTGATATGGTCGTGAGCCAGGATGCAGGTGGTAAGTGTAATGCCCGTGAGGGAGCAGATAACCACGGTATCCCAGAACGGACCGGTAGAAGCCACCAGGGCATGCTGCACGGTATTCGGCGTCTGGGACGGGGCAGAAACGATAGGCGAGGAACCCAGACCTGCCTCATTCGAGAACAGGCCGCGGCGCACACCCTGCTGCAGGGCCAGCATGATGGTGGAGCCTATGAAGCCACCTGCTGCAGCCTGCGGATTGAAGGCGCTGTCCACAATGCGGCAGACAGCCGGCCACACAAAGTCAGAATTGGCAACAAGAATGACGATACAGCCCACCACATAGATGACTGCCATGGTAGGCACCAGGGTGGAGCAGACACGTGCAATGCCCTGCAGACCACCCAGCAGTACAGCGCCGATGAGCACTACCATGACTCCACCCGTTATCCAGGAGGGAACCTGCAGAGCACTGGCAGACAGTACCTGGGAAACCGCATTGGCCTGGGTCAGGTTGCCGATACCGAAGGCGGCAATGGTGGTCACTACGGCAAAGACAACAGCCAGCCACTTGCACTTAAGCCCCTTCTCAATGGCATACATGGGGCCGCCGATGATGTTGCCTTTCTCATCGCGCACGCGGTAGCGGATGGCCAGCAGACTTTCGGCATAGCGTGTTGCCATGCCCAGCACACCCGTCACCATACACCAGAATACAGCACCCGGGCCACCCGTGGTCACGGCCACGGCCACACCCACAATGTTGCCTGTGCCCACATTGGCCGCCAGCGAGACCATGAGCGAGGAAAACTGGGATATCTGCCCCTCTCCCTTGCCCCCGAAATACAGGCGCAGGCCAGTCAGAAAATGCCGCTGCGGAAACCGCAACAGGAAGGTCAGGTAAAGGTGGGTACCCAGCAGGGCAAAGATGAGAACATAGCCCCAGAGAAAGCCGCAGGCACTATCAAGCAATTTATCAATGGTTTCCAGCATAACAAATATCACAGAAAATACACCAGGAGCATCTGCCTGGTCAAGCTTAAAATAATGCATACAAACCCTCTGCAGCTTCTGCCGACACCATCCGCCGAGGGTGTCTTGGGACCACCAGCCACTACAATGATACCAGTATTATCGTAGGTAAAGCCGCCTACGTTTTCATTCCAACTGCTAACGTACCATTCGCCGCTTTTAGTCAGGATTTCAGACATGCTGCTGTAATTCAGAGTAAAGTTCGTACCAGCAGCATTGGCATTAGTACCATTGGTTTTATCGTTTGAATTGTAGCCGCCAATAAGCGTTCCGTAGGTGTCATTCAACACTGTAAGAGGAGTGCTGTCGGCAGCAGCCACACCAGCCAGAGCCATAAGGGCTATAATCGTCTTCTTCATGATCGTAAGTTATGTATTGAAGTTAAGCACATTCTGTGCCGCCTTGCTCACCACTGGCACTATGAGATGCGACAATGCCTGCAACAGATTGCTGATGCCAGCATACAGCATTCGCAACACCTAGGGATAAGACAGGGTGAATTGAGAACCTTGTATGGGGTCTAAACTACAACTTGAAATGAGAACAATATAAGATAATCTATTATATTATCCTCATTTTATGTTGTATTTCTAGTAGTTCAGGACTAGGTGAGTGGGTGTAAAGGTCTGCTTTGATGTTATACCATACAAGGTTCTCAATTCTGACAGTTCTGTGGCGAATCCTACATTGACGCAGTGCGTCAAATTCTCATCGCCAGCGGTTTGTGCGAAATTTGAGAAAGTGTCCTTGGTAAGGGCATAATAAGCAACCCCACCTCTCATACGAAGGGTGGGGCTTATAGTTTCATGATTGAAGAGCCGATAACTCAATCCACACCTAGTAATCGGAGTTCAAGTAAGCATCCAACTCGTGTATCAGTTGGGGTTCAATCACATCATCGTAGAACTGATGTAAGACTTCCTGTGTTTGAATTTCATTGACACAGAGGTAATCACCGTCATTATTAGCAGCCAATTCATGCTCGTCATCTGTGAAACGGCTGACAGTCTTCACCACATCACCATACCAGCACCAGAATTCCGATAAGACCTTGTAAGCCACATGCCTGGTCATCCAATTGGCGAAGTCCGTGCCGTTGTTCCAGTTCCATTTGTGTGTAATCTGCTCTCTCATTATAAAGTATTTACTTTTTTGTAAGGAGGGGAGAGAGGAGAATAAAAAGAAACCGCCCTCGGTTTTGAAACCTTGGGCGGTCGCGCGATGCAGGGCTTGGTTACCCTACTCGAACTTGTAGTAGTTCCTTACTTGCGGCGGCGGCGTGCAGCCAGACCTGCCAGTGCAAGGAGGGAAAGTGTGGCTGTGGTGGGTTCAGGGACCGCGACCGCCTTGGTCTCAAAGATCACATTCGGAGCATACTGGGTACTGTTATCTATGGTATAACTCTCGTAAGCATTATTATCTCCAGGGTCGGCTACAGCAATAAACTCAAGCCCAGAGTATGTACTTGCAGATGTACTGGAAAAATCCAGATTTCCAACTCCGTAATTAATTACACCGCCACTACCGAGACGAATAACCTTATTATTCTTAATCAAAGTATCACCCGCAGTGAAAGAGGTAGAGGAATCTGCAAGCACAAGATAATCTTTGGAAGAATCCAAAACAACAGGAGTATTATCCGCGTCTGAAACAAAATTCCAAGTGTACGTTGTACTTGCTGTCGAAAGTGTAGTGGACCAGCCTATAATAGAAAAATCTGTATCCGTAATAACGAGGGAATATTTCCCATCTTGAGCCCAATAAGCCGATGATCCTGTAGTAAGAGTAATTGATGTCAATTCGACCATACCCTCAATTGCACTTCCACTAGGGTCTGATGTGGTAGAAAATGCGCTACCATTCAGATTAAAAATAAACCCCTTACAACCATAGTTAGAGTCTGTTGTAGTAACAGAATTGGTCGTAGTAAACTCGGTTCCAGCATCCGCAGCAACCGCCACACTTGCAAGAGCAAGGAGAGTGATAAGTGTTTTCTTCATGTTAGTATGTATTGATTATTAGATGTTTAGAGCGGATTGTATAAATCGCTCATTCCCTAGCGCTATGAGAACTATACGGACTTGCTACAATCCAACGGGCCTACAATACAGCATTGGTAATGCTGATGCAAGCCTAAATTTTGTAAAAGATTAGAATTTTTACGAGTTAGGGCATCATCAGGGATTACGAACAGAGCGTGTGAGAGATGCTCAATCACACCTAACAGACTGAGTTTCAATGCAAAGATAAGGTATCAGCATTACCAATGCTGATGTCTCCTTATCTAACTCATCCTCACACGCTATCAGGGCAGATGATGTTGAACAGACGCTGACGAACCGTCTCCGTGTGCTCGGTGAGTTCGCCATCGGTCTTACGCATCAGTTCCTTGTCAAAGTAGTAGCGAGCCAGGGTCTTGAAATCAGGAGTAGTGGTGTTCAATCCATCAATACCACGCTTCATGACCTCATAAGCGGATGAGAACTTGAAACCGTTACCCATCGCTTCCTAGACATAAGCACGCCACAAGTCCAAAGCCTGCTTCTCATCATCAGAGATTGTGCCGAATTCCTGACCAAACCGCTTCAACTCTTGTTTCTTGGTAGCATTGATGTCCTTTGCCTGCTCAACACCCTCCAAGGAGTAGTCAAAATACTTTCTGCCAACTGTCCTTATACTGATTTTTTTTGCAAAAATTTTAGTAACTTTTGGGGCAAATTCGGGCTAAAACGTTACGGAAAAGTGTGAAACACAATAATAAAATGTCGTTATAACTCATTGGTTTACAAATAAGGAAGAGCCTCGCCGCAATGGCAAGGCTCTTCCCCAACTTACTACCTATGAAACTCAGTCCTCCCCATCAGGGTTCCAGGCGCTCTCTCCTTCACCAGGGAAACCGGGGGAACTGATGCAGTAGTGATGCTCCGGCAGGTGCATCTGTTCAAATTTTTTTTATTTTTCTGATTC
>CAJGDB010000039.1 GCA_904502165.1 uncultured Akkermansia sp.
CATGGGCGAAACCTGGGAACCGCATGAAACCAATGTGAAGGGCATCAAAGAACCCTATCCCCAGCCCTGCCAGGCAGGCTTTGTGGCGGTGCAGACCAAGAAATACGGCCGCCTGCTGCTTTTCTCCAACCCGCAGGTATACCCCCGTGCGCTGATGATTATCCGCGCCTCGCGCGATGAGGGCAAGACCTGGAATGAGGGTATCATGTACGATAAGCGCCGCTGCATGGGCTATTCCTGCATTGCCATGACTGACCCCGAAACCGTGGGTATCATCTACGAAACCTGCCACACCAACGGCAAGAACGGTTCACGCGGTATCGGCTTCCTCCGCCTGCCGGTTGAAAGCATCATGACTGGCAAGGACCTGCCGACCAGAGATGCCGGCGGAAAGAAAGCCGGCAAGGGCGATGATGATGCCGACGATGACAATAAGGATGACGAATCTGATGCCGATGAAGCCGATGACAAGCCCGAAAAGAAAGCCAAAAAGGGCAAGAAGGGCAAAAAAGGCAAAAAGAAAAAGAAGAAAAGTGAAGCTTGATTAACCCGGAACAGGCGGTTCTTTACAGGAACCGCCTGTTTTTTCTTGTCGAGGGGGACCGTATATGCTAGCCTATCGGTATGTATAGGACCTTTTTCTTAGCTATGCTGGCCACCGGCCTGACCGGCGCGGCTGAACATTTTGATAAACTGCCGGGTGGAGCAATCTCTCAGCTCACCACCTCGTATGGCGTGCTGAGTGCTGAGCCCGGGCATGCAGAAATCAACCATGGCCATGGCCGCAACAGCGCCAAGGCTCTGCGCCTGCTGGGTGGTGAGAAACACAGCGCCATGCTGCAGCTGGTCAAGCCGCTGGAGGCTGAAACCCCGGCCATGTGCTGGGTTGAGCGGTGGACAAGCAGAGCCCCGTTCTCCTTCCGTATTCTGGCAGCAACCCCCGCTGGTGAAGTGGAGGTTGCCCGGCTGGATAAGAGCAGCGTAGGCGGCTACCACAACCACATGAAGTGGACCATGCCCACCGGCACCACCGGCATCCGTTTCGAAGCCACCACCGCCGAGGGCGGCGGTGTGCTGATTGATGACCTGACCCTCATGGTAGGCTCCATGGAGGTGCAGGGAGTAAGCTTGCACAACCCCGGTGTATACCCCATCATGAAGCGTGCGGCCTTCAACCCGGTCATGGCCCTGGAAGTGAAGACCGAGGGCGCACACGACCCCAAATCGGTAACCCGGGTGAGCTTCAAGGTCTCTGACCCGTCCTATGTGAACAAGGTGACCCTGCGGAGCGGTTGCGACCTGGGCATGGACTTCAGCCACAGCACCGCCTATGGTTCTGCCACCCCCCTGGCAGATGGCACGGTCATCATCAACGCCGATGCAGCCCTGGAGGGCGGCACCAGCCGCCTGTGGCTCGATGTGGAGCCCGCCGGCGGCGCCCCGATTGGCGCCAGTATCAGCTTCAGCAATGTGAAGGTGAACATCGAGAACAAGGAATACGCCCTGGATGCTGCACCGGTGACCCAGCGCATTGGCACCATGCTCGCCTTCCCCGGTGAGTATGTGGGCAACCAGCCCGGTGGTGCCGACCCGCGCCACTGCGTGGCTTTCCGCATTCCCGGGCTCATCCGCACCAGCAGCGGCGCGCTCATCGGCTGCTTTGATGCCCGCTACCACCACGAAGGCGACCTCTGCGCCGATATCGACGTAGCTACCGTACGCTCTACCGATGGCGGGCAGACCTGGACCCAGCCCGAAGTGAGTATGGATGCCGGCCCCGGCCACAACAACGGCTGCGGTGACCCCTGCATTGTGCAGGATAAGACCGGGCGTATCTGGCTGCAGTCCCTGGTATGCCACTTCAGCGGCGGTGCCTCGCTCTGGGTTTCCAAGACCGGGTTCGACAAGGACAAGACCGGCCAGTGGGGCATGGTGTATTCTGACGACGATGGCAAGACCTGGTGCAAGGATTACGTGAACCCCACCCGCCAGATCAAGAAGGAGGAGTGGACCACCATTCTCGCCGGCCCGGGTAATGGTATTGTGCTGAAGAATGGCACTATCGTCTTCCCCGCCCAGATATGGGATCGCGCTGCCAATCCACGCTGCATGAGCACCATCTGCTACTCCACCGACGGAGGCGTGAACTGGGTCTATGGCACCGGGGTGCCGCATGCCACTTCTGAATGCCAGGTGGTGGAACTGCAGGATGGCAGCATCATGATCAACTGCCGCAACGAGGCTTACCAGGGCAAGCGCATCGTGTATGTGACCAAGGACCTGGGCAAGACCTGGCAGCCGCATGAGACCAACAACAAGGGCCTGAGCGAACCTACCTGCCAGGGCTCCATCATTGCGGTGGATTCCAGTAAGTATGGCCGCCTGCTGCTCTTCTCCAACCCGCGCATCAACGGGCGCAGCAACATGACGGTGCGCGCCTCACGCGATGACGGCAAGACCTGGAACACCGGCCTGCTCTACGATGTGCGCCGCTGCATGGGCTATTCCTGCCAGGCTATGGTGGATGACAACCATGTGGGTGTCATTTACGAGACCTGCCACAACAACGGCCACAACGGCAACCGCGGTATCGGCTTCATCATCCTGCCGCTGGACGATATTGTGAATGCCGAATGATGAACAGGCATTAAGACTCTCCTCGCTGCGCTGAAGCGCAGCTGAACGGAAACAGGCTCCGGGAATGAACCCCGGAGCCTGTTGCTTTTGCACAGCCGGCGAAACGGGGAAACAAAAATGCTCCGGGGGATATCCCGGAGCATTTTCCATGAGAGGTTACAGAGAAGGAACTCAGGCCTGCTCGCCCTGCACCATCACCAGACGGAGGGGAGTGGAGGAAACCAGCTCACCATCGAGCGTGATGTTGATGGCATAAGTACCAACCTTCTCGAAGCGAAGACCCTGGAAGTTCATGATGAGGTTGCGGGTCAGGAAGGAAGCACCCTCGGGCAGAGCCACCTTCAGGTCGCCCACGATGGGCATGCGTTCCTTGTCGAGCGGGGTGCCGTCTTCATCGATGATGGAGATACCCAGCTTGTGATCACCGGAATCCTCGGGGGTGAGGCAGAGGCGGAGAGCCAGAGCGCAGGCGGGGTGAATCACAGGAAACTGACGGGCAAAGAGCGTATCGAAAGCGCCCTGCACGCAGAGCTTACCCTGATAATCAGCGGCGTAGTCGCAAAGTACAGCAACTTGAATGTCCATGGTATGTATCTTGATTGTGTTGGTTAATAGGAATCTTTCAGGTCATCCCGGGAGCACCGGGAAAAACGACTTCTCTACTTCTACCACAAAAGCGCATCTGTTCAAGCACAAAATGAGGTATATGAGATACGCTGACACAATATACCTCTCTGCAGCACTCAATCTGCCGCCATGCCTGCAGCCTGCAAGGCAGCCCAGCCTCCCTGAAGGGTATAAATGGGGGCATCGATAAGGCCCAGCTCGCGAATTTCGGCGGCGATTTCCTCTGAGGCCGTGCATTCTGCCGTACAGAACACAACAATGCACTCGCCCTTCTCTGCCGCCTCGAGCATACGGCCGATGGCGGCATCTATCAGCTGCTGCATCTCTGCCCCCTTGCGGATGGGGAACATGCGGTTTTCTGCCAGCATGAGGTGGTTGAGCTCAAAATCGCTCTGGCTGCGGGCATCTATCCACACCACGCGGTCACCATATTGGGCGGCCAGGGTTTCGGGGCAGATGCGCCCCGCCGGCAGTTGCTCCTGCACACAGGCCGGCATGCGCTGCGGCGCAAAGACGAAAGCATCTGCCCAGCCCAGCACAAAAGCCAGGATGAGCATGTAGATACCGAGCCGTAAGGCCTGTGTCCAGGTGTCCTTCATGTGAGTTGCATCCGACAAAAAAGCTCACAACCGGATGTTGTGAGCTTTTTGCAAGTAGGGCTACAGGGACTCGAACCCCGAATAGCGGTGCCAGAAACCGATGTGTTGCCAATTACACCATAGCCCTGCGTTCTTGGAACGGCGGGAGTATATACCCTTTAATGCGGGGCGTCAAGCCAAATCATGAGATTTTTTTATTTTTTTGCAGCCAGACCAGCAAAAGCGCAATATCTGCCGGCGTGATACCGGGAATGCGGGCCGCCTGGCCGATAGTGGCGGGACGCACGCGGTTGAGGCGCTGCCGGGCCTCGGTTTTCATGGCGGGGATAGCCTCGTAGTCGATGCCGGCGGGGATCTTCTTATCCTCCTGGCGCTGCAGGCGGGCGGCAGTGGTCCGCATGCGGTTGATATGCCCGGCGTAGGCAATTTCGGTGGCAATAGGCTCCCAGAGTTCATCCGGGTACTGGGAACGGAGCGGTTCGGGGAGGTTGCGCCAGTCATTATCCGGGCGGCGCAGCCAGATTTCGAGCGTGGTGCCCTCTACCCGCTGGGTGCGGGCGCGTTCCATGCCCTGCTCAATATCCGCCAGGCGTTTTTCGGCGGCAGAGCCCTGCACATCTGAGACGAGACCAAGTCTGGCGGCCAGGGGGGTGAGGCGCAGGTCAGCATTGTCCTGGCGGAGCAGCAGGCGCATCTCTGCCCGGCTGGTGAACATGCGGTAGGGTTCATCGGTTCCGCGGGTCACCAGGTCATCAATCATGACCCCCAGGTAAGCCTGGTCACGGCGGAGGATGAGCGGTTCTTCCCCGCGCAGGGCAAGCATGGCATTGGCACCGGCCAGAAGCCCCTGCCCGGCGGCTTCCTCGTATCCGCTGGTGCCGTTTATCTGCCCGGCAAAGTAGAGGCCACGCACCCGCTTGGTCTCCAGTGTGGGGTTCAGTTCGGTGGGCGGCACAAAATCGTATTCGACGGCATAGCCGGGGCGGATCAGCTGGGCATGCTCCAGGCCGGGGATGCTGTGAACGATATCGAGCTGCACCGAGAACGGCAGACTGCTGGAGAGGCCGTTGAGATAGTATTCATCTGTGCTGCGCCCCTCGGGCTCAATGAAAATCTGGTGGCGTTCCTTATCAGCAAAACGCACCACCTTGTCCTCGATGCTGGGGCAGTAGCGCGGGCCTGTTCCCTCAATCACCCCACCGAAGAGCGGGCTGTGCTCCAGATTGGCGCGAATGATATCGTGCGTGCCCTGGTGGGTGTAGGTGATGCCGCAGGGCAGCTGCCGGAGCTCGAAATCCGGGTCGGCAAAGAAGTTAAGACTGCATTGCGGTTCGGTTTCGCGGCGCAGCTCGCGGCTGGAACGGTAGCTGAACAAGGGCGGCGGGGTATCGCCCGGCTGCATTTCCAGCGCGGCAAAATCTATACTGCTGCCCAGAATGCGCGGCGAAGTGCCGGTCTTGAAGCGCTGCAGGGGAAAACCCAGGCGCGCCAGGCTGGCAGAAATGCCGCTGGGTGCCCCGCCCAGGCGGCCGCCCGGCAGGTGGTTCATGCCCACATGCAGCAGACCACGCATGAACGTGCCGCTGCACAGCACCACCGCACGGGCAGCAAAGCGCTGCCCCCAGGTGGTGGTCACGCCGGTCACACGCCCCTGCTCCACGCAGATTTCATCCACATCGCCCTGGAAGAGCTGCAGGCCGGGAGCTGTCTCTACCACCCACTTCATGCGGGCGCGGTAGGCGCTCTTATCGCACTGAGCCCGGGGAGCCCGGACGCTGGGTCCCTTGGAGGCATTCAGCATGCGGAACTGCAGGGCCGTGGCATCTGTGTTAAGCCCCATAGCACCCCCCAGGGCATCAATCTCACGCACCATGTGGCCCTTGGCCAGGCCACCGATAGCCGGGTTGCAGCTCATCTGGCCTATGGTATCCAGGTCATGCGTGAGCAAGGCCGCCGTACCGCCCATGCGGGTGACGGCCAGCGCTGCCTCGATACCAGCATGCCCACCACCGATGACCAGCACATCAAATACTGTGGGAACCAGCGTGCTCATGCCGTGGTAAGGGTGACAATGAGTTTATGCAGAATATCGCGGGCATCGAGCCCGCTGGAAACCAGCGCCTTATCTGCCGCAGCACAGGCCTGCAGATCACGGCGGGCCTTGCGGAGACTCAGCTTGCCCACAGTACGGGCCGCGTTGAAGAGGCCATAGGTATTCGGGCTGCCATCCTTCTTGAGCGGCAGCAGTTTGCGGCCCTCTGCCGGCAGGCGGTTGAGCGCAGCATCAAACGCGCGGTAATTACCGGTATCGGGCTTATAGGTATCGATGAGCAGGCGGGCACAGAAACGCTGGCGCACTGTGGGTACAATGGCGGCCCGCATGATGGAGACCCCCTGTTCCCCGTGCTCCAGCTGCTCATTGACCAGGCGCACGGCCAGGTGTGAATTACCGCTTTCAATGGCGCGGGAAATCTCAAACACCACCCCGTTGCGCGAAACGGCCACCATGAGCTCCACGTCCTCTGCCGTCACCTGCCGGCGGTCAGGCCCCAGGTAAACATCCAGCTTGGCCAGCTCATTCGCAATCTGCCGGGTGCTTTCATTCACGCGGTGAATGAAGAGGTCGAGCGCATCATTATCAAACCCCAGCCCCAGCGGTTTTGCCATTCGCAGCGTCAGGGCAGAAAGCTCACCTTCCCACCCGGGTTTCGTGATATCAATCTTGGAAAATTCCTTCACCTCAGCCGCCGCACCCAGTTTCTTGAAGAACGTGCGGCGCTTGTCCATCTCGCTGGCAGAAAGCACAAAGAATGTCTCTTCCGGCAGGGAAGCCAGGGTCTCTACCAATTCCTCCAGCGCCTGCTGCACGGCCTCGCTGCGTGCGCCCTGCGGGGTATCGCCCATGAAATTAGCCCCCTTGAGCCAGATGACCTTGCGCCCGCCAAACATGTTCATCATCTGCAGGCCGGAAATGGTGCGCCCCACAATTTCCACCGCTTCGTCCACCGTGGCGGCAGAGCCGTCAATCATCTCGTTACCCCAGCCATCGCTCCCTTCGGCAAGCCGTGCATAGGCCGCCGCCGCGGCAGTTGCGGCAGCGCCTTCATCACTCCCGAAAAATACAAAACTGGCAGTCTCAGCGGGCACGTGCCCATTAGAGCAGAAATCGGCTTGTAAGTCAATCTGATTCCGCGCGCTGTATTTTCGCGTATAGGAGATTTTCGGCTTGCTTTAAGCCGCTGGGCTTGCTAGTATCTTGCCAGTATTACCGACCGCATCACACCATGAAATTTTTCTCTATTCTGCTTGTCTGTGCCGCCATTGCAGCATTCATGCCTGTTCAGGCCCAGGGCCGCCGCGCCCGCGCCGCCGCCAGCAGCTCGCTTCCTGCTGCCGAAAACGCTGCTCCGAAGACTGGTATACGCTTCGTTGTCTGCTCTCCGGCCAATATCGATTTCCCCTCTCCCCTCTATGTGCGCTCTGGCAAGGAATTCAAGGCCATTCACATTGGTGCCCGCACCCCCAGTCCGCGTGTGCGCCCTGTGAACGGCGTGGTGGAGTTCTGGGCAGAGAACCCGATGCCCAAAGGTGAGGCTGACTCCAAGAAGGTAGTGAAGCTTCCTCCGCCTGTCTTCACCGTCAACATTCCGGCCAACACCGGCAACAAGGCCGTGTGCATTCTTTCTCCGAACAAGGAAGTGAAGAAAACCGCCACCCTGTTCTTCAATGAAAAGGACTTCCCGCGCAAAGGGATGCACGTGGTGAACCTGTCCTCCTACCCGCTTACCCTCACCACCTGGGAAAAAGCCGATTTCTCTGACAAGGTTGAAAGCAAGATTGGTGTTTACCGCCGCGAAAACGGCATCTGCGACGACAACAGCTGGAAGTTTGTGGGCAAGAAGTCCCAGCAGGTTTCCTTCATCCTCTCCTACCAGGAAAAGAATTCCCCCACACCTAAACGCATCAAGGCTTCCACCTTCGTGGTGTCGGACCGCCAATCCGTGGTAAACCTCGTGGTGAAGGACCCGGGCCTGAACCGCCCCAAGCTGATTACCATTCAGCTTGCTGATTCTGCCGGCGCTCCTGAGGAATAACACCTGGCAGAATACCGCCACATCTTTTCCTGACCAATGATAATCTTCAAAACTCTCTCCTACCGACATGCCTGAAAAACTGACAGAAGGCCCCATTGCAGAACGCATTGCCCGGATTGGCGACCAGTTCGCCGTATCGGGTGATTTCCTCTATGGTGAGGAATTACGAAACGGGCATATCAATACCACCTACCGCGCCTGCTACCGCTCTGAAGACGGGCAGGAAGACCGCTACATTCTGCAGCGTATCAACGAATACGTATTCAAGGACCCAGCCCAGGTCATGCGGAATGTCGAGAAGGTAACCCGCCACATCACCTGGAAGCTGCTGCGCCGCCGCCGCGATGCCGCCGGCCAGACCCTCAACCTGTTCCCTGCCCGCGGCGGGCGCAACTACATCATCCTGCCTGAAGAGGGCGGCATGTGGCGCTGCTATAACAACATTGAAGGCACCCACACCTATGATGTGGTAGAGAACACCCGCCAGGCCTACCAGGCTGGCTATGCCTTCGGTTCCTTCCAGGATCTCATCTGCGATATGAACCCGGAGGACATCCGTGAATCCATTCCGGATTTCCACAACACCCCGAAGCGTTATGCAGACCTGCTCCGCAGCGTGGAGGCAGATGCAAAGGGCCGCGCCGCCAACTGCCAGGCTGAGCTGGAACTGCTCAAGAGCTGGGAAAGCCGCTTCTCCCGCATCACCGATATGATGGCAAGCGGGGAAATACCCACCCGCATCACCCACAACGACACGAAAATCAACAACGTGATGCTCGATGAGGAAACTGATGATGCCGTCTGCGTGATTGACCTGGACACCGTCATGCCCGGCACCGTTCTGTACGATTTCGGCGATATGGTGCGTACAGCCACCTGCATGGCACAGGAAGACGAGGAAGACCTCAGCAAGGTGAAAATGGAGATGCCCTTCTTTGAATCCCTGGCCGAGGGCTACCTGGACGCCGCCCACGGATTCCTCACCCAGAAAGAGGTGGAATTCATGCCCTTTGCCGGCTGGCTCATCACAACGGAAATCGGCATCCGCTTCCTGACAGACTACCTGGATGGCGACCTGTATTTCCGCACCTCCAAGCCGGAGCACAACCTTATCCGCGCCCGCAACCAGTTCAAGCTTGCCCAGAGCATCGACAGCCAGATTATCTCGATGGGCAAGTATGTGCGCCGCCTCATGAAATCCTATAGCAAGTAAATGGCTCCCCTGCACCACAGCATCCTGCGGGTCATCCTGCTGGCTTTCATTGCCCTTCTCTGCCCGGCGGTGGAGGGTCAGACGGCCTCTTCCCTGGCAGAAGTTGAAAAGCTATTTTCCAACACGAATGCCGTAGGAAACCATGTCTGCGTGACTACAGACAACTGGCAGATTGCCATGTTCTCCCACAACAAGGAAAAAGTGGGTGCTGTCTTTATCTCCGAAACAGGTAAAAATGCCGTTCATGAATACAGCATGAATGCTATAGCCTCCCGCGTGGCCAACCTCGTACAGATGAATTCGCCAGTCATTCAGGAACTGGAAAATAAAAACACTCAGGAGGCCATCATGATTGATGCCGACATCATGGAAACCCTGGCCGATGAAACGGAGCACGTATTCAGCGGCAGCCCGCTGGAGGGTATGGCCTATCTCCTCCAGGATGGTTACTTCTACATCGACAGCATCCGCCCCAATGGATGGCTGCTCTGGAAAACAGTCAAAAAATCGGGTGTAGAACTTCTCATGCCCATGGCACCGACCAAATTATCCGCTGTGGAAATCGTCGGCCGCCGCCGGATGAATGAACACGCCGCCGAAGTGCTGGCTCGCAAGCTGGGTATTGGCAGTAATACAGCAGACAGCATCACGCGCGATGCCGTCTGCAAACAGATTGACTGCACAGAGGTGTCTTACATGAACACCAAGCGCAATATCATTGGTGCTTACCAGGACAACCGCTTCTCCATCGGCAAGCGCAACTCTGTCGCGCACATGCTGGCCAACCGCTATGGCGGCACCATCATCTACCCCTCCCAGCACAGCGACTGGCCGGGTGAGGAGAAAAAAGATGAGGTGGTGGAGGAAGTCAAGGAAAAGCCCCTCACCCCGGTCGAAGCCCGCGAGGCCTACATCAATCTCCTGCGTGGCCTGTAAAGAAGAACCGCAACTGTATACCCGGTTGCGGTTTTGTCCTTATTTGATTTCTCCGCATTCCACTGCTGGCAGGATATTCTTTTCATAATGCTCAACTGCGGTCCGGAGCCGCGGGGCAAGCCGCGATTCCGGGGCAATCTCATATGCCTGTCTGTATGCCGCATGCACGTCCTTGTAACGCCGCTGCATCGCGTAGGTATCACCCAGGGAACGCCATGCCTGCTGGGCCAGTTCAGGCTCAAGATGAGGAGTCTGCAGGTATGCCTGCAGCTTCACCACCGCCTGGTCCAGAGATACTGCAGTTCTGCTGCAGCGCAGAGAAGCAAACAGCGCCTTGAGCTCTGCCTCCTGCCTGCGGTAGTTTTCATAGCGGGTCAGCACACCGGCATAACCCAGGGTATTCTGCGGGTCGAGGTGGTTGATTTCATTCACCACATCCTTGTATTTATCACGGCAGTTGCGGGGAATGGCATTCAGTCCCTCTGCCAGCGCCCGGGCGCGCTCCATTCCCTGAAGCTGCCCGGCACGGGCAAAGGCGGCATCGCGGGCAGCACGTACTGCAGCGGCTTCCTCCAGGGCTTTCAGATATTCTGCTGTGGTGCGGCGCGCCCCTGCCACCTGGGCGTAAGGCAGGCCCTCTGCATCCAGCAGCAGCACCGTAGGCAAGCCTGTCTCGATACGGTGGTGAACCAGCAATTTCTCATTGGCGTTGCGCTGTTCCTCCGGAATCGCCGCCACGGCAGAGGGCAGACGGGGGAATATGACCTCCACCAGCACATATTTATCACCCACGGCCTTCTCAAATTCTTCTGTCTCCAGTATCTTGGTACGCAGGTGGATACAGGGCGGGCACCATTCCTTGCCGGTGAATTCCAGCATAATGTCGCGCCCCTGCTCCTTCGCTACCGGCAGCGCTGCCTCTACGCTGGCTGCCTGCGGCAGCGCCCACGCGCAGCCGGCCAGTATCCCCATGGTCATGATGATGGCAGATATTTTCATATTTATTCTGTAGGCTTTCCCATATACTTTAGCCTATTCAGCACAAATAGCAATCTTTTTTTTTCGTAAGAAACTCCATAATGTTGCAAAAACGGCTTCCCGGCCGGGGCCTGTCTGGGTTCTCCGGGGAATAAGGAACACCTCTCCCGGGATCATTCCGGGAGAGGTATTGCAAGCTTGTTTTTCAGAGAAAATCAGCCCTTCATGCCGGTGATGGTACCATCAGCAGCCACCTTGATATCGCAGGCGGCGGGTACCTTGGGCAGTGCGGGCATACGCATGATATCGCCGCAGAGAGCCACAAGGAAGCCGGCGCCGTTGGCGATTTCGAAGTCTCGCACGGTCACGGTGAAACCCGTGGGGCGGCCCAGCAGGCCGGCGTTGTCGGAGAGAGAATTCTGGGTCTTGGCCATGCAGATGGGCAGGTCGGTGAGACCGTTCTTGGCCATGAGGGCCAGCTTCTTCTGGGCGGGCTTGGTGAGAACCAGGCCATCGGCCCCGTAAATCTTGCGGGCGATGGTGGTCATGCGTTCCTCCACGCTCATATCGAGGCTGTAGAGGCATTCGAAAGGCTCGTTCACAGTCTGCATGCTGGCCAGCACAGTTTCGGCCAGTTCGGTGGAGCCGGCACCGCCCTTGCCGAAGACATCGGCCACGGCGCAACCCACGCCCATTTCGGCGCACATGGCTTTCACCTCGGCAATTTCCTCTTCCGTATCGGTAGCGGCAAAGAGGTTGATGGCCACGGTGACGGGGCGCTTGTAGAGGCGGGCGCTTTCAATGTGGGCAGCCAGGGTCACGAGACCGCGGCGCACGGCAGCGGCATCCGGGGTTTCCAGGGCATCCTTGGCTACGCCGCCGTGCATCTTGAGGGCGCGGATGGTAGCCACGATGACGATGGCATCCGGGGAGAGGCCGCTCTGACGGCACTTGATGTCGAGGAACTTCTCGGCACCCAGGTCAAAGGCGAAGCCGGCCTCGGTCACAGCGTAATCGGCGCAGGCCAGGGCCATCTTGGTGGCAATGACGGAGTTGCAGCCGTGGGCAATGTTGGCGAAGGGGCCACCATGCACAAAGGCAGGTACACCTTCGAGGCTCTGCACCAGGTTCGGGTTCACGGCTTCCTTGAGAATGGCCAGCAGGGCATCGGTCACGCCCAGTTCGCGGGCATAGACGGCCTCATCATCGGCGGTAAAGCCAATCACCATGTTGTCGAGGCGGCGGCGCAAGTCGTCGCGGTCTTCTGCCAGGCAGAAACAGGCCATGATTTCGGAGGCCGGGGTAATGTTGAAGCCATCCTCGCGGGGCACACCATTCTTGTTGAGACCTACCACAATGCTGCGGAGGGCGCGGTCGTTCATGTCCATCACGCGCTTCCAGGTCACCTTGTTCTGGTCCAGGCGGGTGGTCTTGTAGAAAAGAGCATTGTCGATGACAGCGGCCAGCAGGTTGTTGGCGGCGGTAATGGCGGGGAAGTCGCCCGTGAAGCCCAGGTTGATGCTTTCGCCCGGGGTGATGCTGGAGGCCCCGCCACCCGTGGCACCACCCTTACGGCCGAACACCGGCCCCATGGAGGGCTCACGCAGCGCCAGACACACCTTCTGCCCCACAGCCTGCAAGCCCTGAGCCAGACCAATGGAAACCGTGGTCTTACCCTCGCCGGCGGGCGTGGGAGTCAGGGCGCTCACCAGAATCAGGCGGCCCTGCTTGCGGCCCTGCTTCAGAACCTCCAGGCTCACCTTGGCCTTATCATAGCCGTAGGGAATCACATACTTCTCATCCAGCCCGAGTTTGGCTGCCATCTGTGCAGTAAAAGACATGTCTGCCATGCGGTGATGATAACATACTCATACCCACATGGCAAGCGCGGATTATCCACACACCCGATGGATCAATCAGCAAAGCACGCGCCGCACCACAGGAAGCAGCAGCAGTGCCACAGGAACATCGCCCACTCCGGCAGCGGGATACCAGGTGCCCCATAATGAAACCTGGTTGCCATCCCGAACAACACCAGCCCAGATTATTTCCTCGCCTGGCTGTTTATTCTGCTCTACCCACTGGCGCAATCCGGCTTTATCCATGACTCTGATTTAGCATAGCCACACACCAGAAAAAAGCGAATTCTTCCCTCGGAAAATGCATAACATGAGATTTCCGGAACACATTTTGCTGCCAGCCTGTGGGGAAAAGATTGCCAATACACACAATTTCTGCTATAGTGCCCGCAGCAGGGGCTTTTTCTATACAGACCCTGGTGTTTTCTTTTATCCATGAGTCTTCCGTTTTTCAGTAAACTGCGTAGCAAGAAAGCCTACATGCGTATCGTGGAAACCGAACTTCAGAAAGTCCGGGACACGATTGATGCCCAGACGGAGCATTTTGCTCCCCACATGCGTGACTACATGCGCCAGGTCTGCAAAGGCAAGGGCAAGATGATCCGCCCGGGTCTGGTGCTGCTGACAGCCGCTGCCACAGGTGGCATCAAGCCGGAACACACCACCTTTGCCGCCATGCTGGAAATGCTGCACATGGCTTCTCTGGTGCATGATGATGTGCTGGATAAGGCCGAAACCCGCCGCGACCAACCCACCCCCAATGCCCTGTGGGGCAATGAGCTGGCGGTGCTGCTGGGTGATTCCATGCTGGCGCAGGCCATGGTGATGGGGGCAGAGATTGGCGATGCCCGCTTCATCCGCCGCATGGCTCTGGGTGTGCGCGATTTGTGCGAGGGAGAGGTGGAGCAATCCACCCGCCTGTGGGATATGGAGATGAGCCGGGCAGATTACTATGAGCTCATCCGCAAGAAGACGGCCACGCTCTTCGCCATGGCCATGGCGGGGGCTGCCTTCCTGCAGGGACTGGATGACGAGATGATTGAGCAGCTCAACCGCATGGGCACTCTGCTGGGTATCTCTTACCAGATTTACGATGACTGCCTGGACCTTACCGGTACCGATGAACGCGCCGGCAAGACCCTGGGAACCGATAATGAGAAGGGTAAGCTGACGCTTCCTGTCTTCTTCCTCATGGAATCCAGCAGCGAGGATGTGGCCGAATACACCCGCACCTGTGTTGAGAATCACGAAGAAATTGACTACACCCGCCTGCGCCACACAGAGGCCTTTGCAGAAGCGATCCGCCTTTCGGTGGAGGAGGGCCTTACCCGCAACGAGGAAGCCCGCGAGGTTCTCTGGATGCTGCCTGAATCCCCCGCTCGCGAAGCCATGGCGGAAATGACCTACCGCCTGGATGAAATGCTGCGTGAGTGCTGCATCAATTAACTCTTCCCCTACCATGATCCGCCCGGAAAAGATGATGCCTCAGGAGGCAGACCTTGCTAAGAAGGTCTGGGAGGATATCTACACCTCTGCCGAGAAAGCCGCCGAGCAGGAACCCAAACTCACCGGGCTGCTGGATGATGTGATTCTGAGCCGCAACAAGCTGGCTACCGCAGTTTCCGTGCGACTGGCCCGCAAGCTCTCCCGGCGCGATATAGGGCGCGACGACCTGGAACCCCTTATCCGCTCCCTGCTCAAGAGCGACCCCGTTACAGTGGATATGATGGCAGCAGACCTGCGCGCCATTGTAGAGCGCGATGCCGCCTGCCACAATGCGCTGGAACCGCTCATGTTCTTCAAGGGTTTTCACGCACTGGCCACCTACCGCCTGGCTCATATTCTGTGGAAACAGAACCGCCACATGCTGGCACTGCTCTTCCAGAGTGTGGGGAGCGAAGTATTCGGCATTGATATTCACCCGGCTGCCCGGATTGGCTGCGGCATTCTGCTTGACCATGGTACCGGCTTCGTTGTGGGTGAAACAGCCATTATCGAGAATGATGTCTCCCTGTTCCACGAGGTGACCCTGGGTGGTACCGGTAAGGAAATGGGTGACCGCCACCCGATTGTCCGCAGCGGTGTGCTGATTGGTGCCGGTGCCAAGGTACTGGGCCGGGTGGAAGTGGGCGAATGCGCCAAGGTGGCTGCCTCTTCCGTGGTGCTGGACAATGTGCGCCCGCACACTACTGTGGCAGGTATTCCGGCGGTGGAAGTGGGCGATGCCGTGGGTGAACCCGCCCTGTTCATGCAACACCGCCTGAGTTGATTTTCTGCAGAGTATATGATGACGGAACTGGACATCCACCTGCCGCTGGCCCGCGCCCTGCGCGAGGATGCCCGCCGCAAGGCGGCTGCTCAGAAATTGCAGATTTCCCCCCACCGCATCAAGGGTATGCGGTTGATTAAAGAGAGCATTGATGCCCGCCGCCGACCCATCTGCAAGCAGCTCCGCCTGCTGGTGGGTGTGGATGAGGAACTTCCCCCTGCCACCCTGCCGGAGCGCCACTACACCCCGGTGGCAGCAGAGGCCAGGCGCATCATCATTGTGGGCAGCGGCCCCGGCGGCCTGTTTGCCGCCCTGCGCTGCCTGGAACTGGGCATGCGCCCAGTGGTACTGGAACGCGGCAAGGATGTCTCTGCCCGCCGCTTTGACCTGCAGCCCATCAACTGCCAGGGGTACGTGGTGGAAGACTCCAATTATTGCTTCGGCGAGGGCGGTGCCGGCACATTCTCCGATGG
>CAJGDB010000040.1 GCA_904502165.1 uncultured Akkermansia sp.
GAATATGGCAACGATGTCTACATCCGGGCTCTCTATGCCATCGATACATCTGAGGCGGCAAACTGGCAGCTGGTGCCCGAGCCTGCCACCGCCACGCTGAGCCTGCTGGCACTCACCGCCCTGGCCGCCCGCCGCCGGCGGACTTCCCGCTGACCCGCCCGGTACAGGCCGGGGGTAAGAGCCGGCAATGGGAGCAGCGGGAATGGGAGAGCGTGTTACGCTTGTTCCATCCTGCTGATGACAGATTGTGCCGCCCGGGTTATATCAGCCTGCTGCAGCAGCCATGAAACAATAACCACGCGACGAGCACCGGCTTTCAGCACCTCCGGCAGGGTTGTGCCATTGATGCCGCCGATGCAGAACAGGGGCATGTCTCCGGCGGCTTCCTGGGCGGCGGCTATATCAGCCAGCCCGATGGAGGGCCGCCCCGGCTTGGTGCCCGTGGGGTACAGCGGACCGAAGCCGATGTAGTCTGCCCCTTCCCGTTTTGCCTCTCTGACCTGCTCGAGGCTATGAGTGGAGCGCCCGACCAGCACCCCGGGGCCGGCAATCTTCCGCACATCGGCCAGGCTGCCGCCATCCTGCCCCACATGAACGGCATCTGCACCTATTTCCGCCGCCATCTCCGGGTAGTCATTCAACACAAAGATAGCCCCCCGCTCCCGGCAGATAGCCTGCATGGCAACGGCCCACGCTTTCACCAGCGGGAGTTCTCTGCCTTTAGCCCGGAGCTGGATGATCCGCACGCCACCATCAATGAGCGCATGGGTGCGCGCCTCCACTTGTTCCGGCCCGGTATAGCCCATGTCGACAATGCCGTAGAGGTGGCAACTTTCAAGGAGCTTCTTCATGCCTGAACTCTGCCACAAAACAACATGCGCTACAAGAAAAAAAGCACAGTCAGCGGCAACATGACGCGGGCTCATCTTGCGAAAGCCAGGTTTTGATATTAAGATAGGGACATCATGGAAACGCTGGTATCTAGTGGCATTATAGAGTCCTATTTCAACAAACTGCATAATAATCTGGTGCTGGATGCCGCCATTGTGGGCGGCGGGCCTTCCGGCATTGTGGCGGCATACTATCTGGCAAAGGCCGGTTACAAGGTAGCGCTGTTCGACCGCAAGCTTTCTCCCGGTGGCGGCATGTGGGGTGGTGCCATGATGTTCAATGACATTGTGGTGCAGGAGGAGGCCATGCCCATTGTGCGCGAGCTCGAACTTTCATACAAGCCATACCGCGATGGCACATACATCATTGATTCCGTACACGCCACAGCAGGCCTGCTTTACAAAGCCACGCAGGCCGGTGCTACCATTTTCAACTGTTATTCCGTTGAAGATGTGGTGTACAAGCAGGGCCGTGTGGGCGGCGTTGTGGTCAACTGGACCCCCGTGCTGCGCGAGGGACTCCATGTAGACCCGCTCACCATTATTTCCAGAACGGTGCTTGACGGCACCGGCCACGATTGCGAAATCGCCAAAACGGTGGCCCGCAAGAATGGCGTGAAACTCAATACCCCCACTGGGGGCGTTGTTGGTGAAATGAGCATGGATGCCGCTGAGGGCGAGCGCTCCACCATTGATAACACCAAGGAAATTTACCCCGGCCTCTTCGTTTCCGGCATGGCTGCCAATGGCGTGAGTGGCAGTTTCCGCATGGGCCCGATTTTCGGCGGCATGCTGATGAGTGGCAAGAAGGCAGCCGAATTGATGGGAGCTGCCATTTCGGCCTGATTCAAGGCATCTCTTTTTTCCGGGCCCCTCCCCCCGCCGGAGGGGCCGTTTCTTTTACGCATGCTGGAATAATTCTAAATAATTGCGGCATGCTCATAAGTCTATGCTTGCGTTCATGGCAGGAATCGGATAATATAGCGCCGTGGCAGGGATTTGCTTTTCCCTGTAAGCAAGTATAAACGCAAGCCCCACAGAATCCAGAAGATGATTAAGGTAGCCATTGTAGGATACGGCAATATCGGCAAGTACTCAGTCGATGCACTGCGTGCAGCGCCGGATATGGAATTGGTAGGTATTGTACGCCGCGCAGGCAGCGCCCCTGTGCATGGCATCAAGACAGTATCAGACATTGATGAGCTGGGCAAGGTGGATGTGGCATTGCTCTGCACCCCTACCCGCAGCGTAGAGGAAACAGCCCTGCCCCTGCTGGCCAAGGGTATCAACACCGTGGACAGCTATGATATTCACGGCGGCATCGTGGCTCTGCGCCGTTCTCTGGGGCAGCAGGCCAAGGCTGGCAATGCCGTGGCTGTAATTTCTGCCGGCTGGGATCCGGGTTCTGATTCAGTAATGCGTACCATGATGCTGGCTATGGCACCCAAGGGCATCACCTACACGAATTTCGGTCCCGGCATGAGCATGGGCCACAGCGTGGTAGCCCGCTCCAAGGCAGGGGTGAAGGATGCGCTCTCCCTGACGATACCGACGGGCTCCGGCGTGCACCGCCGCATGGTATATGTGCAGCTTGAGGAGGGGGCAGATTTTGCCGAGGTGGCGGCAGCCATCAAGGCCGATGATTATTTCTGCCACGATGAGACGCATGTGCAGCAGGTGAGCGACATTGACTCCCTGCGTGACATGGGCCACGGGGTCTATATGGAGCGCAAGGGTGTTTCCGGCTCGACACAGAACCAGATTTTCAAGTTCGAAATGCGAATCAACAACCCTGCCCTGACCGCGCAGGTCATGGTGAGCGCCGCCCGCGCCAGCATGCGCCTGACCGCCGGTTGCTATACTCTGCCGGAAATCCCGCCCATGGATTTCTGCCCCGGCGACCGCGAGACGCTGATTGCCCAGCTGGTGTAAGCCACAGCAGGCCAAGGCCTTTCTTTTCCGGGAGCGGAACTGGTCCGCTCCCGGTTTCCTTTATCCCCTGCCCCCGAACCGATAAAAAGCAAGAGCCCGCACAAGCGGGCTCTGGGCAGCAGGGAATCTCCCCGCATACAGGCGGAAGGCCGGGAGTGATTTCCCCCCCCACGCCGTATGAGGAGCTGCTAGTTCTTCGCTTTCTTCTTTTTCTTCTTTGCAGAGGCAGGCTCTGTGACAAAACCGGGGCCCGTGCTCGCATCTGCCGTGGCATCAATGGTATCTCCCCCCGTACTGTACATGATATAGCGCTTGCCATTCCACGATACAGCCATAACCTTTGCAGCACCCTTCGGCAGAATAACATCTGTTGAAGCATTGTCCTTCTGGTTCAGGCCACGCAGGCAGATACGAATCAGCTTATTATCAGCATCATACACCTCAAAGGCAACAGCATTCTCCCACTTATCTGCCGGAACCGTGAAATGCTGGACCGGAGTCTCCTTCAGCTCAGGCTTGAAATCAGGGCTGGGCTTGACTGCAAGCTTATCCCTGTATATACCCACACTGTTGGTGGTAATGTAGAAAATGACCGGGGAATCCGGTTTTGGGTACTGTGAAGCATGCTTGAGAGACTGCCGGCACATATCCTCTGTGATGGTCACCCAGCGGGAGGAATAGTCATTCACATAGCGGTTCATGACAGCCAGCATACCCGTCTGCAGGAAATAGTCAGAAAAATCCAGCTCAGCCGCATCACAGCAGCGGTCCAGATAAGCCATGCGGATTTTACCCGTTCCCCACTGGCTTTCATCCGTATCACGCACACTCTTGAAAATACGGGGGTAGAACAACTCATTACCCCGGGCCGCAGTGTTGTAAAGATACATCTGCCACATCGGGCACAGAATCACAAAACAGTCACCGCAGCGCTCACCAGGCGCGCGGTTACCATCATCCGGCCCGCGGTGGAACTGCCACAACTCGCGATTGACCAGCGCACTATTCACGTACCAGTCGAATCTGGCCCCGCGCACGTGCATTCCCTCCATCGTCTGGCCCTCCTCGTGTTCCAGGCGCGTTTCCGTGGGATTGAAATCATAATTGACACACATGGCAAACAGATTCACCGTTGTTTCCTGTGTGCCGGCCCACATCATCCCCGGGCGGGTCTGGTTCACATGGCCGAACTCATGAGCCGTACCCCAGGCACCGCTCGCGCTGACATTATCCACATCCACCAGGCCGGGTGTCTCAGTAATCACATAGGCACCACCCAGTCCATCGGCATGCATGTAACGGGACGTATCCCACATGCTGCGGCCCATGATGTGGTTTCCGGGGTGAATCCCCTCCCATTCCCAGCCCAGCAGCTGCTGTTCAATCTTCTGCTGGCGGTCATACAGAGCCACCAGATCGGGTCCGCGCTCAGCACAGCGGGTCCGCAGGGCATTCAAATCAAGCACCCACTGGCAACGCTCACCCATGATGTCCAGGAATTCACTCTTGGCATTGTCCAGCATATTCTTCCACACTTTCACGTCGTCATGCTGCGTAAAGACACCATTGATGCGGCCACCCTCTATCCTGACCTTGATGGCCGGAGCCGTAGCAGGATCATCATCCCGGTAATTGACATAACCATGCCCGAAATGCTCTGCCGTAAAGGAATTGGTGCCAGGCTCAAGCGGATACCGGGTCTCTGCACCGGGATGCCGGAAATCCCGGACAATGAATTCCACCTTGGAGCGGGGTGTACCATCCATGCGGATAGAGATATCATCCCCCTTTTCAAAGGCAATGCCCGTCGGGTTCTCAAAGGTGGAATAGCTGGCAATCTTGAGCCGCTTCGACATTTCCCCTACAGGGAGGTAGGCCCGGAACTCGCGCACCCGGTAAAGAATCTCCTTTTTGCGGGTATTACTGTTCAACGTGGAAAAATCGGTATACTTCGGAAGTGGATGCTTAGCCAGGAGAGAGACCTCTGCCTCCTCCTTATCCTCCTTCTTCTTTGATTTCTTACCCTTCTTAGCCGTTTTAGCCGACTTGGAAGCCTTCGGCGAATCCTCATCTGCCCGCACAGGAGCAGAAAGGAAGCAGAAGCCACAGGCCAGAAGAAGCAGCGCCGGATATAATTTCATAAGCGTGATATAATATCTGAAGGTTAGAAAAGATAACGAACCGACTCCGCAGCTGCCTCTCCAGCCGTCTTGCCATTTTTATCGCGGGCGGTTTTACTGGCACCTGCCTTGAGCAGCACCTCGATACACTCCGACTTACCCGCAATCGCCGCATGAACGAGGGGCAGCTCCCCGGTGTCGTTCTTGTTCAGGTCAATACCGGCATCAATGAACAACTGCACCACATTGCTGAAATTACGGTCAATAGCCAGATTGATGGGCGTACCATTGAAACCGCCGGCCGGACTGTAATTGATATCCTTGTAGGCAGGCAGCAGCGCCTTGATGCTCGTTTCCTTGGCATTCCATACAGCATCATGCAGCGCAGTAGCCTTATTCCCGGCCTGAGCCATGGGATTGGCTCCGGCCTCCAGCAAGGCATTGATAATATCTGCATTATCACGGTCTACCGCCTTATGAAGCACCGAGCGGGAATCCGGAGCAACATAATTGACATCTGCCCCGGCCTTGATGAGCGACTTCACACTGGCGACATCTCCATGAGCACACACAAGCATGAGCAGCGAAATCGTATTGTCCGCATTCATCATATTGGCATTGAACCCCTTGGATTTTATCGCCTTCTTCAGGGCATCCATCTCCCCGGCCACAACCTTGCTGCAAAGCTCAATCTCCATCTGGCGGGACTTCATGGCCTTATCAAGCAGACTGTTGACCTTCTTTGACTTGCTCAGCTTCCTGGCCGTTTTACCATCGGCATCCGTCAGCGTGGAATCAGCCCCGGCCTCCAGCAGAAGCTTCACACATTTGGCAGAGCCCTTTATAGCCGCCATATGCAGAGCGGTATACCCGTTCTCATCCTTCTGGTTCACATTGCACCCCTCCTTGATACGGGCTTCAACAACCGCCGTATCACCTACTTCTGCAGCCTCAATCACAGAATAGACACCATTACTCCGGTACACCAGATCCGGCAATTTCATTTTCTCATCATCTGCAAAAGCCACGCAGATACCACCGCACAGGCAGGCAGAAAGAATCAAGCAACGGGGATTCATAGTTATTTCAACTCCTTCGCCCTGCATTCTATCCTAAAACGCTTGCCTAGAAAAGGAAAATTTTTCGGTATTTCTCCAATAAGGGTCTGTTTCAGATTTGCTGGTAAAAACAAGTAAACCAGAGCATTCAATCGCAGTCCTAGAGTGCTTACAAATTTACAAAACTGCATTTTTGATGACACCGAGCATTCTTAGTCTGACCTCCAATGACTTAACTTCACTAAATCGAACTCACCCTGGAATAAACACCAGCAAATCTGAAACAGACCCCCTTTTGTTCCATGTTGGAAAATATTGATGATTCATTTATGAATTTGCAGACCAATCTTTCTCGGTGAAGGTCACCACTTCGGCCGGGTGCCCTTTGGGGCATGAGAGGAGTGAAACCGTAATGTGCTCCGCTGGTAGCTCAAAGGCTAGTGCAATGAGCTCGCGGTAGGCTTTCATCTGCCCGGTGTATGCAGATTTCAGCGTGTTGTAGGCACTTTCATCGGTCGAAGTGAGTTTGTTGGTCTTGAAATCGATGATGTGTGCTGCGGTGACGCATCCTTGTTCATCCTGTGTGAGGACGAGGCGGTCAATGATGCCGGAGACCCATTCATTTTTGGCGTTAATTGCCTCGATGCATTGCTCGTTGTACACCTGTTGTCCGGGCTGCGCGGTGAAGAGCGCCCGTACGTCATTTTGCTGCAGTGCGTTTACCACAATACGTTGTTCATCGTTGCTCGGGGCTGATATCCACAGAGGCAAGTGCTCATGCAGCCAGCTAATTTCTTCCCAGCAGGCATGTACCCGGATACCAAGTTCTGTTCCATCGGTATTGCTATCCGGCATCGGGCGGCACTCCTCCACCTGTTCAGCGTTTGGTTCGCCATGCGCCTTTGATGGAGAAACGCGTGCTCGCCTGCGTGTGGGAGGGAGCAGTTGCGGCGGCGGTAGGTTTTCAGGTGCATCCACGAGTTGCCCTGCCTTTCTCCAGTCGCGGGAACCCTCAGCATATAAGGCGGTTACCTTGAGCGGTTTATCATTCTTGATGTTGAGCGCTTGGCATATCATGCTCCCATAATTGGTGGGGATATCATCATCCGACTTAATGGTGTTGCCATTCAGGATGATGTAGTTGGCATGGGCCGCACGGGTGAGTGCTACATAGAGCAGATTGCGTGATTCTTTCAGTTGTTTACTCTTCCAATTCTCGATATAAGGCTCCAGCTCCGGCCAGGCGGCACGCTGGTCATCATTGCCCGGGGGTAGAAGGATGCCCAGGAGCTGCCCCTTGGCATCGCGAGCTTCCAGATAGTGCATGCGAGAGGTGTCGCAAAGTGACTTGCCGCCCAGTAAGGGAAGAATAACCGCATCGTATTCCAGCCCTTTGCTTTTGTGCATGGTCATGATATGTACACTGGATTTGGGGGGATCTTCATTTCGGCTCTTGTTCGCGATGTATAGTATCCATTCTTCTAATGACCCACCGATGGCATCGAAAGCCATGGCGGCTGTCATCCATTCCCTCAGCGTGGCATCCGGATCGGCCTCATTGAGAGCAAAGCATATGCGATCCAAGATGGTGGCATAGCCTTCTTTATCCAGTACATTGCGCCAGTATGACCAAGGTTGTGAAGAGCGGTGATAAGAAGAAAGTGCTGCCCACAGAGGAGATTCCTTCAGTACGCTGTGGCAGTATGAATCGGCGGGATGCTGCAACCAGCGGAAAAAGCAGAGCAGCATTTCCCCAATGGGACTCAGCGCGGCTATTTTCTTATCGCTGAGCAAGGCTACCGGGAGCTCGGGATAATGGCGTTTGAGCCATTGCTGGATAAGCAACCCATCTGCATTTTTACGTACAAGAATGGCTGCGGTTACACCTCCCTCAGTGAAGCGTATGTCTTCCATCAGAATGCGTCCAATTTCTTTGCATGCCTGTTCGTTTTGTTCTGCTTGCTGTACTGCAGGCAGTGCAGTAACTTGCACATAGCCTTTCATATCAGTCTTAGCCGAAGCATGCTTCGGGAAGCTCCTGGACGAGATTTCCGGCTGGAAAACGAGGTTCACAAAATCCATGATAGCGGGAGCCGAACGATAGCTGAGCGACATGCCGCTTTGCTTCAGGTGATTCGCCCAGAATGGAATTTCCTTGAGACTCCGGAAAAGCTCAGGCGAGGCTCCACGCCAGCCGTATATGCTTTGCTTTTCGTCACCCACTACAAAAACGGTGTGATTGCTGAGCTCATTTTCATGATCGGTCTTGGAAACAGCTTCATTGAGCAGGGGCTTCAGAGCTTCCCATTGCTGGGGGCTTGTATCTTGGAACTCATCCAGCATCCAATGTCTGAGCCGTAAATCAAGACGCCGCTGTACATCCATATCACCTTTGTTCAGCAGCTCGGGCATGGCACGGGTAATATCATCAAACACCAGTTTACCGGTGGAGGTGACCTCCTTATCGTAGATGCTGCAATAGGTCCTCATCAACTGTGCCATTCTTTGGCTCTTTTGCAAACAGCGGCGCAGGATATCGTTGCGGCGTTGCTCGTATATTGGCCTGGCTAAGCGGACGAGTTTAGACAGAGTGTGGTTGGAATCATTAGGATTTGCAAAGGCTTTTTCCACTTTGCTCATACCGGTGAACTGCCAGGACTCCATCTTTTTGATGAACGTTTTGAAGGCATTGCAGCCTTTTTCCTGACTCAGCGTGTTGATTTCTTCCTCGTGCTCGCGAATGAGCTCATCTGTGCTTTTGCCAAAGGGAGCGCCTGCATCCGGCAGGTTGAACACCGCTCCGTTCCCCCAAAGCTGTTCTTCCCGATTATTCAGGTACAGGGAGAGGTATATGTTGACTTGCTGCTGAAGAGTCTCCATCATACTGCCCATTTTTTCATCGGACACCTCCTGGAAGAGAGTCATGAACGCATCGGTGTAATCCGCATTGCTGCTGATATGGGAGAGCAACGTCAGCAATGCTTGGAATTGAGCTTGTTCCAACTCTTCGGTAGAAAGCAGAGATACACTGCCCAGCCCCAGTTCCACGCTGTGAGCGGATATCACCTTGTTGAAGAAACTATCCAAAGTGGAGAGATTGAGCGCAGAGATGTTTTTGAGCATCTCTACGAGTTTTTTCCGGAAGAAGTCAGGGGGCGTTTCTTTCTGAGTCAGCTGTTTTTCTGGGCAAAGCGCAGCGCAGCCGGCTGGCTCATCCTTCGCATTCCGACCGGAAAGTGTGGAGTTGATACGTTGGCGCATCGCTTCCGCCTCTTTGGGGGAACTGGCTGCTTGTGCCAGCTCGCGGATGATGCGAGTCAAGAACTCACCTGCAGCCTTGCGGGTGAACGTGAGCGCAATCATTTGAGTGGCGGGGACTCCTAAAGCAAGTAGTGCGATAAAACGGTTTGCCAGCTGGTAAGTTTTACCTGTGCCGGCAGAGGCATCGATGAGGTTACCATAGAGCGTGAGCGGGGGCTGGTTTGTATCCATCGCAAAAGTTAGTTTTCAGGGGTTGATATATCAGACAGGCCCATCATGAGACGCGGGTCGCCTTCCGGAGCCAAGGCGCCAAAATCAGAATAGGCGCTCAATCCCAGGCTCTCGGCGGAGACCAGACACCGCCCGGCGCGGATTTGACTGACAGCGGCTTTCACCCAAGTCATGGCACTATCCATTTCTTCCTGAGAGATGGACCATGATTCGTATTTGCATTCTTTTTTGTTGCGCGGCAACAAGTAGTAGCCTACTTCAATGTCTTCCAACGGAATCCGGTGCGTGTCCATCAGCCAAAAGGCATAGAGGGGTAGTTGCAGCTCTTTCCATCGGTAAGAACAGAGCTGTGGTTCCTCATTCTTTTTGCCCTTTGCTTCTTTTTGCAGCAAGGGAAAATCCGGCATAAGCCGTTCAAACAAATCGGCCTGTTCGCGTTTCAATTTTTCCAGGTGCTTGTCCTGTGGTTTTTTATCTCCGGTTTTGTAATCGATGATGCGCCAGAAATAGCCGCTTCCATCAGCTTTTTTCTTACGATCCACCCTATCGATAGTCATGTGGAAAATGATATCATCCTCCATGACCCACCCGAGTTCTTCCACATGATGCTCCAAGTAAACGTGCTCCCATCCTGACTGCAAATCCTTGGCGTGGTGTTCGGCAAAGGCTCGAAGGCTGCTTTCCTGCATTTTCTTTTGAGCAAGCATGGGCATGGAGATGCTGTTACCATATTTGTGGGTGAACTCCGTTTCCAGATGCGCCAATGCCTTTTCAGCTATGGCATCCACGTCCATGTCTGCTGAGCAATTTCGTACCGTCAATTCCAGCACTTTGTGTAGCATAGTACCATATTCTGCGGCATTCAGGGCAGTCTTACCTTCTTCGTATCCGTCTTGCGGATTTAATCCCAGCAATTTGTCCAGCCAGAAACGGAGGGGGCAGGTCAGGAAACTTGCCAGAGATGAGGGGGAAAAATGCTTATTCAAGTCGGCCCATGGGCTTTCGATTCCCGGCTTGAGCATGGATACATGTTCCATAGCCACCACTTGTTCCACCGGCGTACGCATTTTCCAGATGCCGGGAGTTAAGCCCTGAATGTCCGGTGCCTTGGGGGTGAAGAGGGTATTGATTCTGCTGAGTAGTAGTTGTTGTTGCGTATCGGGGTAACGCAAAAGCAGCTGCGAGGGTACAAGCGGTGTGCCGTCATCTGCTGCCTGCGCTACCAGAATGTGCGTATTGTGCGGGTAGGCATGCAAGAGGGCGGTAAGCAAGTAACTATCTCGCGCCAGTCGCTGGCTCATGCTGGGAAGTTCATCATAATGCTTGCAGAGAGACTCCGGCAGGAAAGCATCGACCGATGGCCGTTCCGGGACGCATTGCTCATGCATACCGCACAGAATCAGTTTGCTCCCCCTGCAATAAGGTAGTTCCATCCACCCGAATGCATCCATCGCCGTTTGCTCTCTGGGGGTGGAAACCAGGCTTAATTCTTTAGCTGCATGCTGATTGATAAGGGATTGTAATAGAGTGAGCACCTCGGTGGAGGAATGGAAAATGCGAGATTGGGTAAGTGTATCGGCCACTTCCTGCAAAAGCCGGGCGAAGGATTCCATCATGCGCGCATCCAAACCATCCTTGTAGCCACGCTGCAAGCTGTCTGCTAGTTGCTGCAAGGCTTGTGGGAGCGTTTGCAGATGGCTCACCTGCTTGAGCAATTGCTCAATATGGCGCAGGTATTCCACAAATACGGGGTGTGTATCTTTTTGAGCATAAGCGTGCTTGATGAGCACCTCTGTGCCGGTGGTCATCTTTTCCTGCAATTCTTTGTCTAGCCATGTATTGAAATGCAGTTGATCATTCGGGGAAAAACCAAAGGAACGTTGCAGGGCTGCATTGCGCAACAGTGCTTCCACGGCATGAATACGGGGTGCTTGTGAGTGGGCTCGCAGCAACTGTCCCGCCAGTTGCCCCGCATCAGTGGTGAGGAATGAACGGCCTTCCGGCATGTTCAACGACCAGCCTGCATTTGAGAATCCTTGGCGCAGCATGGGGGCAAAGGACGCATCGCAACACCCCAGAACGACCTGTTCGGAGGCATGGTGTTCGCAGGCTCGCAGCGCTGCCAGAGTCATGCCGCCTCCATCTGCCACTACTTGCAGAGCTTCATCCGGAATACAGATGGGCTCTTCCTTCCAAACGGACAGGGGCGTGCCATAACGCGCATGGAAAAAGCTTCTCAGGCATTTTCCATGATGTTCGGCCGGGGCGTGAATGTAGATGTGGACGTCACCCTGTCGTTGCGAGACTGCATCCAATAAACGGCGAAAACGCTCAGTCATCTGTGGCAAGCATGCTACAATCAACAGATGCCCGGCCAGCTTATCAGCCGTTGCTTGAAAAGCAGCTTGGCGTAACTTCGCTTCCGGGGTGAAGCCCCACTCTGAAAGCAAGGATTCCACTTTGTGAAAAATATCCGCAATTTCCGACCACCTGGCGGCTTCTCGTTCATTGTTCTGAGCATCAAAATCCTTAGCTATCTGTTCCGGGCTCAGGCATGCTTCATCCAACTTGCTGTGCAGCTGCATTAACTGGAGTCCCATGCCATGGCTCCAGCTCAGTAGTGAGCGCGGCGGCGTGGGGAATAAAGTCGGCCACTCTTCTTGAGGTATGTGGTTGTTGAGTACCTGAATCCAAGCAGCATACTCCTGAATGTCAGAGTATGTCTTTTCGCGTGAGATGAGGCGTGATGCCTGTTTGATGTTGGGCATCAGGATGGGTTTTCCTGCTTTTTCCGCCATGTACTCACGCAGGCGGCGGCCGCTTTCGGCGGTGGGCACTACCACAGTGGCGCGCCGATATTGGGGCGCCGTGTCCGGGTTGGTGAGGTAGCTCAGCAGATGCTCGGCCACAAGTTCGATAGCCGGTTCATCCCAGCCCAGAAAGTGTAATTTAGGAGTACTCATGAAATCGGCATCAGTATACCAAGCCGCGTGAGTCACAGCAAGTTTATTTCAAAGTCAACAATGCGTTTTCAGAAAAGATTTGGGCTCTTCTGTAATAATTGTGGAATGAGCCCGAAAAGCAAAACAGGCTGCATTTCCGATTGAAATGCAGCCTGTTTGAGATACGCTTTGAGAAGGGTACGTCTTTGAGGACAAGAATATGTTTAGAATTGGTTAGCCATGCCATGATTGTGAAAGTACTCAAATTCAGCTTTTATGTATTTAGATATGGCGAATTTGAGTTAAAGTATCTAAAGCCTCGCTTTTTTGAGACAGAAAATCAGAAACTTTTTCTTTTCAACCATTCAACCGCCATTCCACAAAATGGCAATGGATTTTCCTGCAGAATTTCTAACATTCGTCTGCAACTCTTTTTGAAGCGAGAATCTTGTGGCAAAGTCTTTTTAATATCATCTAAGACTTTTTTTCTATTAGCGGCTAAAGATCTAGCCTTGCAATTCAGATTAAGTATCTCGTTTAATTCGCGATTTAACTCCTCCTCATCTGCATATATGTCACCATTATTCCGGTAGTGAATATGTGAAATGCAATGATAATCAAAAGGGCTCAATCGTATTATGGAATTTCCCTTTCTTGCATCGCACGTGAAATTTTTATGTGCTCCGCAACCTCGATTCCCTGAACATACAGCCAGCATATTGCTATATCGCAAATCCCAACAATCACGAACATCTTCACCGCAAGGACTCTGTGGATATAAATGCTCTATCGTCACAGGATGTTGCCCCCTCCTTTTTGCATCCTCTTCAGGAATGTGGCATGTACAATAAGCACACAGCTCATGCTGCTCCTCAATTAGCTTTTCTAAGATGGCTGATTTTACCTTGGACGGGATATTGTTGTAATTGGAAAAGGGGTGATTTTTAAATTCTGTGAGCTCCCTGGGCTCTTTCCTTTTGTGAATGAAAATCATGCTAATTTCTCTAATTGCAAAGATACTCGACAAGAAGTTACCTCAGGATCATACTCTCCAAGTATTTGTGTCAAATTATTTAATGTTTTCTCTGCGATATCAAACTCGCATGCATCTAGTTGATGATAAAAATCTTCGAATAAATTGCGGATTGTTTCCGGACGTGCGGGGACGTCCATAATTTCAGACATTACCGAGTTTACATCCTTGCCATACGGGCTCAGGAAATCACTTTGAACAAGTCCGTCACCCAACACAACCAAACGGCCTTCTTTTGTCGAATGGATTACGGATGGAGCGTGAGTGGTTACAATAAATTGTACTTTGGGGAAAATGTTCATTAAATCCTGCAATATTCTATGTTGCCATGCAGGATGCAAATGTAAATCGACTTCATCAATCAAGACAACACCTGGAGTATCTTCTAAAACTTTTTCTGCAAGTTGAGGATTAAGCATTGACATTCGATAGGCAATATCAGCTATCAAACTTATAGTGCTTTTGTAGCCGTCACTTAGCTGATTTAGAGAGCTAAGTATTTGCTCCCCTGTGGATGTAGAATATTTGATTGAGATTTCTAAATTATCCAGATTAAAGAACACCTCAACGTCAGAACTGCCCGTTAAAAATTCAACACATCGCGATATCGCTCGCTTGACCGCAGCAAATTCGGGGCTGGTCACCCCCTTTTGCAAATCCCGCATCGTCATTTTGCGAAACCATTGAATCATCAGCTTATTGTTTGCTGAAGCTGCAAGGCTGTCTAAGTATCCATTTAGTCGTGAGGTTTTAGCTAAAGTATCTTTGGGCTTCTCCTTCATTTGAGCCCAAAGCCGTCCTGTCCCATAATAGGAAACAATAGGAAGGATAAGACTAGCATCCCCCTGTGCTGTTCGTTTTGAACAAGAAGTAGCCAGTCTCCTGAAGTTTTCAGATTCGTATAAGACCGTTCGTCCTGACTGATTTCGGAGAATTCGAGCCCAGTTAACGGGCTCATTTGCAATCATTCCGTCCGCCTCAATCAGAACAGGATATTGGGGCTGAACATCAATGCCGCTACCTAGGGCATAGCATACGTTCCTAGCATCCCCTTTGCTAATACCATATGTCTTCTTGACTAGTTCTGACGAAAGAGCCCCTAAAGCAATGGTAACAGCATCAAGAACGGTTGATTTTCCTGCTCCATTTTTGCCCACGAGGACTGTCAGACGGCTATCAAATTTGACAGTCAACGACTCAAAGCACCTAAAATTATGTACCGTTATGCTATTAACTCTCATACAGAAGGGTAAAATTACAGGGCTATTATAAATCACAAAGCTTTTAATGCAAGCAAAAACGGGATAATCGTGAATAAAAAAGTTCTCAGATTTATCTGATTACCGAGCGTTAGGTTACAGCTCAACCTCTATGTAGCAGTAAAAATCAGCTCAGTAATTTTCCGAAACGTCGTTCGAGGAACTTGTGTGCGCCCCAAGGGATGAGAGTTTCGTCAATCTTGACCTCTACTCGTTTGAGCTCGTTCTCCTTTGCCTGCTTGAAGTGGGTTTCGATGTATACATTCATGGGGTAGTGTCGTTTAGTTGTTCAGTTTGACGTGACCACTAGTGTTGACCATACGTTTCTCTACTGCTTCGGTAGGTGTCAGCGGGAGGCGGATATTAACCTTTTACAACCATGAGCAGTACATCAATCGAAAGAGGAGACATCGTCCGCATAAAGCCGGAATGGCTTGAAGTAGGGGAGCCTGGAGAGCAGAAGTATGTGGTTCTGCAAGACTACGGCAATAATCGCGTACTTATCCGAGCCCTCGACACAGGTCTGCCATTACCCCCGGTAAACATGGTAGACATCAACAGTCTCCTATACTGCGGACGAGCCTATCCCAAATATGAACCCGAACAAATACCATCAGGCATGAACGTATACATCGAAGCAAGCTTCACAGTCAAAAGCAC
>CAJGDB010000041.1 GCA_904502165.1 uncultured Akkermansia sp.
AGCCCCGGCGTGCTGGCCGTATTCCTGTTCGGCTTCTTCGTGCCCAAGTGCCCCCGCGTGTTCGGTTGGCTGGGTATTGTGGTGGGTGCCATAGCCTACGCTTCCTTCAAGTGGGTTGAAATCCTTGGCTGCACGGGTGATTCCTTCCTCAACCGCATGGGCTACTCGCTTATCGTGGTGTGCGTGGTGGGTCTTATCCTCACCATCGTGAACCACATCAAGGGTGGCGAAGCCGTGGTGCTTACCGATAAGGGTATCATCGAGATGAAGACCTCCGGCCGCGCCAAGGCCTTCGGTGTGGCGGTCATCATCGCTACGGTTGCCCTCTACATCCTCTTCTGGTAAAGAGCCGATTCACAAAAAAATCAATTTCATACCCTCACCCGCTCGGGTGGGGGTATTTTTTTACCCGCTTACTGCTTGCGGCCGCGGGGGTGGAAACTTTGGTGCAGGGCCACCAGCCGTTTCTGGTCTACATGGGTATATACCTGGGTAGTGGAAAGACTGGCATGGCCCAGCATGTCCTGAATCACGCGCAAATCCGCTCCGTTTTCCAGCAGATGGGTAGCAAAGGAATGCCGCAGGATATGCGGGTACACGTTTTCCGGCAGCCCGGCAGCCCGGGCGCGTTCCTTGATAATCTGGCGGATACGGTCGCGCGTGAGGCGCTCTCCGCGGTTGGAGAGGAAGAGAACATCTGCCCGCCGGCCATTCCGCAGCAGACGGGTGCGGGCGTGGTTCAGGTAGCTCCGCAGGGCTCGTGCCGCCACACCGCCCAAGGGTACATAGCGGGTCTTGTGTCCCTTGCCGGTGATACGCAGGAAGCTTTCCTCCCAATCAACTTGTTCCGCCCGCAGGCTGACCAGCTCGCTGACACGCAGTCCGCTGCCATAGAGCATTTCGAGCATGGCGCGGTCGCGTGCGCCATAGGGCAGGTCTGCCGGGTCAATGCTCTGCAGCAGGATGTTGACTTGCTCTGCCCGCAGCGTTTCCGGCAGGCTCCGGCCGGAGCGCCCGCATTCCAGCAGGGCCGCCGGGTTGCGGCTCAGCACTTTTTCATGCGCCAGGTAGCGGAAGAACTGCCGCAGGTGCACCATGGCCACCCGGCAGGAGGATGCCGCCAGCGCGCACTCCGTCCTTAACCACCTGTGGTAGGCGGCCAGAAGGGGTTCATCCACGCTGTCCGGCTGGTGGCCATGCTCTGCACACCAGTCTGAAAAACGCGCCAGTGTGCGCTGAACCGACAAGCGGTAATTGACACTCAACCCGCGTTCCGCGGCCAGATACAGCAGAAAACTGTCGACCAGGCTGGGGAAGGGGTGGCTCATGAGTGTGCCTTACTCTATGAAAGAGCCGGCAGGCTCCGGCAGTTCATCGGTGGGAGTGGGTAGCTCGCCGTCATCCGGGGTGGCCGGTGCCTTTTCCAGCTCGCGGCGGCGGGCTTCAAATTCATCAGACTTGCGGGATTTCTTGCTGACCACCAGGACCGTGCGCCCGGAGTCATTGGTCATGAGCCGCTGGTCTCCATTCATGGGGGATTCATCTGCCCATTCATCCACCAGCGGAAGCCCGGCTGTAACAGAAAGGCTCTGGTCATCGTGGGTGGATACCAGCTTGACCGGATTCACAAAATCCGTTTCACGCAGGAAACCTTTACTGCCATCTTCCAGCTCCACAAAGTAGTACAAACCCTCGCAGGAGATGATGCGGGCATTGGCTGCCTCCACCATGCGTCCCTTGGCGCCTTCATAGTAATCAGGGTTGCGGTTGAAGAGGTACGCCTTGCCGTGCTGCACTTCCAGAGTCTCTCCATCCTTGTAGATGCCTTCCTTCACATACTTGGCGCGGGCCTCTGCCCGCACGTTCTCCATGCCGGGCGGATCCAGCGGCGAGGGCTCTTGCAGGTAGATGGGGGTGTATTCACCCGGTGAGCTGAGACGTTCTACAATGCTGCACGAGGTGAGCATTGTCATGCCAAGCAGAGATATGGTAGCCAGCGGCTTCATGCGTTGTATCGTATCATTTTTTCTGGTGACAGGCAAGACTTTCTCCTCATGCACCCATGAGCGCCTCGCGGTTCACAAAGAATACTGCTCCCAGAACGCAGAGGAAAGCCCACAGGTAATCCCACTTCCACTGCTCGCCCATATAGAGAATCATGAAGGGGACAAAGATGCTCAGGGTAAGGGCTTCCTGCATAATCTTGAGCTGGGCCAGAGAGAGGCCGTAGGCTCGCCCCAGATGGTTGGCCGGCACCATGAAGCAGTATTCAAAGAGCGCCAGCCCCCAGCTCATCAGAATCAGCATCCACATGGGGGTGCTGGCTGTTTCCCCCGGCTTGCGTAAAAAGCCGTACCAGGCAAAAGTCATGACGACATTGCTTAAGAACAACAGGCAGATGGATAAGGCAAGCTTGTACATGGCGGGGCATAAAATAGCCCCGCGGTGGAGGATTGTCAAGATTTTGTCTTATCTGAATACCGGGTTGCAGAGATTATTTCTGCAGCAGGAAGAGCCCGACGGGGGTGTTCTCTGCCGGAATGTGTACCAGCACCTGCCCCTGCAGTGCATCCATACCCAGGATGGCCCCCTCCGGGGTATCGCAGAGCAGGGGTTTTACCCCCTTGGCCACCACGCCGGGAGCCAGTTCAATATCGCCGGGGTGGCCCTCCGTCACGCGGACTCCGCCCGCCTGGTCAATGTTGCCCTCCTGCGCCTGAATCTCACCGCTGGCACCGGGGGCCCATTCAGAAGCCACCACGCGGGTTACGCTGCTGCCTGTATCCAGCAGCATGCGTACGTCCTTGCCGCCGCATTTCCCTGTCACAAAGATGCGGCGCATGTTATTGGCCTGGGCGCTCAGAGGAACCAGTTCGCCGCCACCGGCAGGGATTCCCCAGTAGCATTCCTCGTTGCGTAAATCAAAGGTAAACGGAACCGCCTGAAGAATATCCATACCCAGAATACCATCAATCTTCTCAGTCATCATGCCGCGTACTGCGCTCAGATTCATCACCATGAAGGGGTGAACCGGGGCTTCTGCCGGGCCCGCCTGCAGCGCAGCCAGTATCAGTCTGGGCTTCTGGGTGCTGTTGCCTCTGAATTGCATCTGGCTGGTGTCAATCCACTGGGCGGCCGGAATACGCGCAGCGCTTTCCTCATGCAGCACAGTGTGGGTGGCACCAGTATCCAGCATCATCCGCATGGGAACTCCGTTCACCAGACAGGTTACCAGCACCTGCTTGCAGCGGGCATCGCGGGTCATGGTCATCAAATCCACCGCAGGGGGGTCCTGTGCAACAGAGACCGGGGTAGTGAATACAAGGGCCAGAACCAGTACTTTCAGCAGTGATAACAGCTTCATGCCCTGCATTGTAGTGTGATTGTGCCCGCGAGTCAATCCCGGATTTTCCGGAACCGGCAGTATAATGTGCGCGGATACTTGATTTAGGCTTGCAGGGGCGGGCAAGGCAGGGTAGAATCCCGCATATATGCCAAAGAGAGCCTACATTGCCCTTGCGTTTGCCATGCCCGTTCTGGGTACGGATATGCCCCCCGCTATTCCCGATGCCCCTATCGAGTATACAGATATCAGCTACGAGCAGGAAGAGACACCGGCTGCCGGTTGGGAAAGCCCCGCCGCTCCTGCCATGCCGGGGCCTTTTGCAGCGGCTTCATCTGAGAAACGAGGCTATGTGAATCTCAATGTATTCAGCAGTGACTACAATGTGCGTGGCATGGGTGTGCGCGATTCTTTCAGTAAGGCTGGCTATTCCTCTGTAAGCGGGTCGTACACTATGCCGAACCGCAATCTTTTCGGTAAGGGGCTTCAGCACCGCATCAGCGGCGAATACGGCATCATCTGGGATTCCTCCAGCGTGCTGGCTCATCCGCATGTAACCCGTTTGTCCTACGCCGTCGGTAAGGAGATTTTTCCGAACCTGGTGGCCGAGGTGGGATACACCCTGCGGCATGGCGGGCTGGAGGGCTACCTGGCCCGTTATAGCGACGGCGCCGGGCACCACACCACGCAGGAGCTTACGGCCAGCCTTACCTACAATGACTACCAGCAGGGCTTCTTCGGCAAGGCCGAGGCGGCTTATTCTTTCTATGGTCTTACCGGCACCTGGTTTGATATTGAAGCCGGCTACCGCTTTACCGACGTATGGAGCCAGGGTAACTTCGGCATGGATGTGGAGCTCTCCGGCGGTGTGGCTCCCTCTGTCGGCTATTGGGGAAGCGGCGTGAACGGGGTGGATGCCTGGCGTATCAAGGCGGCCCTGCTTCCTTTCTCCCATGCCGGCTCCTTCGGGCGCGATTCCCGCTTCTATGTGAAACCCTGGGTGCAGTTCTCCTGGGCCGGGGAGAATGCTACCCGGATGGAACACGACAATGACGGGGTCGATATGGTGGATGATTTCCTCATTACCATCGGTATTGACTGCGGATTCACGTTCTGATGTAAAAAAAGTCTTGCAATGGGCATTCCTCTCGTGTAGAATGCCCCCGCAATCCGCCGGATTAGCTCAGTGGTAGAGCACCCGATTTGTAATCGGACGGTCGTCAGTTCGACCCTGACATCCGGCTTTGCAAGCCCGGATTCTGCAATGCAGAGTCCGGGCTTTTATGTTTGACAAGTGAGGAAGCCCGGCTATAATGCATTGACAATGGCAGTGGTATCAAAGCACAGTTATCTCAGGCGGGCGGTTCTGCTGGTGGCCCTCGTGGTGGCGGTTCCGGCTCTGGCTCAGGAGTCGGACGAACCGGTGCGGAAGGGGGTGAAGGTGGTGAAATCCCTGTTCGGGCATCGCCGCCAGGATGTGCGCGAGGCGGCAGAGCGGCAGGAACGGGAGCGCCAGATGCAGCAGATGGAGGCTCTGCCCAGGTATATGAAACAGCAGGAGTCTGTACGCCCTGCCGAGATGATCCGCATATTGGAAAAGATGCTGAATATCCGCATGCTGCCAGGGTCTCACTATGAGGCCGGTACCCGCATGCTGACGGCACTCAGGGCGCTGCGCGACCGCGCGGCAGAGCAGGATGCCCCCTTCTCCATCGTGTGGGATGAAGGCGACAGGAAATGGCCGGACGAGGAGCTGAATGAGGTGCTGCTGCAGGATGATATAGAGCTTTCCGGCTGCAATCTGGCAGAAGCGCTTCAGCGTATCTGCCAGTCGGCAGATTGCCAGTATACCCTGCGTGGCAATCAGGTGGTCATGAAATCTGTGGCTGATTCCCCGCAGACGCTTGTCATCCCCTGCGGGGTAAGTGAGTTCGAAAAATGTTTTAATTTCAAATCGGAGCTGCGTACCCCGGAGGGGAAGGCCATTCGGAGTAGCCGGATAGACCTCTCGGGAGACCGCCGCCGATTCTATGTGATAACCGGGAAACGATACGGGCAGCAACTGACTCGTCGTGTTGCCGGGGAATATAACCAGTTCCGCGGGACTCTGACATTGACCGGCATGCCGGATGCGATTCTGCAATGCAGGCGGGATTTAGACGAACTGTATCATGAAACGCTGAAATCCGGACGCGGTAGAGATAGCCGCTTAGAAGACCCCTACGACAAGCGCTACAAGCTGGAATACAAGCTGAACTCCATTCCGGCCTTTCCCATTGAATTCCCGGCAGGGGTGAAGATGAATGATGTGGTCAGATACCTGTCGCTGCTCATCCGGCATTCCCGGGCGAAGCTGCCGGTTAAATTCTCGGCTCAGAATGGCAGCCTGACCTGTAAAGTGCCGCTGGTTATCCGTGATTGTTCGGCGCTCGAGGCGCTCATGAAGGCGGTGGATTCATTCGGTAAATCCTATACTATTCAAGGGAACAGGATTACGTTTTCAGAAACGGAGGGTGAGTATCACACCTATGCGGTCCGTAATACATTTATTGATTTGCTGAAGGAGCAGCAGAGGCGGGGGAATGTTGCTTCCCGGAACGGGAGCCGGACGCAGCAGTCTGCGGATGCTGATCTTATCTATGATACGCTTAAAATCATGGGGATTGAACTGTCTGACCCCCTTGGTGCTTCTTACCGGGAGCGCGACTTCTCGCTGCGTGTGCGTGGCTCCACGCGGAATCATTACCTGCTGAACCGCCACTATTCCTTCTTTACGCGCAGTAAGCCCCTCTGAACAGATAACATCAGATTTTGCCGCTCGACCTGCAGATAAAGCCAATTTTGAAATTGACTTTCAGATGTTACGGGTGCATAGTACAGAGTATGAGCAAACCTGAGATTCTTGCCGCCCGCGATATCAACAGCCGCGCTGAAACTCCCGTCACGATTCCGGTGCGTACGGGGAATCCGGTGGAGGATGCCTACATCTACGATTTGTCCCGCCGCTTCTGCGGCTCGCATTCGCCTGATACAGTGCTGCAGATGCTGGCCACGGTGCTGAACGCTGCCGGCAGTCCGCTGGGCGAGCATGATCTGGAAATCATGAACTGCGCTATGGAGGAAATGTATCGCGCAGACAAGATGTTCCTGCCCTACGAGAACCGCCGCAAGATTGCCTGCTTTGGCTCGGCTCGCATCAAGGAGACAGACCCGAGCTACATTCAGGCCCGTGCTTTTGCTGACCTGGTTTCCAGCCAGGGGTACATGGTCATCACCGGCGGCGGGCCGGGGCTCATGCAGGCCTGCAACGAGGGCGCAACGGAGGAAAATTCGTTCGGCCTCAACATCACCCTGCCTTTCGAGCAACACCCGAACCCGGTGATGGCCGGAAGTGACAAGATGATGAATTTCTACTACTTCTTCACCCGCAAACTCAATTTCCTGAAGCAGAGTGATGCCCTGGTGGCATTCCCCGGTGGTTTCGGTACGATGGATGAGATTTTCGAGGCTATCACGCTTATCCAGACGGGTAAGTGTACCATATTCCCCGTGGTTCTTATGGACCCGCCTGGTGAATCCTACTGGCACCGCTGGATTCACTTCATTGAAAAGGAACTCCTGCAGGCCGGGCTTATTTCTCCGGAGGATATGAAGCTTCTCTATGTATCCAAGGATGCAGAGGATGCCTACCACCACATTGCCCATTTCTACAGCCGCTATCACTCCTATTATTTTGCGGGCGATACGCTTTCCATCCGTCTTTCGCACCCTATGGCAGAGTCTTCGCTGCCCTGGCTGCGCGATGATTTTGCGGATATCATGCCCCTGGGTGATTTAAAACAGCTTCCCTCAGATGAGACAGACCCCGACGCCCGGCTGGGTTACCTGTGCCGCCTGAAGTTCACCTTCAAACGGGGCAATTATGCCCGCCTCCGCGAGTTCATTGATGCCGTGAACGACCTGGACTAGCCGGCTTCAGGCGGATTATACACCAATGCGGACAAGGGATAGGGAAACGACTTCCCTTACACCGGGGAGTTTCCTGAGCTGGGTGGCGCAGGCCCGGGCGGTGGAACCGGTGGTGAACACATCATCCACCAGCACCAGGTGGGGCGGATAACTGCGGCGGCGTTTCAGCCAGCCGGGTTTCTGCCGCTGGTAGGCGCGCATGGCATTGAGCCGGCGTGCGCCTGCTCCCAGCCGGGTCTGGCTGAGTACTCCTGTGTCTCGCCGCTCCAGCAGGTTCATCATGCGGAGACCCCTCAGGTCTGCCAGGTGGCGTGCCAGTTCCCCGGCCTGGTTGAAGCCGCGGGTGTAGAGCCGGGCAGGGGTGACAGGAACAGGCACCAGAACCCATTCCTGGTGGGTGTTGAGCTGCGGTGTTTTCTCCCAGAGCTCGTGGAGCAAGCGGGCGAGTGGTCTGGCCAGGTGCAGAGCATGGTGGTATTTGAGCGCGTAGATGAGCTTCATGCTCTCATCTGTCTGCTGCAGCGCCTGGCGGGCCAGCAGGAAAGGGCGTGGCTGCCCGTTGCATTCCTCGCAGCGGTCGGGGTCGGTCTGCTGGCCGGCAGTAGGGGCTCCGCAATGCAGGCAGATGGGAGCGGGAATGCGGGAGAGCCCGGCCAGGCATGCCGGGCAGATGGTTTCTTCTGCCGTTTCTCCGCAGAGTTCACAGGTGGCGGGGAAGAGCCAGCTGAACATGGTGCGCCGGAAATCTGTTGGAATGCAGGGCGGGGAGAATCAGGGCTGTCAGCTCCGGTGGCGGGTGATGAACTCACGGGCCACAGCCTGGTAGGCCATGGAGGCGGCGCCGAAACGGTCATGCTCCATGATGGTGCGCCCGAAACTGGGGGATTCCGCCACGCGCACCGAACGGGGAATGTAGTTCTTGTACAACTTGTCGGGCAGTTCCTGCTGCACCTGGCGAATCACTTCGTTGGCAAGCTTGGTGTTGTTGTACATAGTCATGATGATGCCCTCGTGCTTCAGTCGGGAATTGACGCCGTGTTCACGAATCTGGTCCATGACAAAGAGAATCTTGGAAAGACCCTCAAGACTCAGGAATTCACATTGCATCGGGGTGATGACTTCGTCGCAGGCGCAGAGGGCAGAGGTCATCAGCACGCCGAGAGACGGCGGAGTGTCCAGAAACACATAGTCGAAATACTGTGTCTGGCGCAGCCCGGCCATGGCATCGTACATACAGTTGAGGTGGGAGCCATTCTGGGTAAGCTCCACCTCCACACCCGAGAGGTCCACATGCGCGGGAATGATGGAAAGATTGCGGCGGCGGGTGGGGCGTATCAGATCTTCCAGCAGAGCCTCGCCGATGAGGGCAGGGTAGAGGCTGGCATCACTCTCCACCTCGACCCCCAGCATGGTGCTGGCGTTGGCCTGTGAGTCCATATCGATGAGCAGCACACGCTTGCCGCGGGCTGCTAGGGCGGCAGAGAGGTTCACCGCTGTGGTGGTTTTTCCTACTCCGCCTTTCTGGTTCGCTATGGCTATGACTTTCACGCCGGGCATTCTACCGGAGATGTTCCGGTATTTCAAGCTGTATCTTGCATGCAGACACAGAGGAATGTAGAATTCAAAAACAAAAAACAGGATGAAGACCACGCCCTGCCGCCGGAAGACGGCATGCGGAATCCTCATCCTGCATCCGGTAAGCTGAAAATCAGTTCAGGCGGAACGTGATGCGAGCCTTGCTCATATCGTAGGGGGAAACCTCGATACGCACGCGGTCGCCCACCACCAGGCGGATGAAGCGCTTACGCATCTTGCCGGAGATATGGGCCAGGAACTCATGGCCATTGGCTACCCTCACGCGGAACATGGTGCCGGCCAGAACGGCAGAAACCACGCCTTCAAGCTCAATCTCACCCTCGCCGTCATCGTCAACCTTCTTGGGCTTGGGTGCGGAGGTGGTGGGGCGTGCATTGCCTGCAGGACGCGGGCCGTTATTGTTGCGCTGCTGCGGCTTGCCGCCGCGATTATTAGGAGGATTTGCCATTATGTCGTTCTTGATTTGTTGCTTTACGCGGGCGTCTGTGCCGCCTGCGCGCGTTCAGTTTAATGCCGAAACGCTTGTAAAGCAAGCACATTTTCGTATAAAAACAAAAAAAGTTGCAGCAAGTCACAAAATGCGGTTGACATTAAATATGTGCTGTGCTACCCTCTGCGAGCTGACCTGTTTAGTGGTCTGCGTATGGCGAAAGCCAAAACTGGAATAAGTAAGAAACGAATATATGAAAACCTTCTCTGCCAAGCCTCAGGAAATTGAGCGTAAGTGGTATGTGATCGACGCTGCCGATAAGGTGCTCGGTCAGGTTGCTGTGGAAGCTGCTAATCTGCTTCGCGGTAAGAATAAGACTATCTTCACCCCCCATGTTGACTGCGGTGATTATGTTATCATCGTGAATGCCGACAAGGTTGTGCTTACTGGTAACAAGGAGCGCGCCAAGATTTACACCCGTTACACCGGCTATGTGGGTAACCAGGTGGTGACCACCCCCGCCAAGCTGCGTAAGACTCATCCTGAGATGATTGTGGAACTCGCCGTGAAGGGCATGATTCCCCACACCCGCCAGGGCCGCGCCCAGGGTGGCCGTCTCAAGGTTTATGTCGGCGCTGAGCATCCTCACACCGCTCAGACCCCGGAAGCTGTAACCATCGCCTAATTTATTCAGACTATGTCTACTACTCCCTACAACGCTACTGGTCGCCGTAAGGAAGCCATCGCTCACGCCTGGCTCACCCCCGCCGAGGAAGGTAAGTCCGGTAAGATTACCATCAACCGCCGTTCCTTCGAGGAGTACCTCCCCACGGATGCCCTCCAGAACGCTGTTCTGCAGCCCTTCTACGCCACCAACACCATGAAGAAGTTCGACGTGCGCGTCGTCTGCCGCGGTGGTGGTGTGCACGGCCAGACGGGTGCTATCTCCCTGGCTATCGCCCGCTCCCTTGTCATGATTGACGAGGAGTACCGCTCCGCTCTTCGCGAGCAGGGCCTGCTGACCCGCGATTCCCGCATGAAGGAACGCAAGAAGGCCGGTCGCCCCGGTGCCCGCAAGCGTTTCCAGTTCAGCAAGCGCTAAAAGCAATCTCCAGTTTCTGGTTTTCAAAAGAGCTTTTCCCGTCTGGGGAAAGCTCTTTTTCTTTGCCTCTGTTCCGTGCGGGGCATACCGGCGTGTTTCAGGTTTTTCGTTATTTTATGATTTTTTTGGGGGGTATTTGTAATGCGAGCAGCTTTTCTGCTTGCTATGGATGGGTGTTTTTACTATGATGTTAGAACAAAGTAGTTGAATTTGCAGTTGCATATTCGATAAAAATCTTCACCTTACAGAACCAATTATGAAATTACACCTCCCGAAATTACTTCGTCATGCGCTCCTGGCATGCATTGCAGCAGTACCCAGTGTGGTAACGTTGAGCTTGAGCACCGCATCGCTGGTGTCGTTCGCTTCAGTTCTGGCTGTTTCACAGGCGGCGGCAGAATCCGTCATTCTTTCCGCAGTTCCGGAATATAATGGTACTGAGGGTGGTAGCTTCTGTGGTGTTGTCTTTACATTGGGCGCTGCTGATGATGCCCGCTTTTCCGTTACAGGTGGTACCATGACTGAGCAGGTCACGTTGACTTCCATCAGCCTGACGGAACGTGGTAGCAACGACCTTAATGCTGACCGGATTCTGTATATTACCGATGCTAACAACGTATACCTTGGTTCCTCAGAGGTGTTCACAAAGGCTGACGGTTCAGATGATGCAGAGTTCGCCTTTGGTGACTCCATAACCCTCAATTCAGGCGATACCTATTACGCCTATTTAACGGCCTCAGCCGACGATGATACATGGGTTGTGGGAGAAACCACAGTGCCTTCGGGTCAGTACTATTCCGGACAACTTGCAGCATGTGGTGGCTCCCTGGAAACTAATTCCGTTGGAAATTGGGGGCTGCTGAATGGACAGAAGGCAACAACTTCAGCTGCCTTCGCTCCTGTGATGCGTATCTCGGTCAATACGATAGCATCGCCTCGCTCTACTTTGTATTGGGAGGGAGCTTCCGGCTCCTCCTGGACTTCCAATGCATGGTCCGCCACGGATGGCACCACGGCTGACCAGGGCTTTGTTGCTGGCTCCAACGTCATCTTCAGCGGCACGGATTCCGCAATTACTGTGGACAGCGCCGTGACTGTGGGTACCATGACTGTATCCGGCGCAGCCTACACCTTCAATGGCAGCAATGCCATTACCGCTGACTCTCTGGAGATTGAGACCGGTGCTTCCGCCACCTTCGATGCCGGTACGCTGGCTCTCGACAGCCTCAATACCCTGACTGTTGATGGTACGCTGGACCTCACGGCAATGGATGGTAAGACAGTATTCCTTAACACCGTTGATAAGGCTGCCGGTGATGGTACAATCAAGCTTTCTTCTAGCGGTCAGTGGGTGTTTAGCAATGGTGGATCTGAGTCTGCACCGACTCACTTAAGTGTCGATGTCAACTACGAGTTCAGTAGTGGTGTCACCATGAACTTCGGCGCATTCAAGCATGGTGTGCTGGATATCAGGGGAGGTATGGATATTGCTGGTGTGTTCCTCCTGGAAAACCGGATTACGGCCGATGTAATGGGCGGAAACCTCAAGGCCACAGAAATCAAGCTGGGACACTCCTCGGCTGGATACTCAGGTCACCTTAAGATGTCCTCCGGCTCCATTACGGCTGGCTCCATTACCGTTTCAAATGCAGCTACTACGACCAACTCTTTCACCATGAGTGATGGTACGCTGGAGCTTACCGGTACGGATGGTATTGCCACGTCCGTTAACGTGGAGATCACCGGTGGTACACTGAAGACCGGTGCCAACAGCTGGGGCATCACGGGCACCATGACCAATGGCACCAGCAACGCCAGCATCGGCGGTGCCACGATTGAGACCGGCGAGGGCACCATCACTGTGAAGAATGCCACCCTGACCAGCGGCCTGAATAACGATAATGGCAATCTGGCCTTTGAAGGTACCATCAACCTGGACACCAAAGACTACACCCCTGAATCCTACGAAACCAAAGGATACAGCAACGGAGCCAATGGCTATGTACGCAGCGATGTCAACTACGAGGTGGCCAGCAATGCTGCCACCACCAGCCTCACCGGTGAAGTGACCTGGAAGGTTGACAACCGCGACACTGGCGTAAGCTATGCCGATGGCGTGGTCACAGTCAAGGGTGCTGAAGGCACGGAGTATTACATCTATTCCGGTAAGGGCACGTACAGCGGCATCAACCGCACCAACGCTGCGGGGCAGGCCATGACCGCCATTGTGCTGGCAGGAACGGATGGATTCAACCTGGATGATAACTTGGCAGATGGCGAGAGCATCAAGGTGGCCTACACCGGTACAAGCGCCATTGACATTGCCGAGAATAAGGCTCTTGCGGCCAGTCAGCTGACCGTGACCGATGCCGATGCCGATTCCAAGGTGCAGCTCCAGGGTAAGGGTACCTACAATCTGGAAGATTCCCTTGCGCTGGCCACGGGCGTTGAACTGGGAACAGGCTGGGAGGGCACAGTGCAGAGCACGGCTACCGGCATCACGGAAGATACGACCCTGGCCCTGGGCAGCAAGGTGGATCTGGCAGCTGAGACCTTCACGCTGGGCGGTATCCTGACCGCCGGGGAAGGCACAGCCCTGACCATGAATGCCCTGTCCATCACCAATGTGGGTGATGCAGCCCGCCTGACGGCCGGCAGCCTGACGCTGGATTCCATCACCGTGACCAGGGATGCCCTGGCCGGGCTGACAGCTGGCACCTGGACCCTGGTGGATGTAGGTACGCTCAACGGCGTGACCTCCATGGATGACATTGCCGGTGCCGGTGAGGGTAACCTCTACAATTACAGCTTCAGCATCGTGAATGGTGTCATCACCATGACGGGCGAAGTGAACGGCCTGGAATGGGGTAGTGATGGCGCTTTCGGAGGTAATGAAGACCAGAAATGGGATGCCAGCATGACCACGGCTGGTACCAATGTGGTGTTCAATGGTAAATGCAATGGTGACCCGGCCACGGCAGGTACAGTGAAGGTTGACCTCAATAATGGTGTTGCTGCCAAGGATGTGACCATCACCACCGGTGACAATGTGACCGACCCGCAGAAGGAATACACCTTCACTGGTGGCGCTATTGCGGCTACAGGCTCCCTCACCATCGACAAGGAAACCAGCCTCACCATTGAAAACGCCAGCTCCTTTGATGGAGGTGTGAAGGTGCAGGATGGCAAGCTGACAGTAGCGGAAGGTGCCAAGCTGACAGTAGGCACAGACACCACTACGGCCGATATGACAGTAGTTGCCACCAAGGGCAGCCTGACCGTCCATGCCGGCTCCCTTGTGGAAGTGACAGGCACGCTGAGCGCCGATACCATCCATGTGGCCTCTCTGGAAGATGGTCAGAATGCTATGATTCAGGCAGGGACGCTTTCCTCTGCCACTACCGGCGGAGACATTACCATCGACCTGGATGATGACATTCTGGCAAGCGTGACCACCGGTTCCTACGCCCTGCTCGAGTACGGCAGCAGCCCCTCTGCTGATATTGTGCTGAATGCAGACGATGAGCAGGCCATCCTGAAGGCTGGCTACTGGGTACAGACAGGAGATGCCTCCACCTTTGCCCTGCGTGCATCGACTAAGACCTACACCATGGAGGTGTCTGCCGGCGATATCACCTGGAAGGTGGGCGAAACAGAGGCAGACAACGGCTTGATTGTGATGGACGGCAGCAGCCTCAAGTCCAGCGATATCCTTGACAACGTGGACGTCGTCACAGTAGAGGGCTCCAAGGCTATCGACCTGACCAACACGGACACCAGCAGTCATGCTGTGAAGATTCATGGTCTGCAGGGCGCAGGCGTGCTGCAGATTACGGGTGCGGATGATAAAGTTACCATCGATGACCTCGTGAAGGTAGCCGATCCCGTTACCGGTACCCTTGTGGAAACCCGCACGGAGGGTGCAGGTGTGGTGCTCAGCGGAGTGAATGCCACTCTGAATCTCGATGGTGAGACTGTAAGCATTGGTGCGACTGATGCCACAGCAGATGCCAATACGACGCTTTCCGGCACCCTGGCAAATGGTACGCTGGTGGTTGGCGAAGCCTCTGCTGATGGGGTGGCCAATGACAATGACCTGA
>CAJGDB010000042.1 GCA_904502165.1 uncultured Akkermansia sp.
CTGCTTCGGCCTTCTTAGGCGTGGCCCCCAGGGATTTGAGCATGGCGTTGAGCTTATCGGCCAGGCGGGGGAAGCCGCGCCCGTGCTCGGCAGAGGTGAATACATAATCCGCGAAGCCCAGGTCAGAGAACTCGCCGAGGTTGAGTTCCTGTTTTTCCGTATCTGCCTTGTTGAGCACCAGCAGCACCGGTACCTTGCTCTTATGAAGGTGAGCAGCGATGGTGCGGTCAATCGGGGTGAGGTGGTCGCGGCAGTCGCATACGAACATGATGTAGTCTGCGGCATTCATGGCAATATCCGCCTCCTGGGTCACCTGGGCGGCAAAGCCGTCATCCAGCGTGCTGCCGATGCCACCGGTATCCACTACCAGTGCATCAAAATCAGTAATGCGTACCGGGGCGCAGAGGCGGTCGCGGGTTACGCCGGGCTGGTCGTGCACAATGGCAATGCGGCGACCAACCATGCGGTTGAAAATGGCTGATTTGCCCACATTAGGGCGGCCTACGATAGCAATTGTCGGAGTAGACATGGCAATAAAGGAATCAGAAAGGACGATCAGAGGCTTTGCGGACATTCTCCATACCCGGAGCCGGGGCAACATAGGGCGTGACACCCACGGTCAGGATACCCTGACCTGTACTGATGAGATCCACGGTATCACCTATGCGCTTGTACAGCTTGGCAGAGGAGCATTTGCCGTGCGTATTCATGACGGCGTAGGTATAGAAATCTGGGCTCGACTGGCAGAGCACATGCATGTTGAAGGCAGAGTCAAGCAGAACGCTGGGGCGCATGAAGTTCAGGTATTCTGCCAGAATGCAGGCCCCGACAATCTGGTTGGTGTCCCTGTTGACGACCTGTCCGAATAAGCAGGGCTTGCCGTTGACATTGGCCAGTCGCAGGCTCAGGTTGAGCCTCTCACCGCGTGCCTGAATGTTGAACTCGCGGATTTTGCCACCGGTGGTCAGCGTGAACATGGCCCGGTTGGAACCAAAGGTGGATTTCCCGTCCGGCATGCGGATTGTGGCAATAGCGGTGTAATTGCCGGGAGAGGTGAGACGGTACATCGTCTTGAGATTGAACTCGAAAGAACGTGTTGAGCCGGGGGTGAGCGTGATTTCAGGGAATTTGACCATGGCCAGGGGTGAAATCAGGCCCTGGTCACCCCGTTTGGTCAGGGTCACATTCAGCCAGGGGCGGCCAGGGGTATTGCTCAGCGCCAGCGTGGCATCAGTCTGGTTGGTGATGGTGATTTTCAGGGCAACGGATTCACCTGCCAGGAAATCCTTACGCACGGGTTGAAGCTGCACCTCAATCTGGGCGAATGATTGGTGGGCAAGCAGGGCGCAGAGCAGGGTCAGCAGGAGGTGGTATATGGTCTTCATAATGAATCGGAATGCAGTTTGTTAATTATCTTCTTGCGGCAGGCAGATACGGAATGAACAGTCATTGCGCTGGTAATTCCGGGAGGCCGATGGAACAGGCTTGCCATCGCTGTTGATGAGAAGGTAGGTGTAGTCTCCATACAGAATACCTTCGGGAGATTCCTGTTCAGAGCGGGTCCATTCCTGCTTATGCAGCTTGACGCCCGCTGCTTTCAGCGCCTGCAGCTGGTTTACCGAGGGCAGGGTTCCCCCATGGTAATTGGCATAGGCCAGCGCCTGCCAGTATGTAACACCCGTTACCGGGTCTTTCTGTGATTTGTTGTTCCACTGGGAATCCCATTCAGCAGGCTCAATCGTTGTTATTTCTCCCGGCAGGTTGTCAAGCAGTTCATCCCGCTCCTCATCGCTCATGTTATCGAAGGTCTGGATGAAATCATCATATTCTGCCATGGAAACTGGTTTCCGGAGAACAAACTCGCTTTCTCCTCCCTGGTGGCAGAGGATAGACTCTGCTCCTTTGGCCGATGTGTGAACCGGGTCTGCCAGGCCGAAGAGTGTTCCCATGCAGGAAAGCGTAATAATGATACTGGCGTAGGTGATGATGTAGAAGGCCCAGCGTCTGGTGAATTGCCGTGCCTTCAGCAGGAATGGATTGTGGCGTATCTTGTAGGAAAGGGAGCTTTCCAGCGCAATGCGGGCATCTTCTGCCAGTTGCTGCAGAATGGTGGAAGCGGTTTCACCAAGCGTGTTCCAGGGCAGGAACGTACCCTCATAGCCCTCGGCCATCCATTGAATCAGTGTGATGGTGCGGCCGAGCCCTGCCGACTTATGCTGCGGGCAGACCGGGGAGAGCGCGGTGGCCAGCGCCTGCATCTGCTCTTCTGCACTGTGGCTGGTGCCTTCCACCAGCGGAGAGAGGAAGTGAACCTCACCACTATCTTCAATGAAGATAGAGGAGGGAGCAAGCGGCATGGCGTGCAGCTCCACCTGGCTGCAGAGGTCATACATTTCTGCCGCAGCGCTGATAATACAGCAGAGCAGGGGCACACTGAGCTGTTCTCCGGCAGCGGCAATTTCTGCCAGCGACCGCCCGAGCGGCAGCTCCTGGGTCAGAAACCAGTGCCCTTCTGCGCGGAGGGATTCATACACGTTGGCCACGTGCGGCAGCTCCGATGAGGCTACACGCAGGCGAGCCTGGGCCAGGAAGGTCACCTCTTCCTTGTGAGCGGCCCCCGGGGTCAGCACCTCAAGCACCACCGCGCGGTCTACGTGGGTTTGCCGGGCTTCGTACAGCGCCGTATTCTTGCGAAGTTCTATCAGTCGGGTCAGGGTGTATACACCCAGCTGGCGCGGGAGTTCCGGGAAAATCGATTTCATTGCGGGAGAGGAAGTTCGGGGAGAAAATCAGAAACGGGGAGGGCCTCCTCGTATGCCGGAACAAGACCATCATCCGGGAGGAGGGAATTGGGCTGGGAATAGTGCTTCTGCTGGCGTGTGTTGAGCCGCTGCTCCTGCAGAATCAACGAGGAGGGAGAGCTGATGCAGTCCAGCGGTTCTCCCTTGTAGTACAGCTTGGCTGTAAATCCATAGTATTTGATGTCTCCGTAGGCCTGCAACTCCTCCTGGGTAAGGGGAGGCATGGAATAGGAAACCACCAGCGTTTCCTCCCAGTTGCTCCACTCCGGCTTTTCGTTCTGCCAATTCCATTCCACCTTGCCACGGCTGAAAGCCACCCGGCGCGAATTCACCAGGTCAAAGAACTGAACGTGGATATAGAGGTCATCCATGCGAACCTCCTCGCCCGGCGCCAGTAGCACCGGCAGCATCATGCTGACTTGTTCGCCGCTTTCCGGAGAATACGTGTGCTTGAGTTGGTGGGGACCGAATGAAAGCTTGCCGCGCATGGCACCGCTCTGGTCGAAGCCGTAGGTCAGGCGGTGGGCTGCCCGCTTGAAATAATTGCCTGCCCGGTCACGCATCTGGAACACCTTGGTGTAGTATTCTCGTGCCTTGTTCGGATTAAGCAGCTTATCATACGCCATGCCATAGTAGTACAGCATAGCTGGGTGTTCGGGGGAAAGCAGGCTGGCTTCCTCGAGGCACAGGACGCATTGCCGCATGTCGCCCGCCGTCATGGCGGTGACACCCTGGCGGATAAGTCGGTCCAGTTCCTCCCTGTCCTCCGGGCTGAGCTTGCTGGCGGCCTCCTCTGCAGCCGGGGGTGGGGTGGCAGCTGTCTGCTCTGGCGGAGTTTCCAGATCACCGAAGTCAAAACCATTTTCCTGAGCCAGAATGGTATCCACATCGCGCACCCGGAGTGGCGGCGGAGCCTCTGTATCATCTGCCGTATTTCCGCCGGTGGCGGCAATACCAGCAGCCCCCTGGTTGTTGAGCCCCATCTGGGCCAGTTCCCGGGCCTCAATGACGGCCAGCTGAGCGCGGGATACTTCGAGCGAATGCTTGTAGGCCATATCCATGCGGCGCGTGACCCCGACCCCCAGTATGGCCAGCTCTGTTGCCACGGCTGCTATCAGCATGACCACAACCACACGGCGCGCCACCAGACCCTGCAGCAGCTTTCTGCCACAACGGCGTGCGTGCGGCAGAATAACAGCAGTAAGGAGACCTGTGCGGTGCTCAGCCTTGTGTGGACTCTTCTTGCTCATATTCCAGAATTTCGCCCTGATAACGGGCCAGGAGACTCTGCATGAACGCCTCTGCCGGCTGGCCGTCCTCCGGTGCAAAGCCGCCATAGGTCATGCCATCGAGCCTGATGCGCCTGCCCCCGGTGGTGGCATAGGCAACCCCCTTGAAGCCCTTGCCCCATTGGCGGAGATCCAGGCGGGTGATATCTTTCACGTTGAACTTCTGACCAGCAGCGGTGATGGTATCGCCTTCGATGCTCATGACGCGTCTGCTTGTTCTCAGGATGAAGAAAAGGATAATGGCACTGATGACCATGCAGACCCCGCCAGCAATCCATTGTTCGCGAATGGCGGCAGTATCATAGGCATGTTCTGCCGGCTTGACCGGGTATTTCATGCGGGCTGTATAAGCCGTCCAGCAGTCGGCCCAGCCTTGTTTCATCGAGGCATAATCTGCCGCTTCGGGCGGGGTGGTGCGTGTAGCCTCGCAGTTGGCAGGCAGGGGGTACTTGCCCTCCACCATCCATTCACCCTCTGCCTGTTCGGCAGCGATGAGGGGCTGCATGGCCTTTTCCATTCCCCAGGGAGAGGATTGGCTGGCCTCATTGCCCAGCCGTGCAAACGCCTGGTATGAGAAGAATACCTCGTTTGCCTTGCGGTAGCCTACGGCCCCATCATAGAAAAAATACAGCCCGAAGCCGAAAAAAGCCGCCAGCACAATGGTAAAACGCACAAATGTGTCGCGAGTGGGGCGGCAGACTATGGAATCATTGCTCATCTGCGCGAGATTCTACCACAGCTCTGCGCTTCTGCATAGCTAAAAATGCGGGCGGGCGCGTATGCTGACGCGCTGCGTGTGCGCGGGCGTGACGAAATAAAGGCTTGCTTTCGCGGTCTCTTCCTGCTAGGCTTCGGGGCATGAAGTCATTGCTCCGGGTACTTTTGCTGGCCATGAGTATGGTGGCCTGTGCCCAGGAATATGAGCCGCTTCCCATGAATCTGGATCCGCTCTCTCTGGATGAAATGGAAGATGCCGAGGTGGTGCAGATGCCCGCTCTGCAGCAGGAGGAAGATGAGGCGGAAGAGGTTGAGGAAGTGCTCGATGTGCCGCGAGACCAGACGCGCGTGGCCGTGCTGGGATATCATAATTTCAGCGAGACCGCACCGGTGACCCGCATGCTGATGCGAACCTCCGAATTCCGGGAGCAGATGGCGTATCTGAAGCGTGCCGGCCTGACGGTCATCAGTATGCAGGATTTTCTGGAATGGCGTATGGGAAACCGCACACTGCCAGCGAGGTGCGTTCTCATCACGCTCGATGATGGCTGGAAAAGCGTATACACAGACGCTTACCCCATTCTGAAGGAATTCGGGTATCCTTTCACTCTCTTCCTCTATACCAAATTTCTGAATGGTCGCGGAGACAGCCTTACCCCGCAGCAGGTGAAGGAAATGCAGGCCAATGGAGCAACTATTGGCAGCCACTCGGTGAGCCACCTCTACCCGCGTGACTGGAAGAAGGCTGATAAGGAAGGCCCGGAGGCCTACGCAAAACTTCTGGATGTGGAGTTCGGCGAATCGCAGAAGACTCTCAGTGGCATGTTCGGCATGGTCAACACATTCTGTTTCCCCGGTGGGTATAACACACCGGCCATGGTGGAACGCATGCCGGGTTATGGTTATGTGGCTGCATTCACCATTATTCCGGGGAAAGTGACGGTTACCGAATCTCCTTATGCCATTCCCCGCTACATGATTTTCGGCAACGATGCCTCGGTGTTCCGTTCTGCGGTTGATTTTCGTGTGGCCCAGCTCGGCACAGTGGTCAGCACCGGCGCTCGTCCCGGCACCTTGCCTGCCAGAACGCCTCTGCCGCCCTTTGCGGTCTCTCCCAAGCCGCATGAGACCGTATCGCCTGACCTGACAGCCATTACAGCCTACATGAGTGGTGTGGCAGGTGTAGATTTTTCGTCCGTTCAGATGCGAGTGAGCGGTTTTGGCCGTGTGCCTGCCAAGGTGGACCAGGCAACGCGTGCCGTGCAATGGGTGCTGCCCTGCCGCATCTATATGCCTAACATCTCCGTACACGTTACCTGGAAGAGTACTGATGGCTCCAGTCACAAGGCTGAGTGGTCGTTCAGTATAGATCCTAACGCGTCAATAAAAACAGTAAACAGCATACCATAAGACAATGGCCCCTGAAGAACAGAAACAGTCCGAAGCTGAGGTGAAGACCGCTGCCCGCAAGCGCGCCCCGCGCGCCAGGAAGGCGGCTGTTTCCCAGGCTGGTGGAGAAGCCGGCGCTCCCGCCGCCTCTGCCGAAGCCGCTGCTCCCGCCCCGGCTTCCCGGAAACGTAGTGCCGCCCCGCGCAAGAAGACCACCCGCAAGGCCGCTGAGGAAACTCCTGCCGCCGCCCCCGTAGCTGAGGCTCCTGCCGCGCCCGCTCCTGTGGTGGAGAATGCCCCCGAGGCCGCTCCTGCCGCCGAACCGAAGCCGCGCAAGGAACAGCGCCCGCAGCAGAATCGTCCGCAGAAGAACACACAGCCCAAGCCTCAGAATCAGCCCGCCGCACCTGCTCCGGCAGAGCAGAAAGCTGCCGCTCCCGCAGGGAACTCCAGCGATATTGAGAACCCGGATGCCGCGCCCCAGCTGCCACCGGCTCCCGGTTTTGCCGTGCCTGAAACCGTGGGTGGTGGTGAAGGTGGCTCCGGCAACCGCCGCAAGCGTCGGCGTAACCGCAACCGCAACCGCGATAATGGCCAGCAGCCCCAGCAGGCGCAGAATACTCCCCAGGTTGACCCGCAGGAACTTGTGCGCCGTGCCTGGAAGATTTTCCTGGGCGAGGTGACGGAGGAAGGGCTGGCGCTCATGGATGACCGCACCGCTGCGGAAGCCTCTCGCCGCGCGTTCCGTGTGGCAGAGCTCTTCTTGCAGGAAGCTGCTCGTCACCGCCCCTCCACCCCCGCCGCTGGTGAGTCTGTGGAGGAACTCGCTGCTGAGGAACCCACAGAGGATGCCGGGCTGGAATAAGTCCCCTGGCGAGACTCTTTTTTCATCACCCGCAGATGCTCATCTGCGGGTGATGTTGTTATGAGGGGATGGTAGCTTTTTTCGCAGTCCTGGAAAAGATAATCGCCTTACGATTTTATCTCAAGGTTGACTTTTCGCGCGCAGGCGCGTATAATTCCGCGCGTGAGCGATTATCAGCAGAAAAAGCAGGGATTCAAACCTCGCTATCAGGATAAGAAACGCCCGCTGGGCAGTGGAACTCCGAAGGCTCGAGCCTTCAAGACCGCCGATGCCCCGGAGGGGAGTGAGGATTGGGTGCGTCCCTGGGTGCAGCTCAAGTACTTTACCTACAATCCGGCTGTGTTCCCGCGCATGCTTGGAGCGGTAAGCCCGGATGCCGTCCAGGGTGGTTTGATAAATGTATACGATAAGAACGGCGATTTGTTCGGTGGCGGATTCTGGAACCCACAGAGCCGCACTCCGCTGCGTATGCTGGCGCATGGGCCTGAGGTGTTGAAGGAAAAGGATCTGGAACAGGCTATCCGCCGGGCCGTTGCCTGGCGCCGGCAGGATTGCAGCCTCGAATCAATTACAAATGCCTACCGGGTGATTCATGGGGATTCTGATGGCCTGGGTGGGTTGATTGTCGACCGCTACAACGATGTGCTGAGCCTTGAGGTGACGACCCTGGGCGTGTGGCTGCGACTGCCGCAGTGGCTGCCGTTGCTGCATGAACTCTGCGGCACGAAGCGCCATGTGATAACGGTGGATGAAGGTATTGCCCGTATGGAGGGTATAGATGTAAGCAAGGCCCCGGAGAGTGAGCCTGTGCATAAGGTCCGCATTGTGGAGAATGGCGTGAATTTCGAGGTCGATTTTGCCCAGGGGCATAAGACCGGCTTCTTCTGCGACCAGCGCGATAACCGCCTGAAGCTCTCGCAGTTGGTGAAGGGTAAGACCATGCTGGATTTGTGCTGTTACTCCGGCGGCTTCTCCATCTATTCCAAGCTGCATGGCGGCGCTGCAGAGGTAACGGCGGTGGACCTGGATGAGAAAGCTATTCTGATGGCGAAGCGCAATGCGAACATCAATGCTCAGAATGGCCCGCTCCGCATCGATTTTGTGCATGCAGATGCGTTCGTATACGCCCGCCAGATGGTGCGGAACGGCAAGCTTTTCGATGTGGTTCTACTCGACCCGCCCAAGTTTGTACTGGGGCGTGACGAGGAGAAGGAGGAGGGCCTCAGGAAGTACAATGACCTCAACATGCTTGGTTTGCAGTGTGTGCGCCGGGGTGGCTTGTTTGTCACCTGTTCTTGCAGTGGGCTGGTGAGTCCGGCTGAGTTTGAAAAGGTAGTCATCAAGGCCGCTCAGCGGCTGGGTCGCCGTCTGCAGATTCTCGATATGACCGGCCCTGGCTGGGATCATCCCTTCCTCTCCACCTATCCTGAGGGGCGTTATCTGAAGGTTCTCTGGGCCCGCGTACTGGTATGATTTATACACTTGTCATGGGCTTGGGCCTGGCCTTTGTGCTGGGCATGGTGGCGCAGAAGATGAAACTCTCGCCTCTGGTGGGGTATCTGGTGGCTGGCATGCTGGCCGCCCAGCCCTGGTGGGGGCAGCCTGTGGACCAGCACATGGTGGAGGAGTTCTCGCACATTGGTGTGGTGCTGCTTCTCTTTGGTGTGGGGCTGCATTTTCATTTCAAGGACTTATTGGCCGTACGCAAGGTAGCCGTGCCCGGAGCGGTATCCTGCAGTCTGATATGGACAGGTATCGGAGGCCTGGTGTACTATCTCTGCGGGGGGGCCGGAGGCTGGGTGGCAGCTGCCATTTTCGGCATGTGCGTCTGCGTCTCGAGCACGGTGGTGCTCACGCGAGTGCTGGAGGATAACAAGATGCTGCAGACACCCGCCGGGCATACAGCCTTGGGCTGGCTGGTGGTGGAGGATTTATTCACCATTATCCTGCTGGTTCTGATGCCGGTCATGTTCGGCAGCGATGAGCTGCTGCCCGCCCTGGGAGGTATGGCGGTGAAACTGGTACTGCTGGTGTTCATTGTGGCATGGTTGGGCAAGCGGGTGATTGCACAGGTGCTTACCTATGTGGCCCGCCATGGGTCTGATGAGCTTTTCACCCTGGGGGTGCTGGTGATTGCGCTGGGTATTGCGGTCTTGTCATCGTATGTCTTCAATGCCTCCATGGAATTCGGGGCTTTCCTTTCCGGCATGGTGGTGGGGCAGAGCAAATTTGCCAGCCGTGCTGCGAGCGATGCCTTGCCCATGCGCGATGCCTTTGCAGTGTTGTTCTTTGTATCGGTGGGTATGGGCTTCCAGCTTTCCAGTTTGTTGGAATACTGGCCTCTGGCTTTGGGAACAACGGCCTATGTACTGCTCATTAAACCCGTGACGGGCTATATTGTCATCCGCCTGTTGCGCCGCCCGGCGCGTCTGGGCGTGGTAGTGGGAGGTGCGCTGGCGCAGATTGGTGAATTCTCCTTCATTCTGGCCACTCTGGCAGCCAGTACCTACGGCGTTCTGCCGCTCTATGCTGCCAATGTCATTACCGGTGCGGCCATTATTTCCATTACGCTCAACGCCGCACTCTTCCGCTATGTGCCGAAACTGATTCACCTGCTGGAGAAGAATGCACCGGTTCCGGCAGATGCTGCGCGGCATGTGCCTGCGCCGTCGGATGAGCGGCACCGCGTGATAGTGGTAGGCTATGGCCCCAGCGGGCAGATTATGACCAATCTGCTTCGTAAATACGATGTAGAGGTTGTGGTGCTGGAAATGAATATCGACACCGTGAGCCGGCTGAACAAGGAGGGAATACCTGCACTGCATGGTGATGCCCGCCTGCGGCATATTTTGAAATTGGCCGGGGTGGAACAAGCCCGTGCCATCATGGTAACGGCTGCAGCTGCTCCCTCAAAGGAAATTGCCGCAGCTGCCCGGAGCCTGAATAAGGGTATTGAAATCATGGCGTATACCACGTACATGAGCCAGGCCAGGGAGTTGCGTAAGGGCGGTGATGCCATATTCTCCGGAGAAGAGGAGGTGGCACTTTCGATGTCCTCGCGCCTGCTGCGCCATATGGGTGCCACCGAGGAACAGGTGACCCGTGAACGCGTGGCTACGCGTCGCAGACTTGCCGGCCTTCCGCCGGAGGAACAGGCAGGAACCTGACAAATCTTCTGAAATCTCCCGGCTGCCGGGAGTGTTGCCTTGTCAAACGGGCTGAGTCGGTGTAGTATCGTAGTTATACACACCGACTCTCCTTTTTATGATTTTCACTCTTGTAATCGGTCTTACTCTGGCGCTGGTGCTGGGCATGCTGGCGCAGAAACTCCGCCTGTCTCCGCTGGTGGGGTATCTGGTGGCAGGAATGCTGGCGGCGCAGCCCTGGTGGGGAGAGCCGGTGGATGCCCATGTGGTTGAGGATTTTTCGCATATAGGTGTAGTGCTGCTGTTGTTTGGTGTGGGCTTGCAGTTTCACATCAAGGACCTGCTGGCTGTGCAGAAAGTGGCGGTGCCGGGGGCTCTGGTGTGCATGCTGACGGTTTCGCTGCTGGGCATGGTGGCTTTCCACTTCCTGGGCGTGGGGAATGTGGCATGGGTGAATAGCCTTATGTTCGGGTTGTGCGTGTGCGTGTCCAGTACAGTGGTGCTCACACGCGTGCTGGGGGATAATCGTGTGCTGCAGACTCCTACAGGGCACACTGCGCTGGGCTGGCTGGTGGTGGAGGATATGTTCACCATTGTGCTGCTGGTACTGCTGCCGGCTATCTTCGGGGGACAGGAACTGGGCCCTGCGCTGGGAATGATGGCCGTGAAGCTGACTCTGCTTGTAATCGTGGTGGCGTTCTTTGGGCGCAAGGTCATCAAGCAGGTGCTGACCTATATTTCCCGGCATTGTTCAGATGAGCTTTTCACTCTGGCAGTGCTGGTCTGTGCGCTGGGTATAGCTGTATTGTCTGCTACGGTCTTTAATGCCTCCATGGAGTTCGGGGCCTTCCTTTCCGGCATGGTGGTGGGACAGAGCAAATTTGCCAGCCGCGCAGCGAGTGATGCTCTGCCCATGCGCGATGCCTTTGCCGTGCTTTTCTTTGTTTCCGTTGGTATGGGATTTCAGGTGGGCGGCTTGCTGGAGTATTGGCCACTGGCCCTGGCTACACTGGGAATCTGCATGCTGGCCAAGCCGGTCATGGCAGCCATCATGGTGCGGCTCATGGGTAAACCCATGCGGCTGAGTCTTATGGTCGGTGGCTCACTTTCCCAGATAGGTGAGTTTTCTTTCATCCTTGCAACGCTCATCGCCGGTACATATCACCTTTTACCTGCGGAAGCGGTGAATGTGATTACGGGTGTGGCTATCATCTCCATCACACTCAACGCGGCGCTGTACCGCTTTGTACCCCTGACTGTGCATCGTCTCGAGGAACGCGGTATCGGGGTGGCTTCTGTCGGCTCCGACCATGTGCCGGAAGCAGCTGATGACAGATACCGCATCATTCTGGTGGGATACGGCCCCTGTGGTGAACTGGTGGGTCATGTACTGCGCCAGCACGATATGGATGTGGTGGTGCTGGAAATGAACATAGATACGGTGATGCGTCTGAACCAGGCGGGAATTCCTGCGCTGCACGGCGATGCATCGAACCGCACCATTCTGCGCCTGGCCGGGGTGGAAAAGGCCAAAGCCATCATTATTTCCTCCGCGGCAGCTCCTGCTGTCCAGATTGCGGCGGCAGCCCGCAGCCTGAACCCGGATATCCGGGTGGTGGCTCACACCAACTATATACGCATTGCCCGGGCCATCGCCCAATCCGGCGATGCACATGCCTTTGCGGGTGAGGCTGAGGTAGCACTGGCCATGAGCAGCCACATGCTGCGCGCGCTGGGGGCTACGGAGGAACAAGTGGCCCGCGAAAGTACGGAGAACCGGGCCCGCCTTATGGGGACGCAGGGGTGAGAGATTCTTATTCCGCGTTGTGTCCGGGATGCCCTTCTTCCTTCTGTAATCCGGCCGTTAATCGGGCGTATAGGACACGCAGGCGCAGCAGGAGAACAATGATAATGAGGGTGACGATGGTCAGATAGCCCACAACGCCCCAGCAGAGGTAACGCACGGAATTCAGCGTGTCGTTCACTTTCTCGTTTTCCAGCATGCGCTGGGTGATGACATCGCCCACCTCCCGGGCGTATTCGCGGCCTTCCTCCTTATAAGCCTCCAGCAGATTATCAGTGGCGCTACGCAGGGTGAGTACAAGCGAATCTCCCAGGCCGGGAGGAGTTGCTGCGGGTGAACCAGCGGCGGGAGCTGCCGCTGCCGGTGTTTCCACTTTCAGCAATTCACCCAGAATCTTCTCGAAATCAATTCCGGCCTGTACAGGCAGAATACATGCAAGAAGCGAGAAGATAAACAGAAAATGTCTCATGCTGCCAATGTAGCACAAGATCCGCTTCCGGGTCAAGAAAAAGGCTCTGCTGTGTCAGCAGAGCCGGAAATACTTACTGGGCCAGCGCAATCAGCAGCTTGTTATGAATGCCGCCAAACCCGCCGTTGCTCATGACGAGCAGTACATCGTTCGGGTGTACATGGGTAACCACATGCGCCACGATGTCATCCACATCCCGCCCCACATAGGCATCTGTCCCCGCGGCCTGAATGTCAGCCAGCAATTGTTCTTCGTTCAAGCGCTGCTCCGGTGCAAGGCGCTTGTAATTCTCAATCGGGGAAATAACGGCAAAATCTGCGCCAGACAGAGCTTCGGCCAGCTCATTCTGGAAAAGGCTGCGGATGGTGGTGTTGCTGCGCGGTTCAAAGAGAACCCAGAGGCGGCTCTTCGGGAAACGCTGGCGAAGCCCCTCAATCGCCTGGCGGATGGCGGTGGGATGGTGGGCAAAATCATCCACCACTGTCACACCATTTACTGTGCCTCGTATCTCCTGGCGGCGGGCTACACCTTCAAAGCTTTCAAGAGCTGTGCGGATCTGGTCTGCATTCAGACCGGCAAAGGCAGCGGCACAGGCTGCCATGGCGGCGTTCCGTACATTGAAATCTCCAATCATGGGCAGGCTGAAACGCTCGTTGTTCAGCGGGCTGGGTTCCGTGCCTTCGTCCTGGGATTGGGAGATGAGGGTAAAGGAGCAGCCATCGGTGCGGTGTTCCACATCGGTGATGCGAAGGTCTGCATTTTCGCCCATACCAACACTCACCATCTTCACCATTCTGAGCTCAGAGGCAGCATGCTGCCGCACATCCTCGCAGTTCGGACAGTCGGCGTTGATGAAAACGATGCCGTTACGGGGAACGACGCGCAGCAGGCGCTTGAAGGAAAGCTTGATGTCCTCCACATTGTCGTAGATATCGGCGTGATCCATCTCAATGTTGTTGATGATGACCACCTCCGGCAGGTAGTGCAGGAACTTGGAGCGTTTATCAAAGAACGAGGTATCATATTCATCGCCCTCCAGCACGCAGAAATCAGAATCAGTGAAACGACCGCCGCGGCCCAGGTTGCGGGCAATGCCGCCAATCATGAAACTGGGGTTCTGGCCGTTGGCCTCCAGCATCCAGGTCAGCATGGAGGTTGTGGTGGTCTTGCCATGAGTGCCGGTCACAACCAGATTTCTCTTGCCCCACAGGAAAAATTCCTTCATGGTTTCCGGCAGGCTCATATAGCGCAGGTGCGTATCCAGTACGGCCTCTACCTCTACATTGCCACGGCTCATTGCGTTGCCAATGATCACAAGATCCGTATCTGCCGGAATATTGGCAGGATTATAGCCCTGGAAAATCTGGATGCCTTCATTTTCAAGGAAGGTGGACATGGGCGGGTACACATTGGCATCGGTGCCGGTGACCACGTAGCCCTTTCGTGCCATGGCCGAGGCAACGGCTCCCATGGCGGTGCCACATATTCCGAGAAAATGAACGTGTTTCATATAGTTCCTGAACGATACGTAGAAGTGGAGAAGAGGTTAGCTTATCTCTTGTACCATTGCAAGCACTTTTTAGGGCATGCAGAACACTCCGCATTCGGACAAAAATATGCACACCGAAATGCAAAAATTGGGGGCAGAAAAGAATAGCGCGGACAAAAATGCACACTATAATGTATGTATGGTCTTAAAAATAAAACAACAGAATGCCATAGTTCTGCTTCTTCAGGCAAAAAGAGAGTATCGATTACTGAGGGGGAAGAAGGCTCGCGGACTCTTTTTAGACCGTTTGTCAGAAGAAACAGGGTATGATAGAAAACACCTCATCAAGCTATTGAACAGCAAGA
>CAJGDB010000043.1 GCA_904502165.1 uncultured Akkermansia sp.
AATCGGAAAGTATTACTTCCCCTGTACGAACGCGGGTGTACCCCCAGTCGGTCGATGTTAGTTGCGATCTCTCATCGACTTCTCCGCAGGCTCGGATTTTACCCCGAACGCGTTCAATTTACCACAAAAAATTAACCGAGTACGAAGTATAAAGTAAGCGCGCAGCGGCGCTGCGCGAAGATTTAAAGAGGTGAGCAGCGGCGGTTGGCAGCACCGGTAGCCTGCGCCAACACGTCCCTACGATTACAGATAAATAACAAGACAATATATAATTCCTGCCCGACACCGTAAACCTATAGGAATAACATGATTGGTAGCACAAGGTAATGTTGTCCTCCCGTTGGGCGGGATGAGGGTGAATTTCTGCTGCGCGGAGAGGATTTCGCCTTACGGCGGGATTTTACTCGAACAGATTGGGGTAGGAACGCAGGGCCAGCTCCTTGGAAAGAGCCCGGATGGTGCGGGAATCCTCTGCCTGAAGGGCCATTTCCGCCATCTGGCGGCATTCCTCGTAATTGAGGTGGCGAATGGCAAAACGAATAAGCGGCAGCAGATGCGAACCAACGGAAAGCTCCGTAGCCCCCAGGCCTACCAGCAACGGGACAAGGGAGATATCGCCACCCATTTCGCCGCAGATGGCGGTGGGAATACCGGCCTTGATGGTCTGGTGAATCAGGCGGATGACACCGGGGTGCGTAGAGCGGAACATGCTTGCCACGCGGTAATTCACGCGGTCAACGGCTATGGTGTACTGGGTAAGGTCATTGGTGCCGATGGAGAAGAAATCGACATAACGGGCGAGCACATCTGCCATAACGGCAGCGCTGGGCACCTCAATCATGATACCCACGCGCATCTGCTCATCGAAAGCCTCGCCACGAGCCCGCAGCTCCCGGCGGCATTCATCGAGTATGGCATGAACATCCTTCACCTCTGTAAGCCCGGAAACCATGGGGAACATCACCCCCACCTTGCCATGGGCAGACGCGCGCAGGATAGCCCGCAGCTGCTCCTTGAACACGGCCGGACGACTGAGTGACACGCGGATTCCGCGCCAGCCCAGGAAGGGATTATCCTCTTTCTCCTCCAGCACCTCGAAAGGCAGTTTGTCTCCACCGGAATCCAGCGTGCGGAATACTACTTCCTGGGGAGCGCATTCTTCCACCAGGCGCTTGTAATGCTGGTACTGGGTCTCTTCATCCGGCAGGCCGTCTCCACCCAGCAGGAAGAATTCGGTGCGATACAGCCCGACACCCTCTGCCCCGTTGCGCTTGATGGAGCCGTACTCATGCACGAACTCAAGATTACAGGCCACGCGGATATGGCGGCCATCGCGGGTTTCGGCAGGCAGGTCGCGCATATCGAGCAAGGCCTGGTATGCCTTTTCCTTTTCGGCACGAAGCTGCTCATAATAGGCGCGGGTCTCCGGGGTCGGGTCAAGAATCAGCGTGCCATTATAGCCATCCAGAATGGCAGGTATGCCCACCCGGGCTTCGCGCACCAGATTCGGCACCGCCACCACGGCAGGCAGGCCCAGGGAACGCGCCAGGATGGCTGTGTGGGAAATGGAGGAGCCAGCCTCCGTCACGAAGCCCAGCACATTCTGCGAATCGAGGTCGGCGGTATCGCTGGGGGTCAGGTCGTATGCAGCCAGCAGAGAGGGTTCCTCACTCACCGGCTTGTTGCGGCGGGTCCGGGCGCCTCCCTGGTCCAGATTCTTGAGGACACGCTGCAAGACATCTCCTATGTCTGCCACGCGGCTGCGGAGGTAGGCATCGTCCACCATACGCATGGCTTCCATGAAATTCTGCACCACTGCATAGTATACCGATTCGATATTCTGCAGGCGAACCGGCATTTCCTTCTGCATGCGCTGCATAATCATGCGGTCACGCAGGAAGAGAAGATGGGCATCAAAAATAGCGGCTTCATTGGCACCGCTCAGCTCTTCCACCCGGGTCTTGAGCAGCTTGATTTCAAGCTCTGTGCGCTCCAGGGCTGTTTCAAAACGCTGCCACTCGGCCTCAATATCGGCAGGAAGAATGGTGCGGACCACAGGAGCAGAGCAGCCCCGGGCCTCTACCCGCAACCTGCCCATGGCAATGCCCGAGGAAACGGGTTGCCCCTGAAACCGGCGCTCTACTCCTTCGCTCATAAACCGGAAATTGGGTGAAGGTGATGTCGGCGAGGTCTTATTCCTCGCCGAACTTGTTATTTATCAATTCCTCCAGGGCAGCCATAGCCTCCGCCTCATCTGGGCCGTCTGCCGTTACTGAAATATCAGCCCCCCAGCCCACGGCCAGCATCATCAGGCCCATGATGCTCTTGCCATCCACAGCCTCATCATCCTTCTCGACCGATACATCGGCCTGAAAACGGCTGGCCACGCGCACAAACTGCGCGGCCGGACGGGCGTGAATGCCAAGTTTATTCTGAACGGTGAGCTTTTTAGTAATCATGGTAGAAGTACTGCTGGGGGCTGTTGTTGTCTTTCATTATACTGCACCGCCTGAAAAATGCGAGCTTTTTTTTATGTTGCGAGCTTTATTTTTCGCGACGCAGCAAGGCTGCATAAGCTCCATCTGCCTGCTCCCGATGCGGAAGCGCCAGGTAATCTTCAACCAGGCAATAATCCTTATGCGTTGCAAGGAAATACTCTACCACAGAACGATCTTCCTGCCGATCAATGGAACAGGTGCTGTAAACCAGGCGCCCCCCCGGGCGCAAAGCAACGCAGGCCTGCTCAAGAATCAGCAACTGAAGTTGGGAAAGCCGCTGCAATTCATCCTCCGACAAGCGCCACCGGGCATCTACCCGCCGCTGCAGCACCCCGCTATTGGAGCAAGGCACATCCAGCAGAAGAGCATCAAATTGCCCCGCCCACTCTGCCGGGCAAGGCTGGGTCCAGTCATGCCGGGCCACTTGCACATCCTTCCCCCCGGCGCGCAGCAGGTTCTCACGCAAAGGCAGAAGGCGGAATTCTTCCACATCCGTTGCAAGGAGATGGAGATTCCCCCCGGTTGCAGCCAGCATGGCAGCAGATTTACCACCAGGCGCCGCACAGGCATCGAGCACGCGCTCCCCTGGCTGCGGCGCAAGCAACTGCACACAATAGCGGGTGGAAGGGTCTGTTATATATAACTGCCCCGCTTTCAGTGCGGCAAGAGGCAAGGGACCATGCAGCCGGTACCAGCCAGGCAGCTGCGGCATGGGCTCCCACTCCTCCGGAATCTCTGCCGGCGGGTTAACCGGATTCACCCGGGCATAGACGGGAGGAGTCTGCGAGTTCCATTCCAGCATGGCCCGGGTTTCAGATTCACCGAATTCCCGCTGCCAGCGCTTTACCAGCCAGGAGGGGGTGGAATAGCGGACAGAAAGAGGCAGCTTCTGCGTCTCAGCCACAAAGGTCTCACGTTGGCGCACAGCATTCCGCAAAATGCCGTTTACCACCCCACGCACCCTCTGCGGGGCCAGGCGCACGGTCTCGCTCACGGCGGCATGCTCTGCCTGGCGCAGCACAAAGAGCTGGCAGAGGCCCATCAGCACCAGCCAGCGCATCTTTTCCTCCAGCTTACCGGGCCGCAGCGTCTTGCGGATATGGTCAAGCCAGCTGAGGTGTCGCAGGGTATCGTACACAATGGCTTGCAGCAAGGCGCGGTCCGATGGCCCGAGCTTTTGCTCTGAGGCGGCACGGGCAACCAGCGTTTCCGCAAAAATACCACCCTGCGACCAGCGCAGCAGGCATTTCCAGGCCAGTTGGCGAACTGAGGATTGTTTGTCCATGAGCAGTTTAATTCATTTGCAAGGCTGCATGCAGCGGCAGCGTTCCATTCCAGGCGATGACAGAGCCCTTGATACCATCTTCCGTATGCGGGCTGAACTCCAGCACGCCCCCGGCGGCTTCCAGAATCACACGGGCAGCGGCAAAATCCCACAGGCTGATGCGGTCTTCCACATAGGCATCAAGGCGACCGGCCGCTATGTAACAGAGAGAAAGAGCGGCACTTCCCAGAATCCGCATCTTCCGGACCTGGCGTGAAATATGGGCAAAGCGGCGCACGCCGGCATCGCCAGAGCCATCGTGTGTACCATGCCCCACAAAAACCACGGCTTCGCACATGCTGCTGCGACCGGAGACCGCCACAGGCTCGCCGTTCAGCGTGGCCTGCCCCCCGGCAACAGCTTCGAAGCATTCCTGCTGCATGGGGTCATACACACAGCCCAGCACCCATTTGCCGCAATGCAGCAACGCTATGCTCACACAGAAAATGGGGATGCCATAAAAATAATTCACTGTGCCGTCAATCGGATCAACCACCCAGAGAAGCTCGGCCGCAGCATCTCCCTCATTTCCTTCTTCTCCCAGTACGGCGCTCTGCGGAAAAGCCTTCAGCAAGCGTTCTGTTATCATCTGCTGGACCTCCTTATCCAGCCGCAGTTTGATGTCATGCTGCAACGCCTCATCCACCAGTTTGACCGCATGAAACTGCTCACGCAGATACTCACCGGCATGCAGGGCGGCCTGGCGGGCGGCTTCAAGGTGGGCTGAATAGTCCATGCTCATGGGGTCGTGTTGCCCTGCTGGGCGGCTTCCTGCTGAGCCCGCAGTTCGCGGCGGGCCTGTTCATAAATCTCGCGGGCAAGCTGGGAGGCTGCACGGGAGAGCAAGGGACGCAACTCGCGGGCACTTGCCTGCGGCAGAGAGGCATCGTCAAATCCCATCCACACAAAGGTACAGACACCCCGTTTCCGGAACACCATGGACCAATGCCCCGAACCTTCCGGCAGGGTTTCATTCATGATGACCGGCTCGCCCTCTGTTATCTGGAACGGCGGCAGGGTCGCCACAGCCCCGGCGCTCTCGCGGCGGATGTATTCCGGCGATTTCTCCGGCTCGTAATGATAAATCATCTGACGATTCCGGTTCCAGACACTGTTCACCATGCTCAGGCGGTAACCACGGCCTTCGTTCAGCAGGCAGAATAAGAGGCGGGCCAGGTCCAGTCTGCGAATCCTGAACATACCGTTGTACAGGTAGAGCTCCTGCTCACGGGCAGGAATCTCGATAGGCAGCTTCAGCGATTTGTAAAAAGAGCTTACAACATCGTAGCCCATGCGGCGGCCGGTTACCTCCGTGCTGCGGGCCACAATATGCATATCATCCCCGCCGGGCAGACAGGCACAGCAGAACAGGAACGGAGCAGCCACCCGGCCCGGACGCACCTTGTCCAGCCAACGATCCTTTCCATCAGCCGCGCTGCGCCCCCCCACCAGAGCCAGCACCTTGCCGCGGTGGTTGCGGCGGGCATCCACCACCAGCACACAGCATTGCAGCAAATCCTTCAAATCGTTGTTCTCTCCGCGAATCCTGAGATTCTGCGGGCGTTTCATGCGGGCAAAGGCTGTGCGGGCTGCCTCTGCAGCCTCGGGGGTCATGCCTGCCACCCACGCCGCAGGATAAGAACCGGGCTGCTCCACCGCAGTAAGGGCAGCCTCGACCGCCTTTTCCAGATATTGCTGCAATGGTAAATTCAGGCTCGACACCACAGAAATACCACCGGAATGCTCCGGCACTTCATCGCCCATTTCCTGAAGTTCGTGGCGGGTCCACATCACGGCGTAGGAACTGACGGCATCCTCGCTGCGGCTGCTACGATTCAGCACAATGGGTGCAGCCGTTGCCTGATTGCATTCCTCCTGGGTAATCATTTCGCATTCCAGCATGCGCTGCAGCGTCTCGTTCCTGACCATGACGGCCTTGTCCATGCTGGTTACCGGATTGTACCACGAGGGGGCTCTCACCAGCCCCGCAAGTGTGGCACATTCCACGAGATTGAGTTCTCTGACCTCCTTGCCGAAATAATGACGAGCCGCAGACTTGATACCATAGCAATTCTGGCCGTAGAAAATACGCCCCAGATATTGCTCCAGAATGGTGTGCTTATCAAACCGGCGCTCTATGCGCTGGGCAAGCATCATTTCAAGCAGCTTGCGATCCATTGATTTGCCGCTCAGCTCATAGATATTGCGGGTGAGCTGCATCGTAATCGTGGAAGCCCCCTGCTGGTAACGCCAGGACTTCAGATTCCGCAACACCGAGCGCAGAACCGAGGTGAACACCACACCCCCATGTTCAAAGAATTTCTCATCTTCGCGCGCCACAAAGGCATTCACCAGATGCTTCGGCAGCTCCTCACGCGAGGCAAAGCCGCTGTTTTCCTCCGAAATGGATGCGATGGGCCGGTTGGAGGAATCATAAAGCATGCTCGTATTGACCCCGGCACACACCCGGTCCAGGTCGTACAGGGAAGCTCTGTACCCGTAGTACCCCAGAATCCCGAGCCCGACGGCCAACACCAGCCCCAACAGAGAAGCAATGATGATGAGCTTCTTCTGCCCGATAGTAAGCAGACGATACCAGCTCTTACGCCGATTCGGAGAGGGAGAGTAGAACATGATTCAGATAGAGTCTCAGGGTCTGGCGGCCTGCGGGTCCTGTTCCATGAACTGTTTCACGCCCTGGGCAGGCCCCCATTGCGGGAACTCGGCATGCAGAGCCTGCTCATACTGGGCAGCCTCGCCCTCCTTGCCGCATTTCTTCAGAGCCCGCGTAATCTTGTACAGAGCCAGCGGCTTGAGCTCCTTGTCGCTCACCACGTTAGCGGTTCGCCCATAATACTTGGCTGCCTCGCTGTACTTGCCATCCGCATAACAGGCATCACCCAGCGTTATGAAGAGGGTAGACTTGATAGGACCGTCGATACCCATGGCAATGGCAGATTCACACACCTTGCAAGCTTCTTCCCCGCGGTTCAGGCCAATGAGCAACTGAGCCTGGTCGCGCATGCCTTCAGCCTTGCGGTAAGGTTGGTTCTCCATGGAGACATAGTGTTCTGCGGCGGTAAGGCCCCGGGCGTAAAGACGCAGTTCAAGCCGCGCACGGGCCAGCGTCTTCCACACGATGGGTTCCACCTTTGGGCGCTCCTGCTCGCTGCCATCTGCGGCAGTATATTTCTCGCGGGGCTCACGCAGCAGGGCATCGGAAAGGTATTTGTCTGCCGAAAGATAATCATGCGTCTGGAAGCAGGTCCAGCCGCACCAGCGCAAAATGGCCGGAGGCAACGCATTGTATGACCCCACATTGCTGCGTTCAAGCACGATGAGAGCCTTCTTGAGATTCTCGGCATCCTTCATCTTGAAGAAGCACTGCACCAGGCGCAAGTCCACCAGAGAAGCATATTGCTCCGGGTACATGGTGCGGGCCTCCTGGAAGTGCGGGACCGCGGCTGCCGGGTCCTTTTCTGCCAGCACACCGGCAATGTTGTAATGAGCCTCTGCCAGCGCGCCGGGTTTCGTTTTACGGCCTTCCCGGGTCATGTTATCGCACTGTTTGATGAAGCCTTGGTAATAATGCACCATCTTATCCGCATCCACCCCGGCACAGAGCTTGGCCGCACGCTGCCAGCAGACAGCAACAGACTCGGAATCCGGGTAGTCGCGGATAACGCGGTCATAGTCGGCCAGAGCTTCCTGTATGTTCCCCTTCTTGCCATAAAAGGTGCCACGCAGCGTCAGCGCATCGGGCATACGGAAATCTGCCGGGAAGGATTCAATGTATGTCGTCAGCGTCGGAACAGGGTCGTATGCGGCACCCTGGGCGGCAGTCCATGCTTTCTTGTACATGGCATCCGGGCGCACCGCCTCGGGCAGATTCTCAAAATTGAGCGCATCGAACTGCCGGGCTGCAGCGGCCGTATCACTTGTCATGAGGCGGTCTGCATACATCAGGCGCACGAGATCCACGCAAGGCAGACCTGCCGTGGGAGTGCCGGGAGCAGCGTAGGTGCTGAGGTACTTCTCGGCCTCCTGGAAGAAATTAGCCCCGCGCACCTGCTGCAGACAAATCATGCGGCGGTATCCGGCATCTGCGGCAAGAGGGGTTCCGGGCTGGCAGCGCTCTGCCTGCTCGAACCAGATGGCTGCGGCCTCGTACTGGCGTATTTCCATGGCAGACTGCCCCACAATGATGGAGCGGCGGGCATCCTTGGCCGGGTCGTCAAGAGAACTGGCCTGGGCAGAAGCACGGCGCACCACCTCTGCGTATTTGCCGCTCTTGTAGAGGAAGAGGATGCTTTCCATCTGTGCCTCGCCGGAATACTTCTCCATACCACGGATTCCTGTGAGTCGGCTGTATAGATGCTGAGATTCCTCTGCTTTGCCCAGGCGCGCCGCCAGACGCGCGGCCTGAAGCGTAGCCGTACCCAGCACCCGCTCATCCAGCCCGTTCATGTTGAGGATATTGCGAAAAAGAGAGTAAGCTTCTGCATCATTCCCGTCCTCCGTCTTCATCTGGGCCATGGAAAGAAGCGCCGTCTGCAGAATGAGCGGATTCACACCCTGCGTGAGCTGGAGGGCGCGAAAAGAAGCCTCAGCCTCCTTGCGCTGCCCTGTCTGCAACTGGGCGCGCCCCAGTCGGTACAGAGCATCATTGCGGAGTTCAGCGCGCTTGGTCTCGCGCACGGTAATCTGGTAGAACCCAAGGGCTTTCTGCCACATCTGGCGTTCTGAAGCCTGGTTAGCCAGCTTGTAGGCGGCGGCGGCGGCGTATTCGCCCTTGTGGCCATTGGCCAGCTCACCCAGGGTGGCGTTGGATGCAGCCATATCACCTGCTTCTGCCTCACAGACAGCCTTGAGGTAGATAGCCTTATCGCTCACAGGAGACTGCGGGAAACGAGTGACGAAATTCGCAAAGAGCTGAGCCGCACGCCCCATGGCCTGGCTGCGGGCCATGGGCTCCGTGGTATTACGGGCCTGGGCATACAATTGCTCGGCAATGGCGTAGCCATCGGCCTCGGCATTGGCTACCAGCGGGCCATCCGCCGCTGCAGGCTGCTGGGCAAAAGCCGGCACCAGGGAGAACCCCAGCGCCAGCATGGTGGAAAATCGAGTATTCATATTGGGGAAATCAGCTTCTATTCATTTACAGCAGCCCCCGTGCCTCTACTTCTTGGCTTCGGGCATCTGCTTGGAGAAAGATACATTCCATACACCCGCCTGCGAGCAGGTGGAAATCACATCGGCCATACGCTGCCAGCTCATCTGGGCATCGCCACGGATACGCACCGGCTGGTTCGGATTCACCGCTATCATGCGCTGCAGCATAGCATGCAGCTTATCGCGGGTAAAGACCTCTCGGTCGATGGTGATAACCAGGTCGCCATCCTCCTCACGGGCATTGATGATGATTTCATCAATCGCACGGGAAGTTTCCTCGGTGGATTTGGGCGCCGTCGGCACCTTCACCTTGAGATCCTGCTCATTCAGAATGAACTTCTGAGTCACCACGAAAAAGATGAGAAGCAGGAAGACGACATCCAGCATGGGGGCAAGCTGAAAGCCGATAGGCTCCGGAATCTTGGTATTGAACTTCATGGCGTCTTATGATTCAGACTGCGGAGTTTATTCAGAAATCTTCCTCATCAAGCACCTCCTGGGCCGTGCCGCGCTGATAGGTGCTGCCCAGGCGCCGCTCTCGGTCCATCTGCACTGAAACAACAGAAAGAATGTGCGTCACGGCCACTTCCATATCGGCAATGCGCTTCTGAATACGGCTGCGGAAGAACACATAGGCGGCCATGGCCGGAATGGCCAGCACCAGGCCACCAGCAGTGGTAATCATAGCCTCTGCAATGCCGTGAGCCATCTGCATCTGCTTCACACCCTCAAAATTACCGGCAGCCATTTCCATGAAGGTCTTCATCATACCTACCACGGTACCCAGAAGACCAATCATGGGGGCAATGGCACCGATATCGGAAAGCCAGTTAATCTGGCGGGTGAGAATGTTGGTCTGGCGGGCACCCTCGGCAGAAGCCACCTCGCGCACCTCCTCGATGCCGGCACGCGGATTGCGCTGCAGGAACATCACAATCACATGCATGGTAAGGGCAAAGCTGGAACCATCGCGCTCGCACATACTCATCAGCCCGGCGTAATCCTTGCGGCGGATGCAGGACTCCACCGACATCACCATGCGGGAGGGCAGCACAGCGGATGTACGCGTGGTCCAGAGACAGACAAACATCACCATGAAGGCGACGACGGAAAGGAAAAGCAACGGCCACATGAGAGGTCCGCCTTTTTCGAAAAGCTCCATAAGTCCCCAGCCCATCGACTTGAGGGGATCTGCTGCAGAAATGAATACTTGCATGTTCACGCGCGCATTATAGGCAAAATCTGCCTCAATTTCAAGCGAGATACCTGTCTGTATTGTTTTTTTTACAGGTGAAGCGAAGAATAAATGTTGCATTCAAGGGCGGTGAGGCTTAGAATACAGGCATGCAGGACACTTCTCTCTTCCGCGCCTGGGCCGAGGTAGACACCGCCGCCATGCGGCATAACCTGAACGTGGTGCGCCGGGTTCTACCCAGCCATAAGCAGATGGCTATTGTGAAAGCCGAGGCTTACGGCCACGGCATCGAAGGAGTGGTGAAGGCGCTCGATGACTGCGACTTGGAATTCTTCGGTGTTGCCACTCCTGCAGAAGCTCTGCGAGTCCAGAATGCAGGCTGCCGCACCTGCCCGTTCATTCTGGGGCCCTGTTTCCCGGTAGAGCGCGAAATGGTGGTGCAGCACGGCTGGCGCGTTGCGCTTTCCAGTCTGGAGGAAGCCGCCCACTATAACTCCCTGGGGCAGTTGTATGATAAGAAGGTTCACCTGCACATCAATGTCGATACCGGTATGGGGCGGGCTGGGCTGCTTCCCCACACGCTGGGAGAAATGGGTGCCCGCCTGGCAGATTTTGAATATCTCGACATTGAGGGTGTCTATTCCCACCTTTCTGCAGCGGCAGAAGACATCACCTTTACTCACAGCCAGATCCGGGCATACGAAAAAGCCGTGGAAGAACTGAGCACCTATCTGAACATTCCCTACCGCCATCTTTGCAGCAGCTCGGGTGTCTTCAACTACAAGGCTCCCAGCACCAATATGGTACGTCTGGGCCGCATTCTGTACGGCTATTCCCCCATGCCCTCACCGCACAACCGGGAACTGCGTAACACACTGACTCTCTACAGCAGAGTCACCCTGCTGCGTACCCTGCCCAGCGACCATGGCGTATCCTACAATCACACCTACATCACCAGCGGCCCGACCCGCGTGGCCACCCTGGGACTGGGTTTTGGTGATGGCTACCTGCATTATCTTTCCAACACAGGAGCCCGTGTGTATCTGAATGGTGAATACTGCCCGGTGCTGGGGCGTGTCACCATGGACCAGATTATGGTGGATGTCACCCACATGGACAGGGTGCAACCCGGCGATGTGGCAGAAATCATGGGGCCTAATGTTCCCTGGGAAGAACTGACCTCGCGCGCCAGAACAATTCCGAGTAACATCATCACCAGCATCTCAGGACGCGTTCCGCGAGTGTACAAGAGCTGATTCCCCCGCGGCCAGGCTGATGGCAGAAAAAAGAAAAGGCTCGCAGGCATAACCTGCGAGCCTTTCTGTGTAAATCAACTTCAGCTCTTACAGAGCAGCCTTGATGATAGCGGCGAAGGAATCAGCCTTCAGAGCGGCGCCACCCACAAGGGCACCATCGATATCGGGCTGGCTCATCAGCTCGGCAGCGTTGTCGGGCTTCACGGAACCACCATACTGCAGGCGCACAGCCTCAGCAGCAGCAGCGCCGAAGGCCTCGGCCACCACGCCACGGATAAAGGCATGGGCATCCTGAGCATCAGCGGAAGAAGCGGTCACACCGGTACCAATGGCCCACACGGGCTCGTAAGCGATTACCAGACCGGCAACCTCTTCAGCGGTCAGGCCCTCAAGGCCTTCCACAACCTGGCTCTTGAGAACAGCCTCAAGCTCACCACCCTGACGCTGCTCCAGCGTCTCACCAATGCAGTAAATCGGGCAGATACCAGCGGCAAGAGCCTTCTTAATCTTCTTGTTGATGTAGGCGTTGGTCTCACCATGGTACTGACGGCGCTCGCTGTGGCCAAGAACCACATACTTGCAACCCAGTTCGTTGAGCATGGTGGTGGAAATTTCACCGGTGAAAGCACCATTATCGCGGTCGCTCACGTCCTGAGCGCCCACACCGATGCAGGTGCAGCCATTGAGAGTCTCCATAACGGCAGGAATCGTCACAAAAGGAGGAACGATTACCTTATCAACAGCCTTGCACTCGCAAGTAAGCTCATCCTTAAGGGCTGCGAGGAATTCCTTGGCTTCCTTCGGGCCCTTGTTCATCTTCCAGTTAGCGGCAATGATGGGGGTACGGGACATAGTATTATAGGTGTCTTGTTATGACGGCGACAAGACTACCGCGAAAGCCTTGCGAAGTCAAGTCCAAAAGAGATTTATCTTCCGCAAGTCAGCTCTTGCCCTGCCAGGTGTTTTCTGATAGAATGCAAGCCAGCAGAATACTCTGGTATACCTTATGCGTAAGATTCTTCTATTTCTTTTATTCCTTATCATGAACTTGAACATTCAGGCAGAGGAGCCCCGGGTCTCTCAGGCAAGGCTGAACATCCGGGAGGAATGGGGGTGTCATTTCGGCAAACCGGTATTCATCCGCATCATCAAGGAAGAGATGCTCCTCGAATTGTGGCTGCAGGAAGAAAATGCCGGATGGCGCATTTTCAAGACATACCCGGTTGCCTGCATGAGCGGCGAACTGGGACCGAAAACAGCCGAGGGCGATGAACAGGCCCCGGAGGGCTTCTACCGCGTTGTCCCTGGCAACATGAATCCGCGGAGCAAATTCCACCTGTCTTTCAACATTGGTTATCCGAACAATTATGATGCAGGCCTCGGGCGCACAGGCAGTTTCATCATGATACACGGAGGAGACGAATCCATCGGCTGCTTTGCCATGACAGACCCTGTCATTGAAGAAATCTATACCCTGGTCAATGAAGCCTTCAAAGCCGGGGTGAAGTATGTACCGGTGCAGGTATATCCCTTCCGCATGACCCCGGAACGCATGCAGGAAGAACAGGAAAACACATATCTTGATTTCTGGAACCACCTGCTGCCCGGGTGGCAATACACCGAAACAAATAACGCGCCCTACCCCGACGAGGACAACTGATGATTCACCCCTTGCCAGATCCTCCCTTCGGAGGCTCCCCGCAAATCCGCTGGGCGCTCCGAATCACGGCAACTTTTTTCGCCGGTTTCTCAGCCGGAGCCATCACGCTGGCAAAATGCCATGATTTTCTTCCGGGCTTCATGGCAGGTGCCGGTGCTGTTCTGACCCTGTTCTGGGCAATGGCTCTGGCCCCGGAATCCCTGAACTGCGAGAGTACCGGCAACTGGCTGCAGCCAAGATATTCTGCATGGCGCATGACGCGCAGGGGCATCCTTCTTTTCAACAAAGCCCCCGGAAGAGCTGCACTCTTTCTCCCATGGAGCAGCCTGAGAGAAGCTCAACCAGCAAGTACTGGTATTATCCTGAAATCTGCGGACAAGTTGACCGCATTTACCCTGGCTCTTCATACCTCAGCCAATAAAGAGCACATCATCAACGAGCTGAACCAGCACTTCCGCTCAGATTATCCACACCCGGATGAAATGGGAGGCGCGGCCGTATTCATTGTTCCGGCACCATTCCCCCTATTCCGCAAAAAGCAGTTATTACCTTCTATCCCCTGGGTGCTGGCGGGAATTGCTTTTCCACAGTACCCATCTGAATCCACCCATCTATTCAGCGCCATATGCCTCGCCGCAGCAGCGGCATTTGCGGGTTTGGCTTTCAGCCATGAGGGTGACCAGTACGAAGCTGGCTGCTACCTTGGTTACGAAATACGGCGCACCCTGCAGGGTATTCATATCCGCTGCGCTGAAGGCTGGCATTATTTCCAGCCATGGTCAGAAATACAGGAATGCATACGCATTGGAGAAGACCAGGGCTATCTGAACTTCGGGAACAAACCAACCGGCCTGAGCATTTGCCGGATAAACAGTAATTTCCCATTAAACATAACCCGCAGTCACAGAGTCCTGGGGAAATGGACGCATCTTTTCCTGAATAGCCTCCTCATTTTACTCTGCGCGCTTATCGGTTACCTGTGGGCTTGCCTCTTCTGATACTGATTTTTATCAGGATTTCTGCCGTTTCTGCTTGAAATTATCAGCTGATTTTGCTATTCTGCATAGCAAATGAGTGAGGAGTCTGAGCAGAACAATGCCAAGCGGACTGTGCCCGGAGTATTTGTGTGGGACATGGTACGCAAGGCGCTTCGCGC
>CAJGDB010000044.1 GCA_904502165.1 uncultured Akkermansia sp.
AGCCAAGCCCTCCATCGCCTATGCCCGCGATGGTGTGAAGTTTTTCGAAGACCGCCTGCGTCCGCTCGGTAAAGTGGAGCTCCGCTATGTAAAGGCAGGGGATTCGGAGTCGGTCTCGGCCCGCCTGCTGGAGGCCAGCGATGGCTGCCTTCGCATTGCCATGGATGAGCGCGGCGAGAACTGGACAACCCGCGAGTTTGAAAGCAAGGTGCGCAAGTGGCAGTTGCAGTCGGTGAAGCATGTGGCCTTCCTTATCGGCGCGGCGGATGGGCATACCTCCGCGTTGCGTGCCGCCTGTGACCATGTGCTCTGCCTGGGTAAGCACACCATGCAGCACGAGCTGGCGCTTGTGGTGCTGCTGGAGCAGATATACCGCGTGCATACCCTGCTGGCCGGTAGCCCGTACCACCGCGATTGAGGTAAAGAAAAAGCCGCGCGGATTCAATTCCGGGCGGCTTTCTAGTTGAAAGGTATTTTTCAGCTTTTACTCAATCTGTCCCCACTTGCCGGAGCGGATGGCGCTCATGGTGGAGGAAACGCGGCTCACCCACTTCTGGTGGCTGGTGCAATAGGCACGGCTTATCTGCACCAGAGTCACGCGACCCTTGGCACGGTATTTGGCCAGCAGCTGCGCCAGATCTTCTACGCAGGCTTCCTTGGATTCGTAACGTCGCTGTCCGTTGCGCCCCATGATGCCGGCAAGATTGTTCTTGCGACGGGCGGCGCTGGAAGTGGCATTGGCTGATTCGTGACGGATGATGGCCTCCATCAGCACGGGGTCCACACCATTTTTGGCAGCGGCCTCCCTGATAGCGGGGCGCAGCGCAGTCACAATCTCAGAATGCGCTGTGAGCACCATCATCAGGCCGGTCAGTATGGTCATGGTTACTCTCATGTCGGAGACATGATAAAGATTTCTTAAGCATCTGTCAAGCCTGAAATGCGGCACCGGAAAATTTTCTGCGTGCGCGAGGGAATGAGAAAGCCGCTTTCCCGGTGGGGAAAGCGGCTTTGTGAGGGGATAGCTCAATCGCTTTACAGCAGGGAGAAGGCGATGTTGAGACCGGCGGTCACGATGGACACCATGCTCATGAGCTTGATAAGGATGTTCAGGGACGGGCCGGAAGTATCCTTGAAGGGGTCACCCACGGTGTCACCCACCACAGAGGCGTCGTGCACAGCAGTGTGCTTGCCGCAGTAGGGAGCGTCGCCGGTTTCGATGTACTTCTTGGCGTTATCCCAGGCGCCACCGGAGTTGGCCATGAACACGGCGAGCACGAAGCCACCGGCAAGACCACCGGCCAGCAGACCGAACACACCGGGAACACCCATGATGAGGCCGGTTGCGATGGGAACGATAACGGCAATCATGGAGGGAACAACCATTTCACGCTGGGCACCCTGGGTGGAGATAGCCACGCAGCGGGCATAGTCGGCCTTCTTGCGACCTTCGAATACGTCCTTGTCGCTGAGCTGGCGGCGCACTTCTTCCACCATGCTCTTGGCGGCACGGCCCACAGCGTTCATGGTCAGACCGCAGAACAGGAAGGAAAGCATGGAGCCGATGAAGATACCCAGCAGCACCTTCGGGTTCATGAGGGTTACGTCGAAAGCGGCCATGAATTCAGCAATGTTCATCTTGGCAACTTCGGCGCTGTTCAGTACCTGCTCTCCGAAGAAGCTGGTCTTGAAGGTTTCACCGTAGTGCAGGGCAGCAATCTTGAGCTCCTCAATGTAGGAGGCAAGAAGAGCCAGGGCGGTCAGAGCGGCGGAGCCGATGGCGAAGCCCTTACCGGTGGCGGCGGTGGTGTTGCCCAAAGCGTCCAGAGCATCGGTGCGGCTACGCACGTCATCACCCAGTGCGCTCATTTCGGCGTTACCGCCGGCGTTGTCGGAGATGGGACCGTAGGCATCCGTGGCCAGGGTGAGACCCAGGGTGGAAAGCATACCCACGGCAGCGATACCGATACCATAGAGACCCATGCTCATGTTCTGAGCAGAGAAGGTCCACTCACCTGCGGCGCAGAGGTAGGCACCGATGGTGCCGAGCACGATGAAGATAACCGGCCAGCAGGTGGAAATCATACCCACGCCGATACCAGAGATAATCACGGTGGCAGGGCCGGTGGTGGCGTTTTCAGCAATGAACTTCACCGGCTTGAATTCGAAGGAGGTGTAGTATTCCGTCACCTTGCCGATGGCGATACCCACTACGAGGCCGATGACGATGGAACCCCAGAGGCCCAGCCAGTTGTCAATGCCCAGAGCATAGAGAATGCCGGCAGAAGCAAGAGCGATGAGAACGCCGGAGAAGTTGATACCGAAGTTCAGCGCAGCCATGAGCTGGGTCTGGTTGGCTTCGGGCTTGGTGCGTACCAGGAAGATACCGATGATGGAGAGCAGGGCACCCACAGCGCCGATAATCATGGGAGCCATGACCAGCTGAAGACCGGTTTCGTAGGCCCAGCCGGCGGTGGCAGCAGCGGCTGCACCCAGAGCGGCAGAGGCCAGAATGGAGCCAGCGTAGGATTCGTACAGGTCAGCGCCCATACCGGCCACGTCACCCACGTTGTCGCCCACGTTGTCGGCGATGGTGGCGGGGTTGCGGGGATCGTCTTCGTTGAAGTGGTACTCAGTCTTGCCCACGAGGTCAGCGCCTACGTCGGCAGCCTTGGTGTAGATGCCACCACCCACACGGGCGAAGAGAGCCTGCAGAGAAGCACCCATGCCGAAGGTCAGCATGATGGTGGTAATCTGGGTGAGGCGGCTGATGCCTTCAGCGGCAACGAGCCCGGTCTTGTCGAGAATGATATACCAGCCGGAGATATCAAGCAGGCCGAAGCCTACCACCGTGAGACCCAGCACAGCGCCGGAACGGAAAGCAAGCTGCAGACCCTTGTTGAGGCCGTCCTTCTCATCACGGCAGGCCTGGGCCACACGGCCGGAGGCGTAGGTTGCCGTTTTCATGCCGATGAAGCCAGCCAGACCGGAGAAGATACCACCGGTGAGGAAAGCCACGGGAACGATGTTGTTCTGAAGCCCGTAGTAGGCCATGATGCCGAATACAACGGCAATGATAACGAAGAAGATCGAAACAATCTTGTACTGCTGCTTCAGGTAGGCCATGGCGCCTTCGCGCACGTAGCCCGCAATCTCCTTCATGCGGTCGTTGCCCTCGTCGGCTTTCTTCATATCGAAGAAGAACTTGGCGGCAAAAGCCAGCGCGACGATGGATGCAAACGGCACTATCCAGAATAATATCTCGGGGGTCATGTTCGTTTGTTTTGTTGGTTAAAATGGCTTTTTTGCAGGCACAAAAAAGCGCGATAGTCTACACTAAGAATGCTCCCTTGGCAACCCGAATTTCGCGAGTATGGCAAAAAAATCATGTTAGGATAAACGCTTTGCCCCTTTACGGGGATGAATTTGCTTGACCATGCTTTACCTGGCGTGTATTCTGCATGGTAACAAACGTTTTTGTTTGACATTACTATGAAAGCAGTACTTCTTTTTCCCGGACAGGGTGCCCAGAAGGTGGGCATGGGCAAGGATTTTTATGAGGCATATCCCGCCGCCCGCGAGATGATGGATGCCGCAGATGCCGCACTGGGCTATTCTCTTACCAAGGTGATGTTTGAAGGCCCGGATGAGGAGCTGACCCGCACCTGCAACTGCCAGCCGGCTCTCTATCTGCATGGCCTGGCTATCTACAAGGTTCTCAGCTCCCTGGTGGACATTGAACCCGTGGCAGCCGCCGGCCTTTCTCTTGGCGAGTTCACAGCTCACGCTGCTGCCGGCACCTTCAGCATGGAGGACGGCCTCAAGCTCGTGCAGAAGCGCGGCGCGCTCATGGAGGAAGCCTGCCAGGCTGCTCCCAGCACCATGGCTGCCATGATTGGCGGCAGCGATGAAGCCGTGGCCAACCTGGCCGCTGAATGCGATATTGACGTGGCTAACTACAACTGCCCTGGACAGACGGTGGTTTCCGGCTCTGTGGAAGGAGTGGACAAGGCAGTGGCCGGTGCCAAGGCTGCCGGTATCAAGATTGCCAAGAAGCTGAATGTGGCCGGTGCCTACCACAGCCGCTTCATGAAGAGCGCCCAGACGGCACTGCGCCCGGAGCTGGAAGCTACTCCCATGACTACTCCCGCTGTGCCTGTGTACTGCAATTATGAAGCCCGCCCCGTGACAAGCGCCGAGGATGTGCGCGCTATGCTCGGTGAGCAGGTGTGCGGCTCGGTGCGTTGGGCTGCCTGCATGCAGGACCTCATCGACAAGGGCGAGCGCCTCTTCATCGAAATGGGCCCGGGCAACACCCTGGCGGGCATGATGGGCCGCATCTGCAAGGAAGCCAAGGTGATTTCTATTCAGGATATCGCTTCCCTCGAAGCCGCCGTGGCCGAGCTCAAGACGATGTAACCTTCATCTGAACTTCTAAATACGGATACCCTGGTGTCGTATCATGACATCAGGGTATCTTTTTGTTTGCATTGCCGTGTTGCCGGCTTGACTTGCTGTTTTGGTAGGTGTAATTTGCAGGCATGTACACCAGCTTTTTCGATGTGTTTTCCATAGGTATCGGCCCGTCGAGCTCCCACACGATGGGACCCATGCGCGCCGCAGCGCGCTTTGCGCGTGAACTGGCAGAGCGCGGATTGCTGGAGCAGGTGGAGCAGGTGAGGGTGTATCTGTATGGTTCGCTGGCACTCACCGGGGTGGGCCACGGCACTCCGGGGGCTGTGGTGTATGGCTTGCTGGGGCTGGATGCAGAGAAGATGGAGATGTCTGCCACAAATGCCATTGCTACGCTGGCAACGGAGGGTAAGCTGCTGCTGAATGGTACACATCCTATCACTTTCAGCGCTATGCAGGATGTGGTGCTGGAGAAGGAGACGACTTTACCGGAGCATGCAAACGGCATGCGCTGCTGCGCGTATAATGCTGCGGACATGGAACTGGCGAATGATGTGTATTTCTCCATTGGTGGCGGCGCTATCCGCCGCAGTGATGAAATGGAGGAGATGCCGGAGCCGCCGCCGGTGGTGCCGTATCCCTTTGATTCCTGTGCTGAGTTGCTGCAGCATTGCAAGCGTGAGAATATGACCATTGCCGCTGTGGTACGCTGCAATGAGATGGCTCTGCCCACCGGGATGGAGCTTCGCACGCGCATCCGCAAGATTTACGATGCGATGGATAAGGCGATTGAACGTGGTGTGAAGACCATGGGTGTGCTGCCTGGCGGGCTCAAGCTGCCCCGCCGCGCACCGCGTATTTACCGCCGCCTGGCAGAGATGTTCCGTGATAATACGCAGGATGCTCTTACTATTATTGACTGGATTAACCTGTGGGCTTTTGCCGTAGCAGAGGAAAATGCAGCCGGTGGTCGCGTGGTGACGGCTCCTACCATGGGTAGTGCCGGTGTGCTGCCTGCGGTTCTGCGCTATTTTGAGCGCTTCGGCCGCAAGGATGCCACCGTGGGCCGCGAGCATGGGGTGGAGATTTTTCTGCTTACGGCTTCTGCTATTTGCTCACTCTACCGGGCCAAGGCCTCTATCTCCGGTGCAGAGGTCGGCTGCCAGGGTGAGGTGGGGGTGGCCTGTTCCATGGCGGCGGCCGGTCTTACGGCTGCCATGGGTGGCACGAACGAGCAGGTGGCTAACGCTGCAGAAATTGCCATGGAGCATAACCTGGGCCTTACTTGTGACCCGGTCTGCGGGTTGGTACAGGTGCCCTGCATTGAGCGCAATGCCATTGGTGCGGTGAAGGCGGTGAATGCCGCGCGCCTTGCTCTCCGCGGTGACGGCACGCATTTTGTGAGCCTTGACAGCGTGATTGCTACCATGAATGAAACCGGCCGCGCTCTGGCTGCCGGTTATCGTGAAACTGCCCTGGCGGGACTTGCCAAAAACGCGTTGACCTGCTGAGAAGCCTTCCCGGCATTCATGAATCAGGCATCTACCCGTTGCAGTGCAGCTGCATAGAGCTTGTCGAGCACGCTGCCGTAAATGCGGACTTCGTCTTCGCTCAGTTCGCTCATCAGTTCGTTGACTGCTTTCTGCTGGGCTTCCTCTACCGCAGCGGCGGTGTTCTGGAATGTTTTGGCTATGGTGACCAGAACCGCCCGGCGGTCGGCAGGACTCTGTTTGCGCTCCACCATGCCCTGGGTCATCAGGCTGTCTATCATGTGCGATGCCGCCGAGGGAGACATGTTGGCCCGGGCTGCCAGAATGCTCATGGACATCCCCTCTGGGTGCACCAGCGTATAACGCCGTATCTTCGCAAGCACGGAACACTGGCGCACGCTCAGTTTCAGCACCTTCTTCCGCAGCGCATCATTCATGGCCACAAATCCGGCATGGTTGATGAAATCCGTTATGGTGCGCATCTTGTCTATCTGCTGAATGTCCTCATGCTTTTCTGACATGCTCATGTTATAGCACTTCAGCGGGTTGCTTGTCAATAAAATCCCTATGTTTGAAAATATAAAAAGTTGAAAAACTCAAACAAAAGTCTTGACTCTGCGTTGGGGTGTTGGTAGAATCCGCCCCGTACCACTATGAACAAATATCGATACATTACACGCTACAACGGGCAGAAGGGAACACAGAATACATTTTGCGGCTGGCGTCTCTGCATCACGCGGCAGAAGGAAACCTATGTGCGTTATTTTACTGACCGCGAGTACGGGGAGAGTGAACTGGCGCTGAAGGCCGCGCTGGAAATACGCGAATCCATGCTGGCTGAAATGGCCCGGGGGGTGGATTTTGTGAAGGTGTGCCGGAACTACGGCAAGGGCAGGGCTGGCGTATAACAGACGGAGGGGGTGACATGCAATTCGGCTTGACATCGGGAAACGTGCTGGTATACTTTGCTGCGTAAATATGAAGCATGCTTCATATAGATATTATGCAGTTTGAGTTACCCAGGGGAAAGCATCCGGTTTTTGTAATGAAGATGGTATCAGACCGGGCCGATGCGCTGTTTGCCCAGCGCGTGGGGGCATTGCGTGTGACAGCGCCGCAATGCCGGGTGCTGATGTATCTGGACAGCCGGAATGGAGCGCCTGTTTCCCAGCGGGAGCTTGAGCAGTATCTGGGCGTGAGCCACACCACGGTGAAAGGCCTTCTGCAGCGACTTGAGGAGAAGGGCTATGTGCGGACTGCATTTGATGATGCGGATAGGCGGGTCAAGCATGCCTACCTTACAGCCCGGTTCCGCCGCAAGCAGGAAGAGGCCCAGCAGGCCATGCAGGAATTTGAAGAGCAGCTGGTGGCAGGGTTCAGCCCGGAAGAAGTCGCGCAGCTGCGTCAGCTGTTAGAGCGCATATATCAGAATACCTTAACTCCGGAGCATGGCGTTCCGATAGAAACGAATCAATGAAAGCAAGCAATATAGTAACGATGGCCCTTGGCGGGCTGGTGGCAGCTACCGCGCTGGTAGCATGCAAGGAAGATGCAGGAGCTCAGGCAGCCCGGCAGGGCATGGCTCCCATCAATGTAACGGTGATGCCGCTGCAGAAGCGCACGGTGGAGCTTAAATCCACCTGGTTCGGACACCTGCGCGGTGTGGATCAGGCGGATATCCGCCCGGAGGTATCGGGCAAGCTGCTGGAGCAGATCTACTGGCATGGCTCGTTGTGTGAGAAGGGCGAGGTGCTCTTCCGCATCGACCCCGCCACCTATCAGGCCGCTTACGAGCAGGCTGTAGCCAATGTGGCCGCAGCCAAGGCTGGCGTGTTGCAGGCTGAAGTGGCCGATGAGCAGGCTCAGAAGGATGTGGAGCGATACACGGCGCTGGTGGAGAGCGGTTCTGTTTCTGACAAGCAGTTTACAGATGCCAAACATGGCAAGCGCCGTTGCGAGGCCGCTCTGGCCATGGCTCGTGCCCAGGTGGCCCAGGCTGAGGCTGCGCTGGAAATGGCCAAGCTGAACCTGGAGCGCTGTACCATCCGTGCGCCTTTCAAGGGGCTGGCCACCAGGGCAAACGTGAGCGTGGGCGATTTTGTGACGGCAGGACAGGTGGTGATGACCCGCATGTCCTCGGTTGATCCGATTCGTGTGGATTTCTCGGTTCCTGCCCGCCAGATGAATGAGCAGGTGCTGGATTCCGAGTATTACGACATGCCGGATAAGATGAGCCCGGTGAGGGAATTTGACCTGATCCTGGAGGATGGCAGCGTGTTTGAACACAAAGGACGGATTCATGCCGTGGACAGCGAAATCAGCCAGGCAACCGGTACGGTGAAGTTCGTGGGCTACATTCCGAACCCGCAGCTTAAGCTCCGGGCGGGAGCTGCCGTGCGCGTGAGTGCCAGAACCGGGGAAATCAAGGATGCCTTGCTGGTTCCCGCCCGTGCGCTTGTATCTTCCATGAACCACCGCTTCATTTACATTGTAGCACCGGATAACACCCCGCTGGGTATCGACGTGAAGCTGGGTAAGGAACTGGTGATGGATATGCCGAATGGCGATGGTACCACGGTGCCCATGCTCATGCAGGTGGTGACAGGCACGGTGAAGCCCATTGCTGAGACACTCAGGGAAGCCGGTATTGAGGATGTGGAGAATGCCCAGGTCATCGTGGGCGGCGGCCAGATGGCAGCTCAATATGCCCTGGCCAATGCCGGTATGCGGAAGGCTGGTGCCCAGGGTGGATTCGGCACGGTGATTCCGCAGCCGTTCATCTATGAGAAACCCACCGCCACCGTGGAGTCTGTCACGACGGAAAAAGCCGCAGAATAACAGTTGCCATGAGTCCCTTCTTCATTAAACATCCTGTGATTGCCACGGTGATTGCCGTGGTGACCACGCTGCTGGGCATGGTGTGCCTCATGAATCTCCCGATTTCCCAGTATCCGGAGATTACGCCGCGCACCATTCAGCTCATGGCCATGTTTCCCGGGGCCGATGCCCAGTCTGTAGCTGACTCTGTGGGTACTCCGCTGGAGCGTGAGATTTCCGGTGTGCAGGGCATGGACTACATGACCTCCGTCTCCTCGAACAATGGCGTGTATTCCCTGCAGGTGGTCTTCAACCCTGATACGGACCCGGACCTTGACCAGGTGTTCACCAACATGCGCTATGGGCAGGCTCAGTCACAGGTGCCCACAGAAGTGCTCAACTCCGGCGTGACCATCCGCCAGCAGCCCGGGTTGCCCCTCATCATCTATTCCCTGACCTCCCCCGATGGCAGTTACAGCTCCGTGGACCTGGCCAACTACGCACAGGTGAAGATGGTGGATGAGCTGAAGCGTGTGGAAGGCGTGGGTGAGGTGACGGTATATGGTGCCGGCCGCTACGCTATCCGCATCTGGCTGGATACCAACATCATGACCCACTACAACATCTCCATTGGTGAGGTGCGCGCGGCCATTGCCGCCCAGAATACAACCAACCCTGGTGGCAAGGTGGGTGCTGACCCCGTACCTGATGGGCAGGAAAAGACCATTGCCATCCGTACCCAGGGCCGCCTGAATGATCCTTCTCAGTTCGAGGATATCATCGTGCGCCAGGTGGGCGATGAAATCATCTACCTCAGAGATATTGCCCGGGTGGAGCTCGGCTCTGAAAACTACTCGGCCACGGGGCGTCTGAATCGTCAGGTTTCTGCTGCTGTGGTGATCTTCCAGACCCCGGGGTCCAATGCCATTGCCACGGTAGACCGCCTGCGAAAGACTTTCCAGAAGCAGGCGGCTATCATGCCGCAGGGTATTAACGGCGAGGTTTCGCTGGATACTACCACCGCTGTGCGCTATTCTATTGATGAAATCAAGCGCACCTTCATTGAAGCCATTGTGCTGGTGGCCCTGGTGGTGTTCATGTTCCTGCAGAACTTCCGTGCCACCCTCATTCCGCTTATCGCGGTGCCGGTGTCGCTCATTTCTACGTTCTGTGTGTTCCCCATGCTGGGGTTCTCGCTTAACACCATATCGCTGTTAGGCATGGTGCTGGCCATCGGCCTGGTGGTGGATGACGCTATTGTGGTGGTGGAGGCAGTGCAGCACCATATTGACAAGGGCCTCAACCCGCGTATGGCTTCCTTTGCCGCCATGCAGGAGGTGAGCGGGCCGGTGATTGCCATTGCCTTGGTGCTGGCCGCCGTGTTCCTGCCCTCGCTGCTGCTGGAGGGCATCACGGGCACGCTCTTCAAGCAGTTTGCCATCACCATTGCGGTGTCGATGCTTATTTCGGCCTTCAATGCGCTGACGCTTTCGCCGGCCTTGTGCGCCCTCATGCTCAAACCGACCAACCAGCAGCGCAGCATCTTCAAGCCGTTCTACAAACTCTTCAACTGGTGCTACGACTGCACGGCCAGCATGTATGTGAAAATCTGCGGCGGGCTCTGCCGCAAGCTCATCATCTCCATGCCGCTGCTGCTGCTCTTCTGGGCGGCCATTGCGCCCATGTCGAAGATGGTGCCCAAGGCATTCCTGCCGGATGAAGACCAGGGCTTCCTGCTGGCGGCGCTCGTCATGAAGCCCGATACCTCGATGCAGGTAGCCTATGCTGAGAACAAGAAGTTCGAGGATGCCCTCTCTGACCCCGCAGTGAAGAACCTGACCACCGTGGTGGGTATCAACATCCTCAACAGTGTACAGACTCCCGGTGCCTGTATTGCCTTCATTGAGCTCAAGGACTGGAAGGAGCGTCCCGAAACCGCCGCCGAGGTGCAGCAGCGTATTCAAGGCCGCCTGCATGCGGCCGCTCTGGATGGTATGGCCATGGTGCTTATGCCACCGGCTATTCCCGGTGTGGGTACAGCCAATGGTGTGACCATGGTGCTCAACGACCTGGAGGGGCAGGGTGTGCCTTACCTGCGCGAGCAGGTGCTCCGCTTCGAGGAAGCCGCCCGCAAACGCCCGGAGGTGGCCATGTGCATGGACATGATGATGGCCGACACCCCGCAGAAGTTTGTGGAGCTGGATAAGGAGAAGTGCAAGTTCCACCGTGTGGATATCTCTGTGGCTAATAACCTGCTGGCTACATACAACGGGTCGGCCTTCATCAATTTCTTCAATGCCTTCGGCCAGCAATGGCAGGTGTATATGCAGGCTCAGGGCTGCGACCGTACCAGCCTGGACAGCCTGGACGGCTTCTTTGTGTCCAATCAGGATGGCGAGCGTGTGCCGCTCTCAGCCCTGGTGAATATCAAGGATATTGCTGATACAGAGTTCGTGATGCACCACAACATCTATAACTCTGCCAAGCTCAACGTGATGCCGCGTCCCGGTTATTCCACCCAGCAGCTCATGGAGGCTATGGAGGCGGTATATGCCCAGACGATGGACCCCTCCAAGGTGGGTATGGATTATCAGGATATGTCATTCCAGGAAAACAAGGTACGCAACAGTACCGGTCTGGCTACTATCTTTGCCATGTCCTCTGTATTCGCCTTCCTCATTCTGGTGGCTCTGTATGAAAAGTGGACGCTGCCGATTTCGGTGTTCCTGACAGTGCCCATCGCTGTGCTGGGCGCCTATGCCGGCTTGTACTGGATGGGCATGGAACTCAACCTGTATGCCCAGGTGGGGCTGGTAATGCTCGTGGGTCTGGCGGCCAAGAATGCCATTCTCATTGTAGAATTTGCTAATTTAGAAATGGAGCGCGGTAAGGACCTGCTTACGGCCACGCTCTCGGCAGCGCGGTTGCGTCTGCGTCCCATCCTCATGACCTCGCTGGCCTTCATTCTGGGCTGTGTGCCGCTCATGCTGGCCAGCGGTTCCGGTGCGCTGGCTCGTTGTTCCATTGGTACTGTTGTGGTTGTGGGTATGACCGTGGCCACGGTGGTGGGTGTGTTCCTCATTCCCTGTTCCTATGTGTTCATCATGCGTCTGTTCCGCATCCGCTTCAAATTATCGACGCTGGGGGAAGACCCGGATGAGGCAGGAGCCCGCGAATATCTGGCAGCTCACCGGAATGATGCGTAATGTTGGAGAACTCCGGCAGGAATATACTTGACTTTATCAAACACCAAGCTATCATATCAACAACATGAAACGAACGCTTATCCTCAGTCTTGCAGGAGCCGCCGGGTTGGTGGCATCCTGTTCGTTTGGCCCTATCTGGACCTCCCCTGAGATGCCGGTCCCCGCAGAATTCCGCGGGGCTGGTGTGGCTGGCAGCACGATGGCAGACCTGCCCTGGCAGCAGGTGCTCAAGGATGCCCAGCTGGAGCAGTTGCTCAATGATGTATTCACCAGCAACCGCAGCCTCGAGGCCATGATGCACAATGTGGAATCGGCTCGTCGCTACATCACCATTGCCCGTGCGCCCATCTTCCCCTGGGTAAATTACATGGCCGGTGCCAACAAGGGTGCCAGTTCCACCTCCAACCTCTCCATGTCTGATGAGAAGACGATTCCCGGTGCCGGAGGCCTGAGCGCTTCCTGGGAGCTCGACCTCTGGGGCAAGACCCGTAAGGGGGTGGAGAGTGCCGAGGCATCTGCCCTGGCCGCTGAGGAAGGTTTCAACAACCTGCGTATCTCGCTCATGAAGCAGGTGGCCAATGGGTACCTGCGCCTCATCATGCTGGACGAGCAGCTCAGGATTGCCAACGAGGCTGTGGCTTCCTACCGAGAATCGCTCAAGCTCTTTGAGAACCAGCTTGAGGGTGGTGTGGCAGACCGTCTGCAGACGGCTTCCGCCCAGGCGGCTCTTTCTGCTGCCGAAGCTCAGATTCCGAACCTGCAGATGCAGATTGCCGAACTGGAGAACACTCTTTCCACGCTGGCAGGCCGCATGCCGGGACCGATTGCCCGTGGGGGTAGCATGATGCGTTTTGCCCAGGCCAGCAAGGTGGCTCCCGGTATTCCTGCCGATGTGATTGCCCGCCGCCCCGATATCCGTGCGGCTGAGCAGAAACTTCGTTCTGCCAATGCAGCAGTGGGTGTGGCCATTGCCAGTTATTTCCCCAGCATCAGTCTCACGGGGCTGGCTGGTGTCGCTACGCCTGATCTTCGCCATGGCATGAGCCGCAGTCTGGATGGCTGGGGCATCGGTGCCAACCTGACCGGCCCGCTTTTCCAGGCAGGGCAGCTCCGTGCCAATGAGGCGATGAAGAGGGATGCCTTCCTGGCAGCCAAGGCTGATTACGAGCAGACCGTGCTGGCCGCAATGTCTGAGATTTCCACCACGCTGGTGCAGCGCACCAAGCTGCGCGAAATCATGAGAAAGCAGGAACAGGCCGTAGCTTCCTACCAGGAGAGCGTGAAGCTTTCCAAGGCTCGCTATGCCCAGGGGCTTGCCAGCTACTATGAAGTGCTGACCGCCCAGCAGGGCCTGTTCCCTGCCCAGACCCAGCTGGCAGCTTATCGCTACCAGTATGCCTCCTGCATTCCCACCCTCTATACCCAGCTGGGTGGCGGCTGGCAGAACAAGTAAAGGTCTCGTCTGAATGTTTCCGGGCCGGGGGTGCTTGCGCTCCCGGCCTTTTTGTTGGCAGAATTCCGGTTTGACCCCCGGGCAGGGCTGTGGTATTGTCGGGGAAGAGGCATTATGGAAACGCTTAATACATACATTCAGGAGGTAACCATGACCACCCCGTGGCTGCTGCCGCTGTTCTTCGGCCTGTTCGGTGCCTGTGTCGGTTCGTTCCTGAATGTGGTGATTTATCGCCTGCCGCGAGGGCTGAGTGTGAATGAACCCCGGCGCTCGTTCTGCCCGCTGTGTAAGGCACCGATTCCGTGGTATCTGAATTTGCCTGTACTCAGCTACCTGATGCTGCGCGGGCGGACCGCCTGCTGCGGCAGGCATTATACGGCCCGCTACTGCGTGGTAGAGCTGGTGTGTGCCTTGTTTTTTGCGGCGGTGGCTTGGTGTTTCTGTACCGATGATATCTTCACACAGGTGCTGCTGTGTGTGTGGGTAGCGGTGCTGCTGGCTTGCTTCTGCATTGACTGGGAGCAGATGATTGTGCTGCCAGGCCTGGCTTTACTGGCAACGCTGGCCGGTGTGGCGGTCAATGCCCTTTCGCCCTGGTTTGCCGGTGAGGGGCTGGAGCTGGCCGATGGGTTGCAGAGCAGCGGTGCAGGGGCCCTGGGGGGCTTCCTTCTGTTCCGGCTTGTGGCAATGACCGGCAAGTTTTTCTTTGGCAGAAAGCAGCAGCTTTTCGAGAAAGAGAC
>CAJGDB010000045.1 GCA_904502165.1 uncultured Akkermansia sp.
CAGTATATCGCGGGGAAGGCTGCACGAAGGCCGCCCGATATGCGAGCGGTGCTTGGCTGGTAGCCATGTTCCTCGGCTTAAGCGAAGGGCATGTTCTGCTTGACTGCCCAAACCTGGGTGGCGTCCACCAGAGCGGGACGTCCAAGAGCGCGCTTGCGCTTGCTGGACTTCTTCTGGAGAATGTGACGCTTACCCTGCTTGCGACGCAGAACCTTGCCCGTGCCGGTCACCTTGAAACGCTTGGCCACGGCCTTACGTGTCTTGTTGATACCACCTTTGCGGGTCATGGTGCAGGGATTATACACAGCTTTTCTCGTCTGGCAAGGAAAATATCTTCCAAATAATAAAAAAATCAAAAAAAATCAAAAAAAATCAAAAAAAATCCAATAATTCCTACTTTTTTACTTGCAATTAGGATAGAATTATTCTAAAGTACGGCCATGAACACGACATTCATCGAATATCCGAAGTGCACGACCTGCAAGAAGGCAAAGAAGTGGCTGAGCGAGCAGGGGGTGGAGTTTGCAGGCCGCCACATAGCCGAGGCGAATCCGAGTGCGGAGGAGCTGCGCTCGTGGTGGCAGGCCAGCGGTTTGCCGCTGAAGAAGTTTTTCAACACCTGCGGGGTGAAGTACCGCGAGATGAACCTGGCTGAGCAGCTCAAGACCATGAGCGAGGAGGAGATGCTCACTCTGCTGGCCTCGGATGGACTGCTGGTGAAGCGCCCTATTCTGGTGACGGCAGCGGGTAAGGTGGTTCCCGGCTTCAAGGCAGAGACCTGGAGCGCCGCGCTGGGGAAATGATTTTCCGGACGTAATAACGACATTGCATATAAAAGAACCGCGCATCGGAGAGATTCCGGTGCGCGGTTTCAAGTATGGAAAAAAAGGCGGCTTACTTCTTGCGGATGATGAAATTACCGCGGGTGTCGCGTTGCTTTTCGCCGTTATCGAAGGTGATGAGCAGACGCGGGTTCTTCAGTTCCGTTTCGCTGGTCACATAGTAACTGGCCGGTGAGGAGAGGGTGATTCTGCGGGTATCTTCGCTCACGAGCGTCTGGCCGTCGTACAAGGCTACGCGGGAAATGATGGCTTGATTCTTACCACGAGTGGGTTCAAAACGCACTTCGTACTTGCCGGCGGGGCCGATGGGCAGTTTGCCGTTCAGCTCGCCTGGCACACCGGGAAGGGGCAGGGAGTCCGGAGCCCAGCCGCGCACGAACTGCATGCCGGTGGTCCAGTCTCGCATGACGACATCGGCCGAGCGTCCGAGCACGGAATCTGGGTTGAGCCCCTTCATGATACGGGCATAGTGGGCAATAGCGTCTGCCGGGCCGGTACCGAAGCGGCGGCGAATCAGCCCGATGGCGAAAGCGCAGGCATTCTGCTTCTGCTGTACCGTATGGAGCGGGTTGGAGATGGCGGCATCCAAGGCAGCCAGTGCCTCGGAGATGTCCATTTCATTAATCTTATCGCCCAGCGGGTTGTTGTAGAACTTGAGGGCGGCCAGACTGCCGGATTTATCCTCTGGGTCTGCGGCCTTAATCAGATTCTCCACCTTGTCGGGGCGCTCGATGCCTTCTACCTGGGCTGCCTTCAGCAGCAGCAGGGCCCGGGCCTCACCCTGGGCGGCATCGGCCTGTGCCATCAGCTTATCCTGCTGAGCCTTGGCCTCTCGACGGGAGGAAATCAGGCGGGCAATGCGGTCAGCCTCCGGGTAGACCATGGGCGGACCACACACACTGCCGTACTGGCGGCCATTCCTATCATACAGTACCACCGCAGGGAAGGAATGCTTGCTGTGGGGGTGGGGGAGGGCCAGCTTGCCCATAATGCCGGAGAAGGTCGCCTTCTGCTCATCATTCATGCTTTCAGGCAGGGGGACGAGCATCATGGCTGCATTGCCGAGTGCCCTGGCTACTACCGGGGCATTGTACAGACTGGTGGTGTTGGCCTCAGCCCGTTTGTCCCAGCCTTTGCCGTAGATGAAGAGGGCGTAGCCATCATCATTCAGCTTGGCCTGGGCCTGTTCATAGGTGGCTACCCTGGTGGCAGCCTGAGTGGGCAGCAGGGTGAGGGCTGCCAGACTCATCAGTATGGATAAAGTCGATTTCATGTGTAGAGGAAAATGGGGTGATAATGAATTATGCGGCGGGTGTTCCGTATACATAGAAGCCATCTACGTGCAGTACCTCTTGTGCGCCGGGACGGATAATACGTACATAGAGAGCCTTTCGCTGCTCGGTTCCGGTATCGAAGCGGTTGATGCGCTGCGTGCATTTTTTAAGGGGCTGGCCGATATTGTGCCAGTCGTCATCCTTACCGGTTTCAGAAACCTGAACCTGGATTCCGTTGAGGCGGTGCCAGTTTTCGCCATTGGTGTGGGTGGCAATCACCACACCGCTGATGGTGGCGTGCTTGGGAAGCTTGACACCGATCCAGGGCTCCTTATTACGATTGGTGTGAATCTGGCCGCCCTTTCGGGTCAGCACGTTGGCATGGGTGGCAGGCTTATCCCACCTGCTGGTAGAGGAGGCAAACACGACACCACCTTCCGACACCAGCTGGCCGGGGAATGCCTCAAAGTCACCGATGGGACGATTGTCGTGGGCATTTTCAGGAGCAATCAACTTGCTGACGGACTGGAAGGCTGCTGCATCGCGGTTGGATTCAGCGGACAGGATGATGTTGGCGATAATCTTGTCCCGGGATTCAGCATTCATGCCCTCACCATTGCCGATGGCATCGGTCATAATGCCGAGAATGCTGGACTTGCCGGCATCATCCATCTTCTGCATGAGCGTATTGCCGCTTTCAAGGGAATAGGTGGCATAAGCCGGGTTGGAAATGGTGCCGGCCAGCATGCTGCGGTAGAGGGTGCATTTGTTTTCCAGTTCCTTCCCCTTGCGGAGATTGTTCAGAAGGGCAATCTGTTTGTTGAGCAGGTCCTGCACCTTCCAGCGCTCGGGGCCAAGCTCGCGCGTGTTCTGCCAGAATTGGGCAAAGGCTTTTTCCAATTGTTCGGCAGTGGCACCGCTCCTGTGCATCTGGTCGTATACCTGGTTTCGCATCAGTTCAGACGCGCATTCTGCATAAACAGGTACCATGTGGGTGCAGAGGCTGTCGTTGAGCTGCAGCCATTTCTCTGCGCCAGCTTTGGCGGAAATCAGCATTTCCGAATGCTCCCGGAATACCTGGTAATTGAGCGGCAGGGCGGCTTCGGCTTTCAGGAAATACTCATGGGCCTTGCTTGTGTCGTTCCCGGAAGCGGCCATATGGGCAAGTGACCGGTAGGCATTGGAAAGACGCAGCGCCGCCTTCTGGTCGCCCGCCTGCTGGGCTGTCAGCATGTGCAGGGAGGAATAGCGCCAGTTATCCAGCCAGGGCCGCCAGTGCAGCCCACGATCCCAGGAGACGGAGTAGGCCGGGGTCCATTTCCCGTCCATCCACACCACATAGGCACAGTGGGCGGGCTCTCCCATGGTGAGCGCCGGAACTCCACTTGCACAGGCAGCCGATGCTCCGAAATGAGACAATCCACCGCAGACACCACCCACCTCCTGGGTCAACTGGTGGTGTTTGCCGATGTACATGCCTTCAAAGGGGGCAAAATAAGCCTGTCCATGGATAATGTCACCATAGACATTGTGCAGTACGTATCCGCAACGCCAGCAGCAGCCGGTGTAGCGTTCATCCGGCATGTTCACGTTATAGAGAGCCCAGGTGAAGCTTTCCGGGGTGCCGGAGCTGTGGTCGCCCTTCCACCCGCAGACCACACGGCGCTGCCAGAGGGGTAGTGTGTCGAAAATCGGATGCAGACGCCCCTGCCGCCAGTTGCGGACAAAATATTCGGCTCGCTTGCAGGCGTTATCCACAGTCCATCCGAAACGGGCGAATTCCAGAGCGGTGGCGGTGGCAATGTCGCGTGGCAGGCGTTCGTCCGGCAGCATGCGGGTGTACCTCTCCATCATATTGGCCAGCATGTTGAGCATGCGGCCGGGCATGACGCATTCGCCGCTGTACACCACATCGCCAATCCATCCCAGGTCATTGGCAATCAGGTTGATGAGGCGGGAGGCGCGCGGGCGTTTCACGACATCTGCCAGGCGCAGAGGCTGTTTCATTTCCGCTTCAATCTCTGCAATCTCTCCCTTCAGCTTGTTGATGGCGTATTGCGTGCTTTCCACCGCTGTGCCGCCAAGCAGGGGAAGTTCCTTTTCGTGCTCGGCAAGTTTTTTCTTTTTCTCATCCAGCTTCTTCTGCAGGCCTTTCTCATAATCAGCATAGGCTTTTTCAGAGTGCAGTTCTGCTGTAACAAGTTCATAATTCGCCAGAAGCAGGCGGTTGGATTCATGCTTCAGGAAGTCCTGAACTGCGGCCTCATCGGTGCTTTTGAGCCGGGCCTGAATCTGCCGGGCAAGTCGGTCTCTCAGCGCTGCCGGGTTCTGCCAGTCCTTGCTGGTGGTGAGCTGGGGGGCCTGCGCCTTCGCATTTGCCGGGAGTTGCGGCGCCGGGGCTATCGGGGTTGGTTGCTGGCCATACGCGTGCAAGCTGGCTGCCAGCAGAAGGGTGGAAATGAGGGAGGTCGTTTTCATGGAATATGGAGAGGTTTCAGATGCTCGGATTTTAGTTTCTGGATAGGGTGGAGTCAAGTCAAATTGTAAAGAAAAGTTAGATGTTGCGGGAATGGAATCAGCCGCCTGTGCTGTTCTGACCGGGCGGGAGCGTGATGATGAATGCCGTGCGTGTTCCCGGGGTGCTTTCGGCGTGGATATTGCCGCCGTGGCTTTCCACAGCGTGCCTGACAATGGCCAGGCCCAGCCCTGTGCCTTTAATACGGCCAGTCGTGTCTGCCCGGTAGAACCGGTTGAAGATGAATGGCAATGCTTCTGCGGGGATTCCCACGCCGTTATCTTCAATACAAATCCGGCATGAACCATCGGTTTCCTTGCGGGCACTCAGGCGCACATGGAGCCCCGGGGCTGGGTTGTTCTTAAAGGCGTTTTCCAGAAGGTTGAATAACACCTGCGACCAGTAGAAACTATCCCCCCGCAGGTGGAAGGGCTCTGGTATAATGTCAAAATCAAGCTGCGCCTGCTGACTGGTAGCCATGGCTTCCAGCCTCAGGCGCACATCTTCAGCCAGCCGGACCAGGTCAAAATCCTCCTGCTTCAGGTAGCCTGAATCCGGGGAATCAACCCGCGAGAGCATCAGCATATCGGCTACCAGCCGGGCCATGCGGTCGGCATGGCGTTTCATGATGCCCAGCGAACGCAGGCAGAGTTCCCGGTCCAGCAGGGAGTCGGGGTCATCCAGCAAGGTTTCCAGATACCCCAGAATCAGCGTGAGCGGTGTGCGTAGCTCGTGTGAGGCATTGGCCACGAAATCGCGGCGTATGACATGGGTGCGGTGTTCCTCTGTCATGTCCAGGAAAACAATGCCGATGTGGCGCTCCCGGGTGGCAAGGTGGGTGGCAGTCATCCGGTAGATGCGTTCTCCCCCGGCCGTGGGAACATGCACCATGGCACGCACTTTGTCCTGTGCGGAAACAGATTGTTCCAGCGCCTGGCGAAGTTCATTCTCCGGCAGGATTCTGAGAAGATTCACACCATTCATTCTCTCCATGCAGAACAGTTCCCCGGCCTTGCGGTTGGCCATGACGACACGCCCGCTGGGGCGCATCAGCAGGAAGGGTACCCCCAGCGCTTCCAGAAACAGGGACTGGTCCCGCCGCACATGCTCTTCCAGCTCTGCCAGGAGAGCCCGCAAGTGCTTCACCTCACTGTGTTCCTCGCTGGCGCGGCGGCGTGTGCTCTTCATTTTGCTGCTCAGAAAGATGAAGGGCAGGGCAATGGATATCACCATGAGTCCCAGAACGATTTCCCAGCTTACCATGCGTGCATCATAGCAGAAACACAGCTCCCTGCCAAGCTTGTCTTTCAGTCTTTTTGCCGGTGGATATGCCCTTTTTACGGCATTCTCTGCAGAAAGGGAAAAAAAGGCTTCAATACGGCAGATTGTTTATGCTAGAATGACGAAGTATGCAGATACTGGTGGTAGAGGACGATGTTGATATTGCCGAGCTTGTGGCATTTAATCTGGAGCGCCAGGGCTGGGCATGTTCTCTGGCTCACCATGGTACTGAAGGCTGGGAGCTGATTCAGCGCCAGCGCCCTGATCTGGTAATACTGGATGGGATGCTGCCGGGAATGGATGGTATGGAGATATTGCGCCGCATGAAAGAGCAGGAGACCATCAGCGGTATACCGGTGATATTCCTGACGGCCCGTGGTGCACTGGAGGACCGCCTGGATGGCCTTTCGCTGGGGGCTGATGACTACGTGAGCAAACCCTTTAGTCCGAAAGAACTGGTGCTGCGTGTGCGGAATGTGCTGGCACGCTCGAATGCCGGTGCTTCGCAGTTGGTGGTGCGCCGCGGTGCCTTTGTGCTGGATAAGAATATCCTGGCTGCTACTCTGGCGGGAAAACCGCTTGATCTGACCACGGGGGAATTCAAGTTGCTGGCTTATCTGATGGAGCGCCCCGGCAAAGTGCAGGGGCGCGCAGAACTGCAGAATATCCTTTTCGGCTATGCCGATACCACACAGAGCCGTGCGCTGGATACGCACGTGAAACGCCTGCGTCAGAAACTTGGCAGCCATGCGGCCTGCATCGGCACAGAGCGCGGTGTGGGCTATTACTTTAACCCTGATACAGACAATGAAAATTAAGAAATCCCTCCTTTCTGCGTTATTGCTCGCGCTTGCATGCCAGGTCGGTGCGGCGGATTATACCAACCTCAAGGAGCGCTTCTGCGACGAAGCCAACCACGTGATATATAATGGTGCCGGACGTTTTTCGCTCAAGGCTCCGGCTGTCACCAGTTTTGAAATCACGCTGAATCTGGCAGCGTTGGAAAGCTACCTGGGCTCCAATGACTATAAGCAGGGGCCGATGGTGACCTGGGAGATGTCTATGCCGGGCGGCCGCAAACTGGTCTATGGCCTGGCTGACACCCCGCAGCACCTGACCTGTTACTGGAACGGGCAGCCCTGGGCTAAGGATGGTGTCATTACCTATGATAAGCTGAAATCTTTGGCAAAGGATGGCAAGGTGACCCTGCAGGTGAGCGTGGACCCCGCAAAGGGAGTGGTGGTGAGCTGCGGGAGCGAGGAGTTGCTGAAAGCGCCAAACTTGAAGACTCAGCTGGCTTTTGATACCACCCACTTTTATGAAGTGAACACGAATTACGTGACTGGCGTGGGAATCAGGGCTGCTTCAACGCTGGATACCTCGGGCTATCAGGAAGCGGCTGATTACACAAAACCCTTCAGGAAGAGCCGCGAGAATTCGCTGGGGCGTGTTATGTTCTGCGGTGATTCCATCACCCATGGAGTGAATGATCAGACCTGGCGCTGGCAGTTGTTCAAGATTCTGGTGGACAATGGCGTGGAGGCAGAAATTGTAGGTCCGCGCAGTGGCTACACACCGGGGTATACCAACCTGACCACCACAGACGCAGGTGATTCCTACGCCGGGGTGGCGTTCCCCAATGTGCACCTGGCGCAGTCCTCCGGCCGCACACACAACATCATTTCCGGCTCCAATGCCGGCATGAGCGGCGTGAATTACGGCGGCCATTCCACTCAATCATCGGCTGCATCGTTCAACTGCGATACCTGGTGCTGCCTGATGGGGACCAACGACCTGCTTTCCGACGGCGGCTATTCCCCCCAGGATTTTGCCCGGAAGATGCAGAATATGCTGGGCGGCAAAGTGAGCGTGAAAGGCAGGAGCTTCAACTGGGCTCCTGGCGCAGACTGGGGTAACATGGGGCGCATTGCCGCAGACCTGCTGCAGGAGGACAGCGATAAGCTCTACGTGATGGCCGTTCCCTGCTGGGGAAATCACCGCAACAACAATGAGCCCGAGCGGCATGAGACCGTGCAGCAGTACAACGCGCTGCTCAGCAAGTGGGTGGCGGCGTATGCCAAAGCGAAGGGCAGGAAAATCCAGTTTGTGAATGTGAACAAAGGAATGGTGGATTCCACCCTCCCGGTGCCGTTCAGCTGGCCGGATTCTATGTCCAACAAACCCGGTAATGACGGTCTGCACCCGAATGAGCAGGGCTCTATGATTATTGCCGGTAATCTGGCTCAGGCTATGGGAATCCCCGGTCGCACTGCCGGGTTGGAGCGCGGCTCTGCTGCAGACTGGACCTCTGCCGGTAAGAAAGTGGCACTCAAGAGCGGGGAATCCCGCACACTCAGCAAGGCGGCTTTCTCTCGCGAGGACGGCTACGCTGTTGAGTTGAACGCGCTCTCGGGCAAGGGTGAATTGAAACTGGTGCTGGGTGATGAAGAGGGGAGCGGCACCCTGGTGCTGACTAAGGAACGTGTCTGCTGGGGTGAGCGCCCCCTGTATTGTTTCGAAGAGACCGGCTCTAAAAAGAAAGGCAAGGCTGCAAAAATCCGTGTGGTGTGGCACCCGGGCAAGGATGGCAACCGCCCGCAGGGATACTACGTGTGGGTGGGTGATATGCTGGTAGGTCAGGCCCTGCCTGCTGCCGATGGCGCAGGGAAGGGACTTGTGTGCAAGTCCGGAAGCGGCACTATCTCGCTCTCCGGCGTGCGCTATACCGATACCGCCAGTGCCCCGGCGCTCAAGGAAAAGCCTTGATTCTCCTGCCCCTCGATACTATAATGCGCGCATGAATGCTTCCTTTGCTCTCATTTCCCTGGGCTGTGCCAAGAATCAGGTGGATTCCGAACACATGGTGGGCTGTATGCTGGCTGCCGGGTTCTGCCAGGTGGAACCGGGGGAGTCAGAGGTGCTGATTATCAACACCTGCGGGTTCATTGACCCGGCCAAGGAAGAGGCTATCAATACCATTTTTGATGCCGTGCGCGCCCGCGAGGCGGGGGAGGCCCCAGCCGGACAGCAGATTGTTGTGGCAGGCTGCCTTTCCCAGCGCTATGCCAGGGAACTGGCGAAGGAAATGCCTGAGGTGGCCTGCTTCATGGGGGTGGATGAAATTACCCGCGTGGCAGAAATTGCCACCGCCTGTCTGAATGGCACGGCAGAGAAGGTATACACCAGCAAGGTTTCTACCTATCTGCCGGACTGGGGGGTGCCGCGCAAGCTCATTTCCCCATCGCATTATGCCTATGTGAAGATTGCCGAGGGCTGCAACCACGCCTGCGCCTACTGCGTGATTCCCCGCATACGGGGTGCTCACCGCAGCCGCCCGCAGGCTAATATCCTCAAGGAAGTGCGCCATTGGGTAGAGCAGGGGGCAAAGGAAATCAACCTCATTGCCCAGGATACCACCTACTACGGCATGGATAAATGGGAAAAGCGCGGCAGCAAGACTGCCGGTGTGGATTCCAGCCGTGGTGATTCGCTGGCCAGTCTGCTGCGTGAAATCAATGCCATACCTGGTGATTTCTGGGTGCGGGTTCTCTATACCCACCCGGCGCATTGGAGTCGCGAGCTCATTGATACTTTTGCCCAGTGCGATAAGGTGGTGAAGTATGTGGACATTCCCCTGCAGCATATAGCTGACGGAATTCTGGACAGCATGCGCCGCAAGACCGATGGCGACTACATCCGCAACCTTATCCGCGATATCCGTGCCGCCGTACCTGGTATCGGCCTGCGAACCACCTTTATTTCCGGCTTGCCGGGCGAAACGGAGGAGGATCATGCGGAATTGCGCGAGTTTATCAAGGAATTCCGCTTTGAGCGCGCGGGTGTGTTCCCCTATTCCAAGGAAGAAGGCTCTCTGGCGGCTAAAATGAAGAACCAGGTGCATCATGCCACGAAGAAGCGCCGCAGTAATGAGCTTTCCATGCTGCTGGCCGGCATTGCTGATGAAATCGGGCAGGAGAGCATCGGCACGCGTATGCGTGTGCTGGTGGATGCTCCCGGTATTGCCCGTGGCCCCTGGGATGCGCCCGATGTGGATGGCAGCATCCATGTGGACCCCTCTCTGCCTGTAGGTGAATTTGCCGAGGTGGAGATTGTGGACTCCATTGCCTACGAGCTTTTTGCCGACGGGGCCGAGGATCTTGACTTCGGGGTGGAATAAGTTTTATTCCTGATGCTCGCAAGGGGCGGCTTACATGCACTGCAGCATGTGGAGGGCCTCGCGCAGTTTGTCTGCAGCCTTTATCTTCTGGAGTCTCGGGAACCGCTTGTTGTCCAGTATATAGTCGTTGTTGCGGGTGAGCATCAGCTTCTGTCCGCTGATTTCCACCTGTGAGATATTTCTCCGGGTTGCCAGAATGCGGATTTTGTGGATGGTGAGCAGGTGCCCCACCTCGTGCGGCATTGGCCCGAAGCGGTCGCGCCACTGGCGGTCCAGATCATCCACATCATCCGTAGTGCAGGCGCGGGCCAGCTGGGTGTAGGCCTCCATGCGCGATTTTGTGGATTCGATGTAGGAGGCGGGCAGGTAGGCACCCAGCAGGTTGTCTGCATCGGCCCGGGTGGCCATGCTGGCCTCGCTCAGGCAGATGAAATCGGCCTTGAAAGCTGCATCGGCCCGGGCGGCAGGGGCCTTGCCCTGCATGCGTTCAATGGACTGGCGGAGCAGCTGGCAGTACAGCTCGAATCCAATGGCGGCAATGTGGCCGCTTTGCTGCGTACCCAGCAGATTGCCGGCACCGCGGATTTCGAGGTCGCGCATGGCAATCTTGAATCCACTGCCCAGCTCGGTGTACTGCTTGATGGCAGAGACGCGTTTACGGGCATCGCTGGTGCAGAGTGCCTGGCGGGGCAGCAGCAAGTAGGCATAGGCACGATGGCCGCCGCGGCCTACGCGCCCGCGCAGCTGGTACAAATCAGCAAGCCCGAAGCGGTCTGCCCGGTCAATGATAATGGTATTGGCATTGGGGATATCAATGCCGCTTTCAATGATGCTGGTGGCCAGCAGCACATCTGCCTTGCCATCCACGAAATCGCGCATGATGAGTTCAAGCTCTCCTTTATCCATCTGCCCATGCCCCACAACTATGCGGGCTTTCGGTACGAGCCGCTGCAGTTCTTCCTTCATTTTCAGGATGCTCTGCACCCGGTTGTGCAGGAAAAAGACCTGCCCGTTGCGGGCGAGCTCGCGCTCAATGGCATCGGCTATGAGCTTTTCATTGTACGGGCATACCGCAGTCTGCACCGGCAGGCGGTTCAGCGGCGGGGTTTCAATGGTGCTCATATCGCGCGCACCCATAAGCGCCACATAGAGCGTGCGTGGAATGGGGGTGGCAGAGAGCGTAAGCATATCCACCATGCGGAACATACGCTTGAACTGCTCCTTGTGGCGCACGCCGAAGCGCTGCTCTTCGTCAATGACGGCCAACCCCAGGTTTTTGAAAGTGATATCCTTGGAAATGACGCGGTGGGTGCCGATGACGATATCGACCGAACCATCGGCAATGCCGGCTACGATTTCCTTTATCTTTTTGGCTGGGGTGAAACGGCTGAGCAATTCTATGCGGACCGGATACTCGCTCATGCGGGCGCGGAATGTGCGGTAATGCTGGGCTGCCAGCACTGTGGTGGGGGCCAGAATAGCCGCCTGTCTGCCGCCAGTCACGCATTTGAATGCCGCGCGGATGGCCACCTCGGTCTTGCCGAACCCCACATCTCCGCAGATGAGGCGATCCATCGGGCGCCCGCTTTCCATATCGGCCTTGGTCTGGGAGATGGCTCGCAGCTGGTCCGGGGTTTCCCGGTAGGGGAAGCTTGATTCAAACTGCCACATCCACCCGGAATCTGCCGGGTGGGCATAGCCCGAGTTGCTTTCGCGCTCGGCCTGCACTTCCAGCAGCTGGGCGGCGTAGTCCTGAACGGCCTTTTCTGCCGCCTGGCAGGCACGCCGCCAGCGGGCATCTCCCAGCTTGCTCAGCTCAGGTGTCTTGGCACCTAATCCGATGTATTTAGACACCAGATGGCTCTGCTGCAACGGAATACGCAGCAGTACACCATCTGCGTATTTGATGTGAATTTCTTCCTCGCCGCTCTGGTCATCGCGCACGATGCCCACGAATTTACCCAGTCCGTGGGAGGCGTGAATCACAAAGTCTCCCTCTTCAATTTCGCGCAGCGGTGCCTGGGCTCGCTCGCGGCGCAGGCGATCGGTCCGGTCATCCTGCTTCCGGCTGCGGGGGGTGGAGTAGCGCCCGAAGATTTCGGCTGCAGAAAGCACCGCCAGGCGGGCTCCGGGAATCGTGAAGCCAAGCGGCAGGTCACCATCGCGGCTCTGAACACCGGACCACGCTTCATCCTCCCCGCAAATTTCCTCGAAGCGGCTCTTTTCTCCTTCGTGGGGGAAGAACATGACCACGCGCCACTTCTGTTCACGCCATTTACGGAGCTCCATGCCTGCCAGCTGGCGGCGAGCCTCCTGCATCACAAAGTCACCGGTCTCGAAACTACCCAGAGGTGTGCCGAAAATGGCCGTGTTATCACCGGCATTCACATGGTCGATATCAGGCAGCACATCCTCCCGGTCGGGCGGCAGTTCATACACCAGAACATGCCCCGGTACACCGCAGCCCGGCAGGCTCACCACCCAGTCCTCGTGGCTTATCCAGGTTGCCAGCGGCTGGTCTCCCGGGGGCTCTTCAATCACGAGTTCGGCTGAGTCCAGCTTTTTGAATGAAAGCTGTGAATCAATGTCGAAGGCGCGGATGCTCTCGATTTCATCCCCGAAGAATTCAATACGCAGCGGCCAGGCAGATTGGAGGGGAAATACATCCAGAATGCCGCCGTGCAGGCTCCATTCTCCGCGCCCGGTCACCTGGTCCACTCTCTCGAAGTCATGGTCGAGCAGGGCGGTGCAGACTTCATCCAGCGGGTATTGCTGCTCTACCTGCAGAGTAAGGGTAAAGCCGGCCCCACCGGCAAAGCTGGGGGCGGGTTGCTGCAGGGCTGCCGCTGTTACAAGCACGGCCTGAGTGGCTTTTAGCGGGCCGGATATGGCACGCAGCGCCTCCAGACGCTCTGCGGCAAGGTCGGGGTCAGAAATGCCCTGGTTGATATGGATTTCCTGCTCCGGCACAAAGACCGCCTGGGTGCTTCCCCACAGGGGCCATTCGGCAGCCAGGCGTTCCTGCACCGGCAGGGCATCGGCCACCACCCACACACGGCGGGGGGCATCAGAGGCGGCGGCCACCATTGCCGCCACAAAGGAATAGGCAGCCGGGCTCACACGCTCCAGCACCAGGGGGGTATCAGTAGTGCCTTCCCGGCACAATTTCTCCAGTTCCCCGGCAAAGGCAGGGGACTTTGCAACGATTTCTGTGAGCGGCTTCGCCACGCGCGTTGATGGTATCAGTAAGCGCGTCTGTTGTCAAATAAAAGCTTGCCAAGGTACGGGGCGGGTGGTAGGATAGGCCCGCGTTACTGCTCCGGTAGCTCAGTTGGATAGAGCACGAGCCTTCTAAGCTTGGGGTCCCGCGTTCGAGCCGCGGCCGGAGCGGATTATGAAAAAAGCCCTGCACCTTGCGAGGTGCAGGGCTTTTTAACTCGTAAGTATCAGTAATTCAACTCGCCTGCGAGTACTCGGCGTTCAAAATCCTTGATGTTGACCACCTCGCCTGTGCGGCGCGCGTGCTCCACAGCAAAAGCAATCACGTGGGAGTGGGCGCTTGCCTGGATGGGCGTGGTCATGAGGGCGGTATCCTCCACCACCCGCATGTCGTTATACAGGTTGCTTACCAGCCCCCAGTCGCCACCGCCGTGGCCGGCATAGCCACCGGCTGCCTCTTCGATTTCTACCTTACGTACTTTCTTGGAGAAATGCTCAGTAATGGTGATTTCACCCGGTCCGTTTTCCTTATAGAAAGCCCCTGCACGGAGTTTGGCCCTGGTGCCGTATATTTCGATGTGGCGGCCTTCTTCAAATGCAGTCATGGTGAATGTACCGGTGATACCGCCCATATAGCGCAGAATGGCTACCAGGTGGTCAGGCTGGTCGTTGTCTTCGCATTGGAAGGCATCTCGGCCCCAGGGAGAGGTCTTGAGCCATTCGGTGATATCTTCCGGCGTGGCTTCATCCACTCCGTCCATCACCATCTTGAGCCAGCGGCGGCAGGTGTCATCGGTGATG
>CAJGDB010000046.1 GCA_904502165.1 uncultured Akkermansia sp.
ACGCGGCTTTCCAGCGTGGCGGCGTGGGCGATGGCGGCCATATCCGGAGCTTCCTGGGTGGAAGCGCCGCAAAGCATGGCAAAACCAGTGGAGCGGGCGCTCATCACGTCGCTGTGGTCACCGAAGATGGAAAGACCCTGGGCGGCCAGTGCACGGGCGGCAATGTGGAAGACGCAGGGAGTCAGCTCGCCGGCAATCTTGAACATGTTGGGAATCATGAGCAGCAGACCCTGGGAGGCCGTGAAGGTGGTAGCCATGGAGCCGGTCTGCAGTGCGCCGTGCACCGCACCGGCAGCACCTGCCTCAGATTCCATCTCGACGATGCTGGGAACCGTGCCCCAGAGATTCTTGCGATCGACAGCGGTCCAGGCCTCTGCAGATTCACCCATCGGAGAGGACGGGGTAATCGGGTAGATGGCGGCCACCTCAGAGCAACGATACGCTACGGAGGCTACGGCCTCGTTGGCGTCGATAGTGCTGTATGTTGTGTTCATATTGTACAATGGTTTGAAAATGTTATCATGCGGGGACAATACACCCCACAGCGTGAAATTCTGCTTCCACGAGCCATATACTACACCTGCAAGGGGGCAAAAGCAATCAAAAACGGCGTTCCGGGGTGTATTTTTTGCGGCTTAGCCGTTAGAAAAGCCGCTTTTCCTTACCTGCTTCCGTGCCCTCCAGATACCGCACATAGCGGCTCACTCCTGCACCATAGGGAGAGGAAAGGCGGATGTCCGCCTCGCTGTCCTCGAGCCGGGAGGATGAACGCAGCCAGTTGAAGAACAGGTAGAGCCCGAAGATACTGGCCAGTATACCGAGTGGGTACAGGATGGCGGCTACCACTGTCGGGTTCTGGAGAAGCTCGAAAATGCGGTCTCGCGTGCTGATCTTCTTGTTCTTGTCCGATTCCTTGAACTGGATGTCGATGAGCTTGATTTTGGCCCCTGTATTGGTGGCAATGGGGGTGAAATCTGCCGAAAGGGGGGTGATGAGGCTGCTGAGGCAGCGCAGTGCCTCCATGAGTCCGTCGGCACTGCCGTCTGCGGCAGCAGTGCGTACTTTCTGCAGCCATTCGTGCCGCTGGGTATCTGTGAGTTGAATTTCCTGGTAGCCCAGCTCGATGCCCGCCGGGTTACCGGTGGGGAAGCGCATGAGGACAGCGTATTCGCAGGGCTGTGCAGTGCCTGTCACCAGCTTGTTGAGGGCGAGTTCGCTTGTGATTTCCTGCCCGCCCTTGACAATGGATACATAGATTCGGAAGCTTGCGTTGGCGTTGAGTGTGCGGAGTACGTGCTCCACATCTTCCCGTTCTACTGTAGACAGCAGACCCTGGGGGTCGTTGAGCGCAGAATCCCGTGGCGGGCGGGTGTAGATGTCGCAGTAGCGGCGCAGGATGCGGGTGTCACTTTCCTCCGGTTTTTCAGGTGGGCGTGTGCGGGGGAGCTGGCGGGCCTGCTGGCGGCGCTGTTCGCGTTGTTCGCGGAGGCGTTCCCTGCGGCGGGCTTCCTCTGCCTTGATTTCCTCCGGGGTAGGTTTGGGGGGGAAGAGAGAAATGTAGCCTGTGACCAGTTCACCCGCCATCAGGTGCCGGTAGTCATCTGCCCGCCAGTGGGGCATGCCGCCTTCATCCGGCGCTTCGGCCGGAACCATCCGGGCTGCCGGGGCCGGGGTATCGGCGGTGGTTTCCGGTTCTGCCTGTACGCTGCTTGCCAGCACCAGCCCCAGAGTGGCAGCCATGATGCCGATTTTCTGTGTGCGGCGCAGCTGCCGGTTCACGGAGCGGGATGCAGAGGAAATGTGGCGGACGGTGGCCCGCATCACACGTTTGAGTCCTGCTACCATAGCTCGTTCGCGGAACTGGAGGCGGGCGCATTTGATGCAGGTGTTGATGCGGTCCGGGTCGATGAAGGGGTCGAGCTTATACCCCCAGGAGAAACAGGCCATTTCCAGCTGTACATCCATGACCAGCACAAGCATCCATTCGTGCTTTACAGGCGGGGGCAGCGGGTGCAGGGCATCCATCACATAATCGCGCAGGGATTGCCAGGCATTGGCCAGCCAGCCTTGCCGGTGTTCTTCCTGCTGGCGTCGCTCGCCCGGGCGGCGTTCCCGGAGTTCTGCGTCCTCAATGGCCTTGTGCAGCTCCCGCTTGCCGAAGGATGGGTGGTGAATGCGGGCATGGTTCAGAATCCAGTGAGCGTGGGTGCGGAGCTCCTGCATTTTACCGACATCGGTTATGTAGATGCAGAGGGCGGCAGGGCGTATTCTGCGTTCCAGATTCTCCAGTGTCCGCATCAGGTCAATGCGTTCCTGGTGGGTCAGGGAGCCGGCGGCATCTACTACCCGGGTGAATTCCACCTGGCCGTAGCCGAAAATGTCATCTGCCTGGCTGATGTCATAGCCGCAGGCTGGGCACGCATCTTCCGCTCCGCGGTGAATGGTGGCTGAGCATTTCGGGCAAATCGGCATGGGTCTATATATAGCGTTTTTTGAGGGGCAGGGGAAGCCTAATTATCGTCACGCTTGCACAAAAAAAGCACCTGCCCGGTTCCGGGCAGGTGCCTGGTGGTGAAAGCGATGCTTAATCTGTGATGATGTTGAGTTCGGCCACGGCGGCGGAGTCACCTCCATCGTGCGAGGAGAGTGCCACAAAGCGGATGAACTTGCCCAGAGCCGGTGTGAAGAACAGGGCTTCCTGCTTCTCGCTGGTATTGGCCATGGTGCCTCGGGCAACGGGGGAACCCCAGTTCTCGCCGTCCATGCTCACATAGACCTCGTAATCCTTCACGCGGGCTTCCTTCAGCTTGGAACTCTGGAAGGAGAGACCCTTCACCTTGCGCTCACCTCCCATATCAAGGCGGATTTCGTGCGGGTAGCTGGCCAGGGTTACGCCCTTGAGCGTGTGCCAGTAGGTGTCAGGGTTGCCATCCAGTACGTTGCGGGCGGGGCCGCCTTCCGGCAGATCGGAGCTGACGTAGGCCACCGAGAAGAAGGCGTGGGGCGGGTATTCGCCCACCACACGGTTGACGATGGGTGTGACCTCAGCCAGCGCGGCGTAGGGGTCGTTACCGAAAAGCGGAGTGCGGAATACGAGCTTGAAGAACTTGGTGGTGATAGCTTTCGGGAGCATGATGCGCTGCTCGCTGTCTTCGTCTACCATCTGCATGGTGGCATCCGGTGTATTGCCCCAGGTTTGACCGTCGGCAGAGAGGTAGATGTCAATCCTGCCGGCGCGGGAGGAGGAGCGCCCCTGGCGCGGGGTAAAGCCAAAACCACGGAGCTCTGAAAGCGCGCCCATGTCGATAATGATTTCATGCGGATAGGGAGGCATGGGGCTGGTGCGCCATTCGGAGTGCCAGAAGGTGTCGCGGCGTCCGTCGATGAGATTCCAGGGGGAATTGCTGCTGCCTGCATAGCTGGAACAGTAGGTCACGCGCATTACGTTGTCGGGCTTCCATTCGGGCAGGTTCTGGTAGGCCCCTACGCTGTCCATGCAGCCTTCGCTGCGGGCATAGGCACGTATAATGCCGTCCTCGCGCTGCAGGAAGGGTTCCTTGTAAAGGAAGGAGGAGCCGTCCGGCAGGGTGACTTCGATGGTCGCATTGCGGGAGCCGCAGGAGGTATGAACATAGCCCACACTATCGCGGGAAATGGTGACTGCGCCTGTGAGCGGCAGCATCTTGCGACCTATATCTGCCGGGTTCTCACCCTGCAGCAGCGGACGCAGAGAGAAGACGATGGTGGTGGGTTCGGAAAGCGGGATGTCGCGATCCATGGGCAGCGGGCCGCAGGCGGCACCACCCAGACCCAGGGTGAAGGCATCAATGCTTACTACGGTGGCACCGGCGCGTTTCACCTCTTCCGGGTGAGCGGCTTCGAAGATGTCGCGTGCCGTGTAGGGCAGGGCTGAGAAGTTGAAGTTCTCGTGCGGTTCGGCTGCCACGAGCAGGCCGACTCCGCGGTCATCCGTCAGGGCAACCCAGTTGGTATCCATGCGGTTACCCATTTCCATGGGGAAGGGGTAGCGCTCAACCATACCCTCTACTGTGCTCTGCCAGATGCCAATGTGGGAACCAGCCTTGCGATCGGTGTAGTTTTCACCGGGGCCGCGGCCATACCAGCGCACGTTGGAGAAGCGTTCCGGCATGCTGAAGGTGTAACCGAGCTTGGGCAGCACGACCTTGTTCATGCTGGGGATGACACCGGCCTGCACGCTCACATAGCCATTCGGCAGGATGGTGTACACCAGCTGGGTGGTGAACTTGAAGTCCTTTTCTGTGATAGGACCCAGGTCCTTGACAGTGAACTTGCCATTGTCATATTCACCGCTGTTGAGGTTTTCCTTGCGGGTGCCCTGGCTGGTGACATCGCAGGAGATACGCACAATGCCGTGGTTAAGACGCTCCACCAGCAGGGGGGTGGCGCTGTGTTCCAGATTGCCCAGGCCATTGTTGAGCCACTGGTTCATGGCCCACTTGTCATTGGCCACGGGTGCGCGGAAAGCATTGAGGTGGAGGCTTGCCTTTTCGCCCAGCAGCTGCTGGCCGTTCACAATGTAGTTCTTGAGGCCACCGGTGACCTTGTCGACGCAGAGGGAGAAGTTCGGCCCGATGACGAGCATCTGCCCGCTCTGATTGCGTACATCCACATGGGCCTTGCCGAAGCTCATCAGGTTGTTGCGTGCATCATAGCCAGTCATGGCCTCGGGCAGTTCAAGCTGCTCGGTGGCAATGACATATCCCTTGCCGGCCCAGGCGGTGGCTTCCTTGAGCTGGAGTTCCACCGTCAGGTAATAGCGGCGGTCTTTCTTGAGGGAAAGGAGCTGCTCGGCAGAAAGCGGGAGGATGACCTGCTGGTTGGTCAGCGGGGCGGCAGAGGGAGCAAAGCTTCCCTGAAGCACGACGACGCTGCCTTCCTCACAGAGTTTCCATGTGCCATTGTATTCTGCCAGGTCGGTGAAGAGGTGCTTGTTGCGGATGTTGACCGCCAGGCCCTTGCCGTCGGGGGTGATTTCACCCAGGGTGAACGAGGCGTTCTGCTGCACCTTGCGAATTTCATCGTACAGCGGCGTGACAGTGCGGTCGCTGTAAATGACGCCCTTGATGCAGAAGATGCCATCGTGCGGGTATTCGCCGTGGTCGCCGCCGTATGCCTGGCGCGTTACCTTGCGGCCGTCGGGCAGGGTGACTTCCTGGTCATAGCTCTGGTGAATCCATTCCCAGATGCCGCCGCCGATGATGGAATCGCTGCTGTCGATGGCATCCCAGTAGTCGGCCAGGTTGCCCATGGAGTTGCAGAGAATGTGGGCGTATTCTGAAATGTACCAGGGTTTTTCAAGCTTGGTGCTGGCAATGTTGCGGGTCCAGTTGACGCTGGGATACTGGTTGGAGCAGAGGTCTGCCAGGTCGTTATTTCGCTCGTACTGGGTCAGGCGAGAGGTGTCTCGGCTCTTGATCCAGTCGCGCACCGCGGCAAAGTTATCGCCGGGGCCGGCTTCGTTGCCGTAGGACCAGATGACGACGCAGGGGTGATTCTTGCTCTGTTCCACCATGTTCTTGTTGCGCCATACATGCTGGGCCTTCCACTCTGCCGGGTGGGAGAGGGAGAGTTCGCCGTAGTAGTAGCCGTGGGATTCGATGTTGGCTTCATCGCACACGTAGATACCCAGCTCATCGCACATTTCATAGAAGCGGTCTACCTGCGGGTAGTGAGAATTGCGGATGTGGTTGATATTGCCTCGCTTCATGATGAGGAGTTCCTGGAGGCATTCCTCCTCAGTCACGGTGTGGCCGTTGGCGTGCTGGCTTTCGTGGCGGTTCACGCCCTTGAGCTTCACCGGCATGCCGTTCACGAGGAAGCGGCCGTTCACCAGCTGCACATCACGGAAACCAATCTTGCGGGAGAGGGTTTCGGTGATTTCTCCCTTCTCATTGCGGAGCGTGAGCAGCAGGCGGTACAGATTCGGTTTTTCTGCACTCCACAGCGCCGGGTTGTCAATGGTGGTGGACAGGGTAGTCTCTACCTCGGCCCCGGGGGTGATATCGAGAGCCTTGCCGCAGTTCATATGGGCAATGGTCTTACCTGTGGCATCAATCAGTTCGCCTTCCACCATAGTGCTGGCGGCGGCGCTGCCGCGGTTGTCCACATTCACTTCGATGCGAAGCTTGCCCTGGCTGTAATCTTTCTTACCGGGGGCACCATCAAAGTCGGTGTGTACAAAGAAGTCGCGAATCTGTACCTTGGGGGTGGTGTACATGTACACATCACGGAAAATACCGGAGAGTCGCCACATGTCCTGGCATTCCAGGTATGAGCCATCGCTGAAGCGGTAAACTTCCGCAGCAATTACGTTCCTGCCTGGCTGCACGTATTTGGTGATATCGAACACAGCAGCGGTGCGGCTGTCTTTGGAGAAGCCGACCTTATGACCATTCACCCAGAGATAGAAGAAGGAATCTACGCCATCGAAGCGGATGAAGACCTCCCGGCCATTCCAGTCAGCCGGCAGTTCGATGTCGCGGCGGTAGCTGCCCACGGCGTTGGGTTCTGTGGCCGGGCAGGTGTAGCGCTCTTCATCCTTGTTGCGGGGCTTGGTCATCACGCGCGGCCAGTCTCGCACAAAGGTGTAGCGCTGGTTGCTGTAGATGGGTGTGCCGTAGCCACGCATCTGCCAGTTGCTGGGTACATCAATCTCTGCCCATTGGCTGACATCGGTCTCGGGCTTGTAAAAATCTATCGGGCGCTGCTCCGGGCTGGGTGCCCAGTTGAATTTCCAGTTTCCATTCAAGGAAAGAACGAGCGAGGAATCATTTCGGTGTCCTTTCAGCGCTTCTTCGCGATTGGCGAATGGTACATAGAACGCACGGGCTTCTTCACGTCCCTGGGAAAGGTTCTGCGGGTTTTCCCAGTCCGGATGCGGAACATAGGCTTCCTGCCCCATCGCCAGGGCTCCGGTCATTGCAATCATTGCCGTCATGCTTTTGAGCAAGTTCATACGGAATGTATACTATCAAAACCAGTATAATCTTTCAAGGAAAAAGAAAGTATGCGCTCCGGCGGCTCTTTTTCCTTGTTAGACGAGGGATTTGATGTTATCATGGCAGCGTCCTATGACCCGGAATAGTAAATTTTTCCTCAGTTCCTTTTACCCGCTTCTGGATTTTGTGCTGGCAAGTGTCTTTGCCTACTTCTCTCCCTATATTGCGAATCTGATTGCTCCGTTGTTTGGATGGGCCGGTGGTGCCCATTTCAATCTGCTGACAGCCTCTCCCTTCCTGGCTGGGGTGGCTTTGGTGGCGGTGCCGATTATTCTGCGTCAGGTGGGCTTCTACCACAAGCAGAATATGCAGCGGGTAGGGAACGCCCTGCGCCAGCTCGGGGTGTTTGCTGTCTACTATTGCTGCGCTTCTGCCATTTATCTTTCGGTGGAGGAGATACCGCCCTTTTACAGCCATACGTTGCTGGTGAACATGGTAGGTATTCCGCTGGTGGTATTCATCCGCTACCTGCTGGTGCGCTGGCGTAATCTCAGCCGCAATAACCCGGAGGAGTTCCGCCGCCAGATTATCCTGGCCGGCTCGGAAGACGCTGTGGAAAAAGGTTGGAATTCCTACCCCGAATACTGGCGGAGGAACTTCAATGTGGTGGGCCGCATTTCATCGGGTGATGATACGGAGAGGGTGCAGCAGCTGATTCAGAATCACAGCGTGAATGGCCTGTATGTATTCGGCGGGTTGTCGGCATACCATGATTTCGAGAACGTGATTGTACAGTGCGAGGTGCAGGGGATTGATGTGAATCTCATTCTGGGAGACCGTATGGGTACCAGTCTCCGGGCAGATGTGAATGAGATTGGCGAAAACCGCATGATTGTCATCAGCTCTACCCCGGTGTATTCCTGGTCGCGTCTCCTCAAAGCCGTGATTGACCGCATCGTGGCGCTCATCATCCTCATCTGTTCTTCCCCCTTGTGGCTTGTGGCGGCAGTAGGTATTAAAATCAGCGACCCCAAGGGACCGGTGTTCTTCCGCCAGCGTCGTTCGGGTGTATACGGGCGGGTGTTCCACATGTGGAAGTTCCGCTCCATGTATGTGGATGCCGAGGCGCGTCTGGAAGAGGTCAAGGCCAAGTACGGCAACGAGATGAACGGGCCGATTTTCAAGCTGACCAATGACCCGCGTGTTTTCAAGTTTGGTCACTTCATCCGTAAGACTTCCATTGATGAACTGCCGCAGCTGCTCAATATCCTGTGCGGTGATATGAGCATTGTGGGACCGCGCCCGCTGCCTGTTTATGAGACAGAGGCTTTCCCCAAGATTGAGCATCGCCGCCGCTTGAGCGTGAAGCCCGGGCTCACCTGCTTCTGGCAGATTGAGGATCGCAGCGATAATGGCGATTTCGATAACATGGTCGGCAAGGACCTCCGGTACATCGATGAATGGAGCCTCTGGCTGGATGTCAAACTCTTCTTCCGTACCATCCCTGCGGTCTTGTTCCGGAAAGGGGCGAAATAAGGCATGTTCCACATCGTTCTCTACCACCCGGAAATACCCCATAACACCGGAGCCGCCGGGAGACTGGCCGTTGCTACGGATGCCCGGCTGCACCTTATCAAGCCCCTCGGGTTCAGCCTCGATGAAAAGCATGTGCGCCGTACCGGGCTGGATTACTGGAAGCATGTAGACCTCCGGCTCTGGGATTCGCTGGAGGAACTGGAGGCTACGGCTCAGCCGGGAGCCCGGTTCTGGTATCTTTCCACCAAGGCGGCTCACAGCATCTGGTCACCGGCTCTGCCACTGCAGGATGGTGATTATTTTGTCTTCGGCCCGGAATCCAAAGGCCTGCCCGAGCGGTGGATAGATACCCATCCGGAAACAGCTCTCCGGATTCCCATGCCGGGTGAGCGGGCTCGCTCGCTGAACCTTTCCACCTCCATTGCCATTATGCTTTACGAAGGGCTGCGCCGAACTCTGCCCGCTGGTCAGTTATGAAGAATATTGTTTATTTTGATTTGGAAACCCGCCGTTCTGCAGCAGAAGTCGGTGGTTGGCACGAAACGGCCAAGATGGGTGTTTCTGTGGCGGTTACATTCTCTACACGGGATAATGCATACCATATCTATACCGAGGACCGCATGGAGGAACTCATCGAGGAACTGCGGATGGCGGATCTGGTGGTGGGTTACAACCACGTTCATTTTGATTATGGCGTGCTGCAGGCATACACGTTCTGGACGGTGGCAGATGTGACCCACAACCTTGACCTCTGTGCCGACCTGACCTCGCGTCTTGGCCACCGCCTCAAGCTGGATTCCGTAGCCAAGGTGACTCTGGGAGGTAATTCAAAGACAGCCGAAGGGACCGATGCCCTCAAATGGTGGGCAGAATATGAGAGAACCGGTGATGCCCAGAAGCTGGTGGACATTGCCCGCTATTGCTGCTTCGATGTGAAAGTAACCATGGAAGTTCACCGCTTTGGGGTGGAAAATGGGTACGTGCTGTATGAAAACAAGCAGGGCGAGGTGGAAAAGATTGCTGTCGAGTGGTGAGCAGACCAGCACTACGCGCGTGTTTCGAAAAAACCTCCACCCAGTAGTTTCTCTCCCCTCTTGTCATCAGGCTCATAAAAGGCGCAGACCTGGCCCAGAGCCAGGGCGCGGACAGGGGTGTCAAAATCAAGCCTTACCTTGCCATTACCCAGGTGGGTGCAGGTGGCAGGAACCGCTGCGGCGCGGTAGCGGGGCTGTGCCATGACCCGCTCAGGCAGGGGCTTGAGTGTGTTGGAAATGCTGCCTACAACGGCACTCCGGGTATACAGGCCCGGGGTTTCCTGCCCCTCGTAGCCCAGGATGAGACGGTTCTGCTCCAGATCTTTACCCACCACCACATAGGCCACACCTTCGCGGGGAGATGCTACATGGTGCCCTTTGCGCTGGCCCATGGTGAAGAGGTGCAGACCATCGTGCCGCCCCAGTTTCCGCCCGTTCAAATCAACAATGTCGCCGGGATTGTCGGGCAGGTAGTGCCGCAGGAAATCGCTCATTTTCACCTGCCCGATGAAGCAGATGCCCTGGGAATCCTTTTTCTCCGCATTGGGCAGGTTGAATCTGCGGGCAATTTCCCGCACCTGGGGTTTGGTGATGCCGCCTACAGGGAAAATGGCATGGGCTACCTGTTCCGGTCGCATGAGTGCGAGGAAGTAGGATTGGTCTTTGTTGGTATCCGTACCTCGCAGAATATAGCTGCCCTCGCCTTGTGCATCGAGCCTCTGGGCATAATGCCCGGTTGCAACTCCGGAAAATCCTTGTTCCAGCGCATAATCGAGCAACACGCCAAACTTCATTTCGCGGTTGCAGAGGACATCCGGATTTGGCGTAGAACCATTGCGGTAGCCCTCAATCAGGTAATTGACAATGCGCTGGCGGTATTGTTCAATGAGGTCAACGACACGGAATTCGATGCCTAATCTACGGCACACCCCCAGGGCATCCTCAATGTCACGCTCCCAAGGGCATTCACCGGGAATGTTTTCTTCATTTACCCAGTTCTTCATGTAAGCCGCCACCACCTCGTGCCCCTGTTCCACCAGAAGCGCGGCGGCTGCGGCGCTATCGACGCCGCCGCTCAGGGCTGTTAGAATGCGGGCCATGAAATGGAATTACTTGTTCTCTTCCTTGATGGGAGAAGGAGGCAGCGGGGGCTTGGGCTGGCATATACCCTGGGCAGCCAGTCCGGAGAACATGCTCTGCAGAGCCTGCACAATAAAGCTGCTGCGATCCACGCTGTTGTGTTCACAAAGAATATCAATCTCCTCAAGAATGTCCTCCGGGCAGCGGAATGATATGGTGCGTGTATTCATGACTGGTGCAGTTATGCTAGCAGATTTACCCCGGGGATTCAAGGGCAATCTTCTGCTCTCCCGCCGGTGGAAACAATTTGAATCCCAGCCTTGCGGGCGGCGCGGTCTTCCTCCGGGGTGAGCGGGCGGGTGCAGGCCAGTACCATGGGTACGGGGGGTGTGCCGGGACGCCCCAGAAGAATGCGCCCCAGCCAGTTGAGGATGCGGGCCAGGCGAAGGCGCTTCATGTAGGCCGCCGCCCGGCGGATGCACTTCAGCGGGCCATCAGCATCATCTACCGCAATCACTACACCATCGCACACCACCGCACAGCAGCCGATGCCCAGCGCCTTGATTTCAGCCGCCATGGCAGCGGCATGGGCGGCATCCGTCAGGATATGGCCGGGGTCGGCGCCTTCCTGTTCCGGCAGCGGTACTTCCATGGCATGCAGGGTGATGCCGTGAGTGTTGCACATCCGGGCTACTTCATCCCGCTGGAAGAGAATAGTCCGGTGGGCTTCAAAGACAATATGGTTCACATGCGCCTTGATGGCATTGCGGATAGTACCGGTGCCGATGCAGGGAACATCGAAGCGCATGTCGTGCCCGGGTTTAGTTACTTTGCAGAGGGTGACTCCGTGTTCGCGGTGGCCGCCGGCATGCAGGCATTCATTAGTGCCCTTGAACGCCTCCACGCACACGACCTGGTGCCCATGTACAATGATGCTCTGGCCAATATCGAGCCGGGCAATCTCGCGTGCCATACCCAACCCGAAGCGTGCTTCATCACGTTGTTGCTCTGTGGGCGGCGGACCGGCAATATGCCCTTCTGCCGGCAGTTGTTCCTCCATGAAAGTGATGGAGGGCAGTACCTTCATCCCCTTGGATTCAATAAAATTGCAGACCGTGGTGAAAATGGTGTGGGCGTTGCGGCGGTCGAGGGTTTTCAGGAGCCTGCGGGCGGTGGCATCCGGCCACATGGTGTAGATGCACGAGGGCTTGATCTGCCCGGTGAGCATGACGTGGGTCACTCCGTGCTGCACAAAGAAATCGGCCGGGCCTTCAATTGAGCCTACGCGAAAGCACTTGTAGGCATCGCTCAGGGGCGCAATTTCCGGGCCGACAGCTCCGCGCATACCGGCAGATACCACACGTACCCCGGCACGGCGGGCTCCCTCAATCACCCGCTGCGGAAACTCTCCCGCGCAGGCAATGAGTCCCAGCACCATGTCTTTGGGGTATTGGCTCATGTGGTTTCCCTGGTATTACAGGTATTCCGGATGCTCCAGGTAATAGGCTATGCGGAGCATGAGACGCCCGATATCGCCACCATCCATCACGCGGTGGTCAAACGAGGCGACAATGTTGGCCTGCTCCACCGGCAGGAAGCATTGTACTTCATCGCTCCAGACCGGTACCTTCTGCACAGCGCCGACGCCCAGAATAAGGCTTTCGCTGGGCAGCGGCATGGGTGTGGCATGGGTCAGACCGAAGCCGCCGAAGTTGGAGACTGTAGCAATGCCGCCTCCCTGGTAGGCAGGGTCAAGCCGGCGGCCGCGGGCCTGGTCAACGACCTTGTTGTATTCATCAATGAGTTCGTTGAGGGTATGCTCATTCACATTCCGCATGACGGGAACCATGACACCATCTGCCACCTGTACCGCCACGCCCAGGTCGATGCGGCGCGGGGTCAGAATGCGGCCACCCACCATGTAGCCGGCGCAGTCAGGGTGCTCGGCCAGGGCCAGAGCAAGGGCACGCAGGAAATAGAGCGTGACACCGGGCTTGCGCGGGTGGTTCTTGCGATGAAGGATGATGGGAGCCATGAAGATAGGACGGCCACAGCTTGCAATGGGGCGGCGCCAGGTGCGCTGCATGCTGCTGGCCACGCTGCGGCGCATGGGGGAGGCCTGGTGTGAGGGCCAGCCATCAACGTAGTTCACAAAGCTCTCGAAATCGTCAATGGTGATACGCCCGTTGGGGCCTGTGCCGATGACGTAGGCCATATCAGCTTCGGTGATGCCGATTTCATCCATACGGGCGCGGACGCGGGGGGAGAGGAAGCGGGTGCCGTGTTTGCCCATGGGGACAGGCAGTCCGCGGCCACCTGCGCCAGTGGGTTTACGGGGACCACCGCCGGGTATACCTTCGCGGAATTCTCCTTCGGTGCGGAAGTGCGCCCCATCCTGGCCAGCGTTCTTTTCGGCATCGGGGGCGGTCACTACCGGGGCTGGGGTGGCATTTTCATCCAGCGGGGTAGCGCCGGAGCGTTCGATTTCTTCTTCCGTGGCTTCGATGATGCCCATGATAGCACCAACGGGTACTGTTTCCCCGCTGCTGACATCGAGCGAAACAATCGTGCCGCCACAGATGGTTGTCACCCCCATGACAGCCTTGTTGGTTTCCACCTCAAAGACCTCCTGGTCGGCCTGTACAGTATCACCGGGTTGCACCAGAATCTGCATAATGGTGGCTTCGGCTATGGATTCGCCCAGCTGGGGCATCAGAATGGCTACTTTCGGCATGGTCTTATGGAAATTTTAGAGGGATATGAGGTAACGGACGGCATCGGCAATGGTGGCTGCACTCGGGCGGTGGGCCTTCCACAGGTCAGGGTGGGCGGGGATGGGCGTGTCGTGCGAGCTGAGACGCAGCGGCGGTGCGTCAAGCAGGTGGAAGCCGTGGGCAGAAACCTGTGCCACGACCTCTGCTGCCACTCCACCCCAGGGGAAGTCCTCGCTCACGACCAGCAGGCGTGCGGTGCGGGCCACTGAATCAAGAATGGTAGCGGTATCCAGCGGCTTGACGCTGCGTAAATCCACCACTTCAACCTCATAGCCGCTGGTGGCTGATAATTCCTCTGCAGCGCGGAGTGCCTCGGGCACCATGGCAGAGAACGCCACCACCGTGGCATGCTTGCCGGGGCGGGTAATGCGGGCCTGGCCGATGGGGAGTGGCTCCGGGTCTACCCAGGTATCTGCCTTCAGCCAGCGGTACAGGAACTTGTGTTCCAGAAAAATGACGGGGTCAGGAATCTGTACCGCCTGCTTGAGCATGTAGTAGGCATCAGCTACTGTGGCGGGGGTGAATACATGCAACCCGGGGAAGTGGGCAAAGAGGGCTTCCATGCTCTGGCTGTGGTAAGGACCGCCGCCAGGGGTGCCGCCGCAGGGCATGCGCAGGGTCAGGTTGATGGGCATGCCGGTGCGGTAGTAG
>CAJGDB010000047.1 GCA_904502165.1 uncultured Akkermansia sp.
AAGTGGGTGAGCCAGAGTTCCTTCACGCCGCCGGCTTCTGCGGCGAGGCGGGCGGCTTCACTGAAGAGCATGTGGCGGTTTTCCTTTGCCTTGGGCAGCATTTCCTCTTCGCCATACATGCCTTCGCAGATGAAGAGGTCGGAATCTGCCGCGGCGGCGGCAATGGCGGGCACGGGGCGGGTATCGGTGCAGTAGGTGAGTTTGAGTCCACGGCGAGGCGGGCCCAGCACCATTTCGGGGGTGTAGGTCTGCCCTTCGTGTTCAATGGTTTCGCCTTTTTTCTGCAGGCGGCCCCAGAATGCGGTAGGAATGCCGAGTTCACGCGCACGCTCCGGGTCGAATTTTCCTTTCCGGGGGAGGGTGAAGCTGTAGCCGTAGCAGGGGACACCATGCTGCACCTGGAAGGCGTGGATATCGCAATCGAGGAAGTACATGGTTTCCGCGGGCGTTTCGAGTTCGCTGACGCGGATTTCAAAGGGCAGGTTGGGGGCAATGGTACGCAGGGCGTTGACGACGCGCTCGGTTCCCACCGGGCCGATGATGGAGAGTTCCTCGGTGCGCCCCATGTTGCCCATGGTGAGCAACAGGCCGGGCAGGCCGGAGATGTGGTCGGCATGCAGGTGGGTGATGAGGATTTTATCCACGGGCTTGAGGCTCATGCCGACACGCTGGGCGGCAATCTGCGTGCCCTCGCCACAGTCGATGAGAACGCTGTGTCCCTGGTAGCGCACCATGAGCGAGGTGAGCCAGCGATTCACCAGCGGCAGGGTGCCACCGGTTCCCAGTAGACAGATATCAAGCACGCGAGGAGTTTCGCACAGCTGCGGAAAAATGTCAAGAATGCAACGTGTTTATGATGATAATCCTCGCGGGTGGCTGTATGCCGGCTGGTGGGCGAGAATGCGAGGGAGGGCGTGGATGACCTCCGTGGCGCGGATGGCAGGCGGATAACCGCTGGTGGCCCAGGTATGCTCTGCGGCCAGCCCGCAGGCATAGGCCCCCAGAGCTGCGGCGCGCAGGGGGGGTAGCCCCTGGGCTGCCAGCGCACCAATGGTTCCGGCCAGCACATCCCCCTGCCCTCCATTGGCCATGTAGGGGCCGCCGGTGGAGTTGTAGCAGCAGGTGGCGGCATCGGCAATAATGGTACGAGCCCCCTTGAGCAGCAGAGTGCAGGGGTGCTGTTCCAGATAATCGCGCACGGTTTCCCGGCGGGTGTTCTGCGCCCTATCTGCGGGGAAGAGGCGGCGCATCTCGCCGGGGTGCGGGGTGAGAATCCAGTTGGATTGGGGCTGCCAGCCACAGGCCGCAGCGGTGTTGAGGCCATCGGCATCAAGCACAACAATCCCGTTGAAGGTCTGGGCAAGCTGCCGCAGGGATTCTGCCGCCACGGGCTGCACCTCACCCAGCCCGGGGCCGATGACCAGCGCCTGGGCATCGGGTTCATGAATATCGGCATAGGATCCCACGGGGCGCACCATGATTTCTGCTGCCACCCGGGCTGCCAGAACGGGGTAGACCGGCGGCAGGCAGTAGAGTACTACCAGGCCGGCACCGGCGGCAAGGGCGGCTTCGGCACACATCTGCGCTGCGCCGGCCATGCCCACAGACCCCGCCACCACGGCTACGCGGCCGGCGCGGTTCTTGAAGCACGAATACGCCCGGCGCGGCAGCCCCGGTGCCAGTTCTGCAGCATCGCTCACGCGGGCAGAATCAGCCACGGGAATCTCCCCCACCTCGGGCAGCGGTATGCAGATGAGGCGCCCCACGGCATCCTCTGCGCTATCTGCCAGCATACCGGGTTTCACGCCACCTATCACGGCGGTAGCATCGGCCAGCACGGCATCAGCCCCGCATTCCCCGGTGGTGGAATCGAGCCCGGTGGGAATGTCGATGGCCAGTATGAAACTGCCCGGGCTGGCTGCCCGCAGTGCATTCAGCTCGCGCACCAGGGCCGCATAGGCAGGGCGCAGCGGCCCCACCGCCCCGCTTCCCAGCAAGCCATCTATAATAAGCAGATTTTCCTGCGGTTGCGGCAGTTCCTGCACCTCGTTACCGGAAAGCTGCATCCGTGCATCGTCCGAAAGAGTCCCGGCGCAGCGCAGGGTAACCGGGCAACCCCAGCGGGAGGCCATGCCGATGGCATCGCCGGCGTTATTGCCTGTGCCAGCATACACCACCACGCGGGAGGGGCGCAGATGGCTCAGCAGAGAGAGGTTCCGGCAGGTATCCCACAGGCGGTCAATTACCGTATTCATCAGGGCCAGCGAACTGATTTCCCCCTTGGCGAAGAGCCGGTGCTCGGCCTCACGCACACTCTGAGCGGTGCATATCTTCATAATGGTATTGTAGCTGATTTTCCCGCTTTTTCAATTTTTTTATGCAATCCCCTGCTTCGTTGGGTCCGTCATGCCGGGGAACGGGCTACCGCCCGGCTGCGGTGTATTCGGGAACAAGCCAGCCGCCGCCCCGGGCCGGAATGCAGAACAGACAGAGATTTAACTTGCTGATGAACGGGGTATCTGGTAGCATGGCGGCATGTCGGAATGCTGGGCAGGCGCGGCGCTCATGGCGCTGGTAGCGGTGGCGGTGGCGCAGGAGCCCCTGCCGGCCGGAAAAGCTGCCGGCATGGATTGGAAAGCAGAGGAAGAAGCCCTGCTGAAGGAAGTGGCCAAGAGGGGTATTACCCCGGACCGGAAAGCCGCCGCCGCTGCTATGGCCCAGGAGCAGCAGAGCTTCAACGGCTACCTGCCCGAGGCCGATGAACACGTGATTTCCCACAGCAAGCTCTTTTCGGTGAGTGGTGGCGATTCTCTCCGCATGGGTGCCATTGCCTCGCATGCGGATGACCTGTATGCCCAGGTTCGCAAGCTGCTGCAGCTGAACAAGGACCATAAGAACCTCATTTCCATCCGCCTGATTGGCAAAAGCTCGGATTCCCCCGTGCTCAACCCCATCCGCACGCGTATCAACATCATTGAAGACCAGCCCAACTTCCAGATTCGCATTCACCCCGGCGGCGGCATTGACCTGATGCGGCTTGATAAAGCCATCATCACCATGATTCTTTACGAATATGTGCTGCGCGACATGGATGCAGAAGCCTACCCGGATACCATCGGGCTGCCCGGCTGGCTGGTGGCAGGCATCCAGCAGGCTGTGCTGTGGAAAAGCGGCAAGGCAGAGCGGCGAATCTACCGCCAGTTGTTTGACCGGGCAGAAATGCTCTCCCCGCAGGAGGTGATTTCCGTGGCCGAGCCGGATAAGCTGGATGCCGCCAATCGCGAAGTTTATGAGGTTTCCTGCGGCGTGCTGATTCTGAGTCTGATTGACCGCGAGGGCGGGGTGGACCAGCTCAAGAACCTGCTGTCCAATGCCGCCACAACAGAAAGCTCACCGGTGGAGGCGCTCACGGAGCATTTCCATGAACTCGGGGTAGATGCCTCTCTGCTGAACAAGTGGTGGGCGGTAGAGCTGGCCAACCTGTCGCTCCCCAAGGCCAATGAAGCCCTTGCCCCGATTGAATCGGAAAAGATGCTCCAGGAGGCCCTCACCATTTCCTGGTTCGACCCGGCCACCGGAACACCGCGCCCGGTGGCGGTGGATGATGTCTATACCCTGGTCGAGCTGCCGAACTGGCAGAAGCTCATCGGCCCGGTGGTGGGGAGGCTGGTGGCGCTGAGCTATACCTGTTTCCCGGGGCACCGACCCATTATCACCGAATACTGCCGCATCATCGAACAACTGAAGGCAGGGGCCCACCCTGATGCCGTGCAGAGCAGTCTGGGGCCGCTGGATGAGCTCCGCAAGGCTTATTACTCTGCCGCCATACGCGGGCGCGATTATCTGGACTGGTATGAAATCACCTTCACGGGCAGATCGCGCGGGCGCTCGTTCGATTCATATCTGGAAACGATGCAGATGCTGCGGAGCGATTCGCCCGGGCCGGATACCGCCATGAGCCGGTATCTGGACGACATTGAAGCCCTTTACACCCAGAAAGAAGGAGCCCCCCTGCCCCAGTCCCTGCGCCGCCAGGCCCAGCAGAACAGAAAGAAACAAGAGAAATGAGCCGCACACCCACTCCTACCACACCGCCGGATATGAGCGCGGAACAACAGGCCCACCGCGATGGCTTTGTCCGGGTCTGCGGTATTGATGAAGCCGGGCGCGGCCCGCTGGCCGGCCCTGTGGTGGCCGCAGCGGTTATTCTGCCCGAAGGGTACACCCTGCCCGGGCTGAATGATTCCAAAAAACTGACTGCGCGGAAACGGGAGGCGCTCTACCAGGCTCTGATGGCTGATGACACCGTGCAGAAAAGTATTGCCCAGGCCACGGTGGCAGAAATTGATGAGCTGAATATTCTGCGTGCCACCCACCTGGCCATGCGCCGCGCAGCAGAAGGGCTCTCCGGCGGGGTGGATTTCTGCCTGATAGATGGCCTGCCGGTGCCGGGTTTCCCGCTGCCGAGTCTCAGCATTGTGAAGGGAGATGCCCGCTGCCTGAGCATTGCCGCTGCCAGCATTCTGGCCAAGGTATGGCGAGACCACTATATGAATGAACTGCACCGCGAGTTTCCGGCCTACGGCTTTGACCGCCACGCCGGCTACGGCACCAAGGCTCACATGCAAGCCATCCACGACCATGGAGTTACGATACACCATCGCCGCTCGTTTGCGCCTGTTACACAACTGGAACTGCCCCTGGGTTGAGGGGCAGCCACCCAGAAGCGCCTACCTGGGCGAGTATGGTGAACTGGTAGCTGCCTCCTGGCTGCGGGCGCAGGGGTATAAGATACTTCGCCACCGCTTCCGCATGGGAAACAGTGGCGAGGTGGATATTATCTGCCGCAAGGGGGATGTGCTGGTATTCACCGAGGTGAAGAGTGCGCTGCATACGGGCTCTGGCCGCCCGGCACGGCGGGTGAATGAGCACAAGCGCAAGCTGCTGCGGCGGGCTGCCGGACTCTGGCTCCGGCGGCTGGGGCAGGATGTCCCCTGCCGCATGGATGTGCTGGAGGTGCTGCTGCCACCTGGGCGGAAGCCGGAGGTGAACCTCATCACACATGCCTTCCCGCTGCGGAAGCAGTCATGATTTCGGCTCGCGGAGCGGAGGAGGCAGATGCCGCAGGAGCTCCATCGGTATTCCCGGCAGGGGAGTCTGGCGCGCCTCCGGCCTGGCGTTTTCCGTTTCCAGCATAGCCAGGCGGGTGTCTTCTATCATGGCTTTGAATTTATCTGCCTGGCTGTATTCACCGGCAGAATCCCGGAAGATATCTGCCAGCCAGCTGCGCTTTTCCTCGATGCTCAGAAACCTTTTCTTAGCCATGGGGTGCAATGTGGAAGTTGAAGAGGCGGCGCAGGCGTTCCTTACCGGCCGGGGCCAGCACGTAGCGTTCGGCCAGGGGGCTGACGCAGCGCACCTCTCCCAGTTGTTCCAGGTGGCGCAGCTGGGTGGTACATACGCTTACAGACAGGCAGGTCTCGCGGGCAATATCCATCTTATCCTCAAGCCCGGCTGCTACGGCTATCAGCACCAGCCGTGCTGCCGGAGAGAGTTTGTCTTTCTGCAGCCGCGACAGAAAGCGACAGGCAAAATCAATAGCTTTCATGAGTGGGAGGGGTGTAGTTTGACAAGGGGGTGGGGGAACTTTACTCATTATGCCCGGCCAGGCTGCTGCGCCACAGGCGGTATAGCGGGTGGGTGTCATTCGACATGTGCTGCACGGCATTGAAATGGGCTGCCTGCGGCAAGGCAATGCGCTGGTATTCCTCTCCCAGAGCCTGCCGGGCGGTGGTGCTGTTGATGAGGGGGATGCAGAGTTTCCAGGCAAGGCGCAGCACCAGAGCCTCGGTGAAAAGCGGCTCGAAAAGGCTTGTATCTTCTTCATCGGCAATGTAGAGCAATCTGATTTCCGGAGAGGAGGCATAGACAGCGCGGCCGCGCAGCGTCCAGCTGCGGGCATTCACCCCCAGTACGCGCAGGCAGTCCTGCGGCAGACTGTGGCGGCGCTGGTGGGTGTCATCTCCCTCTACACCATCCTCCGCGCTGCGGAGCGTGGCACGGCGGGTGGCGAAACTCCAGCGGTTGGCGCAAAGGACCTCGCGGCGGACCGGGTGGTAGTGCATGTAGCAGAGGCGGGAGGCGAGGCTTCCATTGGCATCCAGTGTTTCAATGGGCGATTCTCCCAGTCGGCTGAGCGCCAGATTACAGATATCCAGCGGTGTGGGGCTTGTATTTTCAGGGGCAGTTGACATGGTGTGTAATTGCTATGCTGCCGACTGTGGCACAATTTCCATTTTTCTGCAACAGAGAAACAGAGTGTGGTTGACTGGTCCGCGTGAAACGCAGTACCGCCCCGGACAATGAGCTGGATTTGCCCGGAAGCGGACGCTAAAGTCGCAGCCATGAACACGGATGCCAGAGTGCAGGCGCAGCAGTATTACCAGGCCGCCGGTCGTGATATGGCCGCAGATCTGGCAGCATTGGCCGCTCACCCCCATGGTGTTGTGCTGCTGATGCCGCAGCTGGTCGCGCTGCTCAGGCCTGTGGACAGCACAAAGCCACCCACCTGGCAGGAGCTCGATTCCACCAGCACCAGGGAAGATGCCTGGTATGTACATCTGCTGGTGGGTAATCTGGCGCTGGCCCGGAGGCTGGCGGCGGCGCTGCCCCCGCGGCGGTGGCTCTGCTTTCAACGCGGGTTGAGAAGCCCGCGGGCGCACCGGCTGTCATGGTCCGCGTTCTGCCACCAACCAACCACACATTCCTGAACAATTATGGGATTCAGCAGCAGTAACCGATATAGTGCGGCCCCCACCCCGATTCCGGTAGTGACCCAGACCGCAGGCAACGATACACAAGAGGCAGCCAACCAGGTGAACGCCCAGAAAAAAGGCTTGCTTTCCACCATTCTCAGCACCCAGCGCCGCAAGGAGACCACCAGCTCCGGCAGCAATGGCAATTCCACCCTTGGCTGATGCAGACGATACTGAACAGTTACCAGAGTCTCAAGGCGGAACGAGCCCCGTGGGTAAGCTGGTGGGATACCCTGCGGCACTATGTGCTGCCAGACCGCCAGCATACAGAAAGCGGGTTCGATACTGCCGGGGCCCCGGCCGCACACCACCTGAGCGACACCACAGCCGTGGAGGCCTGCCAGAAACTGGCCAGCGGCCACCTGAGTTACCTGACGCCGAGCAATGAGCTGTGGTTCAAATGGAGCTGCCCCCTGCCGGATGCAGGCGATGAGGCGGAGTCATGGTACAACCGCTGCTCTGAAATTGCGAACCAGGCCCTGGCCCAGAGCAATTTCTACACCGAGCTGCACGAGTGTTTCCTGGACCGCGTGGGCCTGGGTACAGGGTGTCTGTACAGCGGCACCACACGCGGCGGCCAGCTGCATTTCCGCCATGTACCCTGCGGGGATTTTGTCTGTGCAGAGAACGACGAGGGCGCGATGGATACCTACATGCGCGAGTTCACCTTCACGCCGCACCAGGCGGCCTCCAAGTTCGGGGCAAAAGCGCTGGGGCCCCGGGGGCGGGCTATGCTGGAGAAGACGCGCAACCCGCACGAGGGTGAGCTGCGGTTCCTGCATGTGGTACGACCGCGCACGAAGCGCCTGCGCGGCAGCGACAATGCCCGCAACATGCCCTTCGAGAGCATTTATTACAGCCTGGATGACCAATGTGCGGTAGAGGAAAGCGGGTACCGCGAAATGCCTTACATGGTAACGCGTTTCCTGCGCTGGGGTGAAGGGGTCTACGGGCTGGCTCCGGCCCGGCTGGTGTACCCGGATATCCGCCAGGCGCAATTCCTCAACCGCATTCTGGACATGCTGGGAGAGGTGGCCGCTTTCCCCCGTATTCTGGAGCTGGCCAACCAGGCCGGTGAGGTGGATTTGCGAGCCGGTGGCCGCACGCTCATCAACCCGGAGAGTGCCAGTCTCGGTTTTCCGCGCGAATGGGCCACGCAGGGGCGGTATGATGTGGGTATGGACCGGCTGCGCCAGAAGCAGGAATCCATCCGCCGGGCTTTCTTCCTGCCTATGCTCGAGTTATGGAGTGAGCATAAGCAGCAGATGACAGCCAGCGAGATTTACGCCCGGGAGAATGAGCGCGTGATGTTGTTCTCGCCCTCGTTCACGCTCTTTACGAGTGATTTCCGGCCCCTTATGGAGCGAGTCTTCGCGCTGTTGTTCCGGCTGGGGCGTTTCCCGCAGCCACCAGCCACGGTGATGCAGCCGGACCGCCACGGCGAGCCAGGAATCGAGCTGCCGCTTGTGGTCTACCAGGGACGCGTGGCTCAGGTGATGCGCCGCCTGCAATCCGAGGGCATTGCCCGCACGCTGCAGAGGCTGCAGGTCATGGCCGGCATGGATTCCCAGCTGGCAGACCATGTGGATATGGACCGCACCTTCCGCACGGCGGCCCGGCTCGATGGTGTACCGGAGGAACTCCTGCGCCCGGAGGTGCAGGTCAAACGCATGCGCCGCAAGCGCGAATCGGCTCTCCTGCAGCAACAGCAACAACCTGCCCCGCCCCATGATTTACAAGCGTAATCACCAGCTGGAGCAGGCGCGCGAGGAACGCCGCCGCCTGCTGGCGCTTTTCGATACCCCGGCGGGTAAGATAGTACTCTGCGACCTGGAACGGCGTTTTGAAACCCACCTGCCTGTTTTCCAAGGCAAGGCGGGTGCCTATGACCCGCTGGATGCCATGCGCCGCGATGCCCACCGCGAAATCTTCCTTATCATTCGCCACCAGCTGGAGCTGGCCCGGCAGGAAGCAACACAACAACAACAAGAACATGATGGATAATACTGAAGAAGAAGACAAGCTGGCCACCCAGCAGCTGCCGGATGACAAGCCCGCACCGGTCATGAATGACGATGGAGCGTTCTCCCCAGGCTGGTTCACGCGTTTCGAGGAACTGCAACCCTACGCGGCTACTCTCTCGAAATTCCAGCGTCCGGAGGCACTGGCCAAGAGCTATGCTCACCTGGAAAAGATGAAAGGTTACCCGGATACTGCAGATGCCGCCCGCATGGCTGCTTTCCGCACAGCGGTGGGCCTGCCCGCCACGGCTGAGGGGTTCATGATGGAGCGTCCGCAGGATACCCCCGATGAGCTCTGGAATGAAGAACTGGTGAAACAGCTCAGCGGCGTGGCATACGAGTATGGCGTGCCGCCCAAGGCGCTGGCTGCCCTGGCGGAACGCTACACCAGCGAAGGACGCAGGTTCCTGGAGCGCTGCCAGCTCGAAAATGCCGAGGCTGTGGCCCGGGCCGATGCAGAACTGCAGCGCACCTGGGGGCCGGCCTATGAGCGCAATATGGATACCATTACGGCATTCCTGAACACGATGGGGGAACGCGCGGGTATCAATATGCAGGCTCTGGTGGAGAATCCGGCGCTGCGCGCCAACCCGGATTTTGCCCGCCTGCTGCTGGAAATGGCGGGGCTGATGGATGAAGCTCCCATGCACACGGGTGCAAAACCAGACCAGAAGGGCGAGGCTCACCGCATTGCCCATGACCCGACCCACCCGCTGCACGAGGCCTACATGCGTACGAGCCACCCGCAGCACCGCTACGCCAATGAACAGTACGACCGCCTGGCTTTCGGGCGCAAGCTGTAAGGCTCACCCCTTCCTGTAGCAAGGGTTCACCCCCGGTTCTTCTGCTGAAGAGCCGGGGGTGTCTGTGTTACTGCATACCTGAGCAAGAAATCCTTAGCGGCGGTGGGGACCGGAAGGGCCACCCCGGCGACCGCCCGGTGCGGGATGATGCCCGCCTGACCTCGGCATGGAGGGAGCAGAGTGCCGCACCGCGTGCGGTCGCGAGGGGGCTGCCACCTGCCGCGCAGCGCGGTTCACCTGCGGCTGCATGGACGGCCGCGATACCCGGTTCCCCTGCAGGTCAGAACGCTGCTGCTCACGCCGGAATGAACCTACCGGGCGGCGACCCGGGGTATTCTGTGGGCGCACCTGGTTCATCTGCGGGCGAGGTGCAGCCCCCTGCGGCTTCTGCATCTGGGGTCTGCCGTGCGGTGCGGCACCCTGTGGCTTCTGTATCTGCGGCTTGCCGTGCTGTGCCGGGCGGTGCATCCCACCCACATGCGCCGGCCGCGATGGCTGCAGCCGCCCGCCGCTGCCCCCGGGTTTCCCGGAATGGTGATGAACGGCAGGTCTATGCGGAGCTGCCGGTGCAGGCCGGTACGCCGGCCGGGCCGGCCGCCGCCCAGGATGATGCCATGCAGGGTGGCGCGGCGGTATGCTCACGCGGTGCACATGCTTCGGGTAATGCCAATGACCGCAATACCAGTGTGCCGGCCCCCAGCTGGGTACACAGCAGCTCGAGGTAAGGGCGTAAAAACTGAATACAGCCACGCCGCCGGAGGTGTAGCCATAGACTGGCTGCCCATAGGAATAGCCGAAAATCGGAAACCCGTTCACATCGTACCGGGCATCACTCCACGCCACAGAAGCAGCTACTCCTGAAGAGCTTACTCCCACAGACCCGCTTGTATGCACCGGGTATTCGTACATGACGCAGGAACTCAGCCCGAACGCAGCACATGCTATGGCCAGCATATTTCTCATCATCTTCTTCATGGCTATGGTCATTTCTCTCGTTTCCGGGAAAGCGCACCAGCCCGCTCTTTTTATTTGAAAATAACAAATTTTTGTTCATTTTGAGGGTAAAACCTGATGTCGGAACTGCCAACTATGAACTTTTTATCCTTTTCGGTGTAGTTTTGCTTGACGCATTGTCCAAATTGTGTAAAATAGCGCACCGCATTAATTTTTAACATCACCTAGAACATCTTATGTCCCGTATTTGCAACATCACATTTGCCATGCCGCACAAAGGCCGCCGCATTCATCGTTCCGGTCTTGCCAAGAAGAAGGGTGGTATCGGCCGTCACGTCACCAAGGTGGTGAACCGCACTGTTTATCCGAACCTCCAGGAGAAGCGCATCTGGGTTCCCGAGCTCAACGGTGGCAAGGGTGGCTACCTTCGCATGAAGATTTCCTGCAAGGCTCTCCGCACAATCTCCAAGAACGGTGCCTACAACACGCTCAAGAAGGCCGGGATTCTGTACTAAAGATTCCTGAGTTTTTTTGAACGGAGCGGTTACCTCCTGCGTCTACAAGAAAACACCAGACCTGGAGGTGCCGCCCGGCGAATCCGAAACGAACGCGGACACTCACGCAGCGGCACATGCCCTGCCTTTAGTTTTATAGATAATTCAGAAAAATGACCCCGCAACAGACCAAGATCGCGCTTCGTATCAACGACGATAACCTTAACCACCACCTGTGGAATAATCGTGGCGTGTGGTGGTGCCACGTAACGGTACACAAGCCTGATGCAACGGCTGAACGCCTGCGTTTCTCGCTGAAGACCCGCAACATTGAGCGGGCTCGTCGTCTCCGCGATCGCATTTTTGAGGATATTCAGCGCCACTTTGGTATTGCTGTCTGATTGTTCCTCCTCTGACAGAATTCCTTTCTCTTACCGCACCCGGCAGCATAGCTGCCGGGTGTTTTTACTTTCTGAAACCGGTCCCTTGATTCCCCTGCCCCATCCACAGCGCAGGCACAGACAAAATGCCCGGCACTGCGCGTAGGCAATGCCGGGCATGAAGTTGGTAATTACCTTCTCTATCTATCAGAAGCTGTAACGCAGCGCGGCGTTGAGCGACTGGTTGAGCTGCTCATCGCGGGCTTCGAGCGTATAGAATGCTCCGATGCTCCAGTTGGAATCAAACATCCAGTTTGCACCCACGCTCAGCGTGAAAGCACTGCGGCCAAGATCCGTTCCCTTGCCCACGCGGTTGAAGCCATAGACGCTGGTGCGAACCTCGGGATTGTCGCGGGCTACATCACCAATGTAGGCCAGGGTCAGCTCTGGTGCAAAGATGTTGGTACCCTCCATCTCATAAATGCCACGCAGGGTGATACCCAGCGGCACACTCAGGCTGCTCATGGAACCATCGCGGTATTCGCGCTCTCCTCCGGTGAAGGTTTCCGTGAAGGAATCCTGGTCTACGCTCTGGTAGTTCAACCCGGTGAAGAAGCTGACGGTCACGTGGTCACCCAGGTTCACATTCCAGGCCACACGGGCACCGATGTTGAGCACCTCGTCATCCCACTTGGCATGGCCAGCAGTGGCGGCCTGGTAGGTATCTGCCTCGTTCTCCACCATACCATAGGCCACGTGGCCGCTCACAGTCACGCTGCTCATCTTGCCCGTCTTGGTGACATACTGGGCCGTAAGCATCGGCACAAGGGCCTTCTGGTCTGCCTTCAGCTGGTTATCATCGGACTGGAAGTTACCGAACATCTGGCCGAAGGCAAAACCGGCGCGGAATTTCTCGGTAAAGGCATGCTGCATACCAACGGCATAACCGCCGGCATGGCTGGAGAAGCCCTGCTTGCCACCCACATCCATGAAGCTGCCCAGGCCGGCACCCCAGAAGGTGGTCTGCCCCGGCATACCGACGAGGAACTGGTTCTCTGCGGTGCGTACCATTTCCTGCACGGCATTGGCAGAGGCCCACATGGTGTTGGCCACATTGGCAGAGTTGCTGTCCATCAATGCCGCAAGGGCAGCCTTGCTCACCGCTGCATTGAACTTCAACTTTCCATCCTCAAAAGAGATTGTGGAGCCCTCCTCCAGAAGGCCGGAATTATCCTGCAAAGCCAGCGTAAAATCTGCGGTAGTAGCCGTTGTGGCTGTCTCTACCTCCATGAGAGTCAAGCTCATCGGCTCGGTCCCCGCAGAGAGAATGCCCATCGTCACATCCACCTTTACCGTCACGGCACCTGTGCCCGGATTGATAGTCAGGCTCTCCGCCTCCAGGAACGAATGCGTGCCATTGCCATAATTGGTAAGACTGGCCGGAGTTATGCCATCTACGCTGAACGAGAGCGTGGCTCCGCGGTCCAGGGTCAGGCTCGTATGCTTCTGGTAACCCGGGCTGTTACCCACATGCAGCACGGCGGTAGAATAAAGCGTTGTATCGGCAAACGTGCCGCTGCCGGTCACCTTGCCTTCTGCCGTAAGGGCCCCCTCCAGCGTACCATTATTAGTCAGCAGAGCGCCCTGCCGGAGCTCCACATCGCCTGTAATGCTGCTCCCGGTATTGTTATTCAACGCCGACCCCGACTCCAGCACCACATCACCCGTAATGCTGCCTAAGTTCGTCACAGTACTACCTGCTTTGCTGGTAATATCTGCTGCCACTGTTCCCTCATTAGACAACTTGGTATCCGCAGCCAGCGTCATATCCGTTCTGCCTGCCCCCAGACCAACTGTCGTATCGCCACCGATAACAACGGTGCCGCTGTTGACGTTCACCACGGCTGATTCATACTTTTCACCATTC
>CAJGDB010000048.1 GCA_904502165.1 uncultured Akkermansia sp.
CCACCCGGATTTTTCAGGGTTTCTGCTCCAGCGGCTGAATTTCGCCTCCACGGCGGCGGATGCGCTGGGGTTCAGGACGTTTGAGACGCAGCGGCACCCGCTGTGCCCGCCCTTCCGGTGTGATAGTACGCACTCGCACGGTGCTGAAACGCCCCTTATCCGTCTCATGCCCGGCACCGGCTGGTGAGGCGCTGGGGGCCGCCTGCACATTCCAGAACTTGGCCTTGAGTTTTTCCAGGAAGCCGGGGTCGGCGGCCGCTTCCTTCATGAGGGCTGAATCCGGCGCAAGGTCAGATTCCTGCACCCCGGCGGGGTCAGCCACCGGCTCCGGCGTGGGTGTTTCCACCCGCTCTGCATCACGCTCGCGGATGATGCGTTCCATCTCCGGGTCCTTGCGGAGCAGCTCGGCAGCTTCGTTCTCCGGGTTCACCGTCTTGACGATGTCTTCGCCGGGCTGGCGGGCGCTGTCTGGGTGGTTACGGAGGTATTTTTCAAATTCGGGGTCGGGTTCGGCTCCGTTCTGAATGGCGCGGTCGTAGGCACGGGCAGCTTCCGGAATCTGTTTGGTTTCGGCGTAGAGACGCGCCATGTTGTAATGGGCATCACCCAGGCCGGGCTTGAGTTTCACAGCGGCCGCAAAGTGCTTGATGGCAATGTCGAACTGACCGCTCACACCCTCAATATTGGCCAGGTAGAAGAAGGCCTCTGCATTGCCGGGATCAAGCTCAATGGTGCGCTCAAACATGCGAGCGGCCTCATTCAGGCGGTCGAGCCGGTAGTAGCTGACCCCGGAGAGGAAGTAGGAGATGGCCAGATCTGGCGAAAGGCGGATGGCGCGGGCAAAGAACTCAAGCGATTCATCGCACTTGTTGCGGTACAGCAGAATGGTACCCAGGTTCACCAGGCCCGCCACATGGTTGGGCTGAGCGTCGTGCAGGGTGCGGTAGAGCTGCTCGGCAGCGGTGTAGCGGCCTTTGCTGAATGCCTTGGAAGCGAGGTCGGCCAGGGTTTCCATTTGCAGTCCTTCGCGCACCGCCTGGGTGCTTTCTCCCTGCTCGCCCTTGACAGCCGCTTCCATCACGCGGCGTTCTGCGGCGGTCAGGTCCAGCGAGCTCTGCTCATCCAGACGCTGCAGGGCATGCAGGGTGGCGGGGTCCTGGTTCTTGATCTGCTTGTAGGTTTCAATGAGCAGCTTGCGGCCTTCCTCCTGCATGGCCAGGCTGCGGCGCTGTTTGGCAATCACCTCGCGCAGCAGTTCATTTTCTTCTGCCAGAGCAGGGTCCACCGGCGGCTGATCTGCCGTCTTGTTCAAATCTGCCTCAATGTTGTTGAGGCGCTCCGTCAACTCGCTCACACGGCGGCGGTAGCCCATGTTCTCTTCAAAAATACCGCTCATCTCATCGCGCAGGCGGTTGGCTTCATCCCGGGCGGTATCGAGCTGCTGCTGAAGAATGGTGCGCTCATCATCGGAGCCGGTCTGGCGGTTCTCCAGTTCAGCAATGCGGGCCAGAGCCTGCTTGAGCTGCTGGTCCAGGCTGAGATTCTGGTCGAGCAGAGCCTTGGTCTTTTCCGGGCTGTTGAGCTCTACAATGGCGCGAAGCTGCTCATTTTCCGCTTTCAGGGCATCGCGCTCACGAGTGACGCGGGCCAGTTCCTCCTGGGTTTGCGCCAGAGTGCTTTCCAGTTCTACAATGCGGGCCTCCGCCTGTTCACGGGCGGCTTCGCTGGCGCGGTACTTGGCTTCCAGCTCTGCCAGCTGCTGGGTAAGGGAGTTCACGACCTCGTTACCAGCCACTCGCTCGGTCGTCACCTGCTGCTGCAGCTGTTCATATCGGTCCTTGTACATCTGCTGCTCCATGCGGGCGGAGGTGAGCTGGCGCTGCGAATCCTCATACTTGGCATTCAGTTCGCGGTAGGCCACAGCCATTTTGCGGCATTCCTCCTGCGCGGCGGCCAGGGCGTTGTATAATTTCTTGTCTGTTGTGTCGTAATCCGGCAGTTCCACCGGCCGGTAATCGCTCGTTGCCGGGTCAAAGGACGGACCGGGAGCGGGCATTTCCATCTCCATGGCCAGCGGTCGCCCCGGCTGGCGGCCTGTCGGGATACGTGCCTCAGCCGATTTACGGCGGTAATCAGCCAGATTTTCTGCCAGCAGACGCCGGCGGGTGGAAACCAGGTTACTCTTCCACTGCGGGTAATCCTTCACGATGCTGGCCAGCACTTTTTCTGCCTGCACACCTTTGTTGATGGCGGCGGTGTAGTTCTGGCGGGCAGCCAGTTGCTCCGATTCGCGGCAGAGGCGGTAGGCCGTCAGATAGTATTCCGCAGGGTCAGCAGCGCGCTGGCGGACCCCGGCAGCAGAATGCGCGCCCTGGGCATGCAGCGGGGCTATGCCGGCAAGCGCCAGGCTACACATTACTAACAGAGTCATGGGGGTGCGCGCAGTCATCATACAGGATACTTGTTCATGATACGCATTCCTGCTCCCGAATCAAGCAGGAATAGCGGCATGATGAACGCAGAATTCAAAACAGAACCGGGAAGCTGCCCTCACGTCTCTGCTCCTTCTGCTTTCTGCATTTTGAAATTTGCAGTAACTTGACTTACTTGGTTCTTGCGGACAGAGGCAGATTCAGGTACAATACCACGCGTGAGCTACCAGGTTTTTGCCAGAAAATACCGACCCCGTACCTTCAAGGATGTGCTGGGGCAGGATCATGTTGTACGCACGCTGTGCAACGCCATTGAACAGAAACGCCTTGCACATGCCTATCTCTTTGTGGGTCCCCGCGGCACCGGCAAGACCTCCACAGCCCGTATCTTTGCCAAGGCGCTCAACTGCTCAGGCGGCCCGAAGGTGGATTTTGATCCGGATGAGGATGTGTGCCTGGAAATTGCCGAGGGCCGCAGCCTGGATGTGCTGGAAATCGACGGTGCTTCCAACCGCGGTATCGACAATATCCGCGATTTGCGAGACAACGTGCAGTTCACCCCCACGCGCGGGCAGTACCGCATCATCTACATTGACGAGGTTCACATGCTCACCAAGGAATCCTTCAATGCGCTGCTCAAGACCCTGGAAGAACCGCCCGCTCATGTGATGTTCATTTTTGCAACCACAGAGCCGCACAAGATTCTGCCTACCATTCTTTCGCGCTGCCAGCGTTTCGACCTGCGCCCGATTCCTTCAGAAATCATTGCCAACCACCTGGTGAACATTGCCGCCAATGAGGGGGTTACCCTCTCTCTGCCGGCAGCCTTTGCCATTGCCCGCGTGGCCGACGGCGGTATGCGCGATGCCCAGTCCATGCTGGACCAGCTGGTATCCTTCTGCGGCAACAATATCAGCGAGCAGGATGTGAACGATATTTTCGGCGTGACCAGCCGCGAGACTGTGGCACGCGCTCTGGCCTACATTCTGGACCGCCAGCTGCCCAGCCTGCTGCACCTGGTACACGAACTTTCAGAAGCCGGGCGCGATATGGGCCAGTTGCTGTCTGAAATCATGGGGGCTGTGCGTGAACTGCTCATCAGCAAGGTAGCCCCGCAAGAGGCCTCCCTCTCCCTGCCGGAGGAATGGCGCAGCACCCTGGACCAGCTGCTTGCCCGCACCCCGGCTGATAAGATTGTACGGCTCATGGAGGTGCTTTCCGGCACAGAGGAGCACATGCGCTGGAGCACCAATAAGCGCCTGCACCTGGAAATGGGCCTCATTCAGGCGGTGCATTCCCTGGCCGAAGCCAATATCAGCGATATTATCCGCGCGCTCAATGGTGCTCCGCTGCCGGAAACACCCATTGCCACCACCACCCTGCCCAACGTGCCTGTGGCAGCCCCTGTGACCAGTGCTCCGGCTCCTGTGCCGCAGCCTGCCCCTGCACCGGTTTCCGCGCCTGTTGCCGCACCGCAGCCGCCCCCGGAATCTATCCCCATGCCAGCCGGCCTGGAGCCCATAGATGATGCCCCGCCCAGCTTTGCGCTCGACCCGGACCTGGTGGATGCCCCGCCCCCCTTGTTTGATGAGGAGGCAGCCACCCCCCCGGATGCAGCCGAGGAGGTGCCGCAGAGCGGCCCGATGACACCTGAGGGCTGGGATGCGCTCATAAATGCCATGCGCGAGGCCTCTCCCCTGCAGGCCGGTGCGGTGGGAAACACCCTTTTCATCGGCGATGATGCCGGTGTGGTGACTATTGCCATTCACCCGGCTGATACGGATACACGCGATGCTCTTCTGGGTGATTCGCTCTGCGAGTTGATGGCCGAGCTGGCCCCGCGCATCTGTGGTCACTCCATCTCCCTTCGCATTGTGACCGATGCCACCGTGGCACCCCCGGTAGTGGAAGAGCCCCCGCCCCCTGCCCCGCTGCCTGAGCCCACGCCCCGCCCGCAGCCGAAACCCAAGGCTCCCGAAAAGAAGCCGGAACCTGAAAAACCGGCTGCTCCGGCCTCACTCCGCCCCACAGAGGAGGAATTCTACCATGACCCGCTGGTAGAGCTGGCCCTCAAGGAGTTCCATGCTACTCTCATTAAATCATAAACACACTACACGCACATGAATCTGCAGAAACTCATGAAGCAGGCCCAGGCTATGCAGGCCAATATGGCACAGGCTCAGGCACGTCTCGCGGCCAAGGAATTTACCGCTGAAGCCGCTGGTGGAAAAATCAAGGCTACGGCCGATGGTTCCGGCATGATCAAAGCTATTACCATTGACCCCGCTGTGGTGGACCCGGATGATGCCGAGTTCCTCCAGACCCTGGTGCTCAAGGCTGTGCAGGATGCCCTCAATGGCGCCAAGAGCATGGCTGAGGCCGAAATGCGGAAGGTGACCGGGGGGCTCGGCTTCCCCATGTGAGCCGGCTCCGCCAGTTCCATAACGGCCCCCGCTGAGTTTCAGCGGGGGTTTTTCTTCCAAGGCCGGGCAGTGGCTCAGGAATCATCGCGAGCGGCAAAGAAATCATCGCTCCCGGCCGGCAGCACCAGCCCGACCACACGGGCGGCAGCCAGCCCGGTCTGCAGCAGTACGGCCTGGGCGTTTTCTCCCGGGGCCATGCAGCAGCAGGCTGTCTCATTTACCGCATAGGGCAGCAAGCCGTCTTCCAGAGCATCCTCCAGCGCCAGTTCCACGCGGCGGGGGTCTTCTGTGCTGCGGGGCAGCGCTACAAGCAGTGTATGCCGCGGGCCCCGGCCCTCTCCCTGCACCTGCACGAGACTCTGCAGCTGCCCCAGCCAGGCCAGGTCATCTGCTGCTCCGCTGGCATAACCCAGGGAGGCAAAGCGGTCACCCGGAGCGCTGCCGCGCGGGCGGACGGCATCATACAGGTGGTCATAGTATTCACCACCGATGTAGAAGAACTGCTGCCCGCAGGCCAGGGCACGCGCCACGGTCTGCACCTGCTCCGGGAGCTCCACTACCGGGCTGCTCAGGTAGCAATGCGGCACGAGGTCTTCATCTACCCAATCGAGCCATTCGGTCAGTTCTGCCGCCAGGCGTTGTTCCTGCGGGGAATCACCGGCAAAGAAGGCATAGGGCAGCAGAATGCTGCCGGGCTTCCGCAGGCAGATTTTTTCCAGATGGGTCAGGATATCCATGGCAGCACCGCTACCGGTGCCTCCTGCGGCGGAGAAAAAGACATGCACTTCCAGCTGGTCTGCTTCATCCACCACGGGCTTGAGCAGGCGCTGCACCGCGGCCCAGCTCTGCAGCAGCAAGGCGCGGCCATAACGCCGCATGCCCCCTGCCCCGCTCACATCGGCCAGTGCATTTTCCACTTCATACACAGGAACCTGCAACCGCTCTGCCAGTTGCCAGCGCATGCCGGCCACGCAGTTCTTGAGCTCAGGGTTCTGCTCCATTTCATTCAGCGAACGGGCCTCCTCACGAATGTTCAGAAAAGGAATGTCATCTGCCCATTGCTGCCAATCTGCCGTGCAGACCACATCATCTGCGGCATCCAGGTACAGGCAGGCCTGTTTGTTCCCCGCCAGGGGCATACCATTGGCTGCCAAGGCACGGCGCCAGGCCAGCAGTACCTGCCCGCCTGTGCCACCAAGTCCTATAAGGAGAGTTCGCTTCTTCATACCGCCGCTTCCTTAACCTCCAGTATAGCAGCTTCCTGCAAGGGGTCAATCATTTAATGTTATCTTTTAACGCCTTGCCTGCGGCTTTCCACTGCGGTGGAGATGCGGAAAGGAAGTCTTATTTTGCAGCACCCTTGAGCAGTTTGAGGATATTCTGCGTACCGGTCACCAGATTGGAGCTGCGCTCAGCCTCGGGCTTGGCATCCAGCTGCTCCTTCATTGCCAGGGCGGAACGAAGGGGGGTATCTCCCCGGGCATTGGAAAGCTCCGGGTCAGCCCCGGCTTTGAGCAGGGCTTCTGCCACGGCATCTCTGGCATAAATGGCTGCGGTATTCAGCGGAGTTTCCTGCTCTGGCACGCCGAACCCAAGGGTCAGGTAGCTGATGCGCCGGGCAGAAAGGGTGTGATTGGCCACTTCGTGCGGATTCTGTTTCTGGTTGGGATCAGCCCCGGCTTTGACCAGCAGTTGAACCCCCAGCGGTGAATTAGCATTCACCGCTGCATAAACGGGTGACCAGCCTGTGTGGTTCCAGGCACGCACATCTGCTCCCTTTTTCACCAGAAGATTGAAAAGTTTCTGTATGCGCTTATCCGTGCCTTTGTTTCCCTTGCCGGCACGCTTCTGTATTTTCCGGATATTGCGTGCGCTGGCCGCTTTTCCGGCAAAGGACTGCATATCGGCTCCCCTATTGCTTTGCGCGGGCAGGTAGAAGGCCGTAAGCGCCAGACTGCCATGGAAATTCGGGTCGGCTCCGTGGTTGAGCAGCATGTTCATCAGCCCCTCATCGCCCATTTTGCAGGCAAGGAAGAGCGCTGTGGCAGCAACCATATCATTCTGTTCTGTGACACAGACATTCAGGTCTGCTCCGCGGGCGATGTAATCTTTCACGCCGGCCACCAGCTCTGCAGAGGCTTTGTTTTCCGGCAGCATATTCATGCCGATGAGGTTCCGGCCACCGTGGTCCAACATGAATTGCACCAGCTCCCGGCCCAGAGTGCGGGCTTCCTCATCGCTGACTTCTGCTATGCTGATGCTGGGTTTCAATTTGGCTTTTCTGCGCCAGGACTGGTTCATGATTTCCCGGCGGGTGGAAAGCATGCCGCTGCCGTGTGCTGCCAGCAGCCACTTGCGTGCCTGGCTCTTGTCTGCCTCGACACCATCTCCCTTGGCATAGGCCTGGTAGAGCTGGTAGCACACTGCAGCAGGCTTGTCCTTGCTCTCGTAGAGTTGCTGGAATTCCTGCGGGGTAAGGGCAGCTGCCACGCTGCAGAGGAAGAGGAAGAGTGATAATTTTAAGGCTTTCATCTATGCAGAACTATGAAAATACAGCGATTAAGGATTCTGCACCCGGCTGGTATCCAGCCCGGTGGTATCGGCGCCAGCGGCAATCAGGATGCGGGCGGCTTCGGCGTGATTCTTGTTCAAGGCTTCAGAGAGGGGTGTCTGCCCATGATTATTACGTGCATTCACATCAAGCCCTTCTTCAATGAAGAGTTTCACGTATTTTGCTCTTCCATAACGAGCAGCGATGATGAGCATTGTATCATTATGCTGCTCGAGATGATGAATATCTGCGCCTGCTTCAATGAGGTCATCTATGATACCATACAAGCCATGGTAAAAGGCATCTCCCAGGGCGGTGTTGCCATATATGTTTTCCGCATTGAGTTCCATTCCGGTACGGATGAGTTCGCGGGCTATGCGGGGCTTTTTCTGGATGATGGACCATATCAGCGGGGTGGCATCAAATTGCGAGGTACGCATGGAGGAGATATCCATCCCGGCCTGGAGCAGCAGGCGTACGGTTTTCCTGTCTCCTTTGTCAATGGCTTTCCAGAGGGCTTGCTTGTAATCCTCTTCGTAGATGTCCTTTTCCTCCAGCGCCACTATTGCTTTTTCCTGTTCACTGGGTGCACAGGAGCTGAGTGGCATGGCCACGCATGACAAGAGGAAACAAAATGTAATGAGTCGTGTTTTCATATCTGTATCTTCATTCTTTTTTTCTTAGCTTACCACGCCGGCAGCCGACTGACATCAATTCCCTCGGTGCTGGCACCAGCCTTGATGAGTTCGCGCGCCACGTTGTGATACCCGCGCTGCATGGCCAGGGAGAGGGGCGTGCGTCCCTTGTCATCTGCCACATCGGGCATGGCACCATGCTCCAGCAGCTTCTTCACCAGCCACAGGCGGTTGCGATCTACCGCCCAGAGCAGCACGCTGGCATTGGTGGAATCCACGGCGTTGACATCTGCCCCGCGGCTGAGCAGCATTTCCGGCACCATGGTATCATCGGAGAAGGAGGCAATCATGAGCGGGGTGGCTCCTTTATCCTGGCGGCAGTTCACATCTGCTCCGGCTTTGATGAGCATCAGGCTCATTTTATGGGAGCGATCCCACATGGCTCTGTGCAACGGGGTGATGTCTTCGCGTCCTTTGGCATTGATATCTGCCCCGGCTTTCAGGAACCGCCGCACCAGGCTGATGCGGTTCTGGTGGGTGACTTCAACAATGAGCGGTTCTCCCTGAGGGGTGCGGGCATTGGGATTCGCCCCGGCCAGCAGAAGGTCACTTACCAGATCACCCTGCTTTTCTTGAACGGCATGCAGCAAGGCTTCATCGTATTCATCTGCAGGAATACCCATTTCCTGCAGAGTATTCACGGCTTTTTCCCGGACGGATGGTTCCTGGGGAACAAACAGTATCCCGAGCGCAAAAGACACCAGCAGAATCAGGAAAATGGGCAACAATTTCTTCACGAGAGTGATAATATCGTCTTTCCACGACCGGGTCAAGCCCTAACGGACCTCATCAGAGACAGGGTACCATTTCAGGCACCATGGCCTTAATGCCGCCCGTTCTTCAGGACATTTATCTTATCGCGCAGCACAGCGGCCACTTCGAAATCCAACCGGGCAGCGGCTTCGCGCATTTCTTTCTCCAACCGTGCTATGGCGGTGGTCACCTCTTCCTCTTCTGCCGCCATGAGCGTGCCGAAATCATCATCTGCCTCATCCAGTTCATCATCCGGGGTATAGAGACGCAGGGTGCTCTGGTCTGCACGGCTGACGCTATGCGGGGTGATGCCATGGGCTTCGTTATAGGCCTTCTGAATGGCCCGGCGGCGGTCGCTTTCTTCCACCAGGCGGCGGATGGAATCGGTCACCACATCGCAGAACAGCACACATTCGCCATGCACATGGCGGGCAGCGCGCCCGGCGGTCTGCACCAGGCTGGTTTCATTACGCAGGAATCCTTCCTTATCGGCATCGAGAATGCAGACGAGGGAGACTTCGGGCAGGTCAAGCCCTTCACGCAGGAGGTTGATGCCCACAAGGATATCTACCTTGCCTGCCCGCAGCTTGCGGAGGATTTCCACACGCTCGATGGCATCGACATCGGCATGGATGTATTCGACCTCCAGCCCGACCTTGCGAAGGTAATCGGTCAGGTCTTCTGCGGTGCGCTTGGTAAGGGTGGTGACAAGGACTCTTTCCCGCACAGAAACACGCTGCCGACAGAGTTCAATGGTCTTGTCAATCTGGCCATCCAGGGGCAGCAGGGTAATGCGGGGTTCCAGCAGGCCGGTGGGGCGGATGAGCTGCTCCACGATAAGTGGCTGGGCCAGGGCGGCCGGGTTGAAGCTTTCTACCGGTGCGGCGCTGGAATGCGGCGGCACGCGGAGCTCCGACAAATGGTGGAAGAACACCCCGCGGAAGCCCTCCGGCGCATGGGTGATGGCCTGGCTGGCTTCGCGGCTGCGGGCGTGGGTGTTGCCACGCTTCGCCTTGAGCACGGGTATGTAGCTCTTATTACCCGCCACGCAGTTCACGTACTCAAAGGGCCCCGGGGTGGCGGATACATAGACCAGCTGGGCCTGGCGGTTCATGAATTCATCGAAGCGCAGGGGGCGATTATCGAGCGCGGAAGGCAGCCGGAAACCATGGTCGATGAGTACCTGCTTGCGGGAGCGGTCTCCCTCATACATGCCGCCAATCTGCGGTACGGTGGCGTGCGATTCATCGATGATGGTGAGGTGGTCTGCCGGAAAATAATCCTGCAGGGTGGAGGGGGTGCTGCCCGGGGCTCTGCCGGCCAGGTGGCGGGAGTAATTCTCTATGCCTTTGCAGAAGCCTATTTCATTGATGAGCTCCAGGTCATAGTCGGTCCGCATCTTGAGGCGCTGGGCTTCGATAAGCTTGTTGTTCTTCTCGAACCACTCCACGCGCTCTGCCAGTTCCTTGCGGATGGATTGGATGGCCGGCAGGCGTTTCTCGGGCGCAGAGACGTATTGCTTTACCGGGAAGAAGAGGTAGCTCTGCAGTTTCTCGCGGACGCGCCCGGTGCCGGCATCGATGAGGGAGATGGCATCTATCTCGTCACCAAAGAATTCCACGCGGATAGCCTCGCCATCACTCTGAGCGGGGTATACCTCCACCACATCGCCCCGCACCCGGAAGCGCCCGCGCTGGAAGTCGTAGTCGTTGCGCTCAAAGAGCAATTCTGCCAGGCAGGCCAGCATGGCATCGCGGTCCATCTCCTGCCCCACGTGCAGTGAAAGAGTCAGGTTACGGTAATCTTCCGGCGCACCCAGACCATAGATGCAGGAGACAGAGGCCACCACTATCACATCGCGCCGCAGAAGCAGGGAGCGCATGGCATTCAGACACAGGCGGTCAATTTCTTCGTTGATGGCGCTGTCTTTTTCAATGTAGGTATCAGTGCTGGCAATGTAGGCTTCAGGCTGATAGTAGTCGAAGTAGGAAACGAAGTATTCTACAGCATTGTGCGGGAAAAAGGCTTTCAGCTCCGAATAGAGCTGGGCGGCCAGGGTCTTGTTGTGAGACAGCACGAGCACAGGACGCTCCTGCGCGGCTATCAGATTGGCCATGGTGAAGGTCTTGCCGGAGCCCGTGACACCCAGCAGGCATTGGTGCCGGTTTCCGGCCTGAAGCGATTTGAGGAGCTTGGCTATGGCCTGCTCCTGGTCGCCTGAGGGCTTGTAATCCGTTACCAGTTTGAAGAGTGACACGTCGCGATGAGGGGGGGGTGAGCTGTTTCCTCACAGTACTCCACTTCCGGGCTCAAGTCAAGAAAAAGCCCCGGGGCAGGAATGCCCCGGGGGTAAGTTTGAATGAGGGGGGGGACTGTTCAGCCCGGCTTATTTTCCTATTATCTTCAATTCTGCCACCGAGGAGCCTGTGCCATCGAGCGCGGCGGTGCAGAAGAAGCGTACATAGCGGGCCTTATGCGCCGGGAAGCTGATCATCTGCTCTACCGGGTTGGCGCGCAGATTGCCGAATTCGCCCTCAGAAACGGCGGTCCAGTTGCTGCCATCGGTGCTGAGCTCCATGCGGTACCGGCTGGTCATTCCCTGGGTCTGGCCGTCCTGGCGGGGAAGATAGGCAAAGCCGCTTACCATGTGTTCCTTCTGCATGTCTACCACGAAGTGAGAGGGGCATTTGTCTATCTGCCACATGGTTTCAGGCTTACCATCGAAGGCAAGCGGAGCTTTTTCGGCAGCAAAGCCCTTGTAGCTCCACCCTGCGCTGGGGAGTGCTTTTTCATCACTTTCTGCGGCAGCCACTGGCTGGGGTTGGGTGACACCGGGCATGCGGAGCAGGGAGAATTCTGAAATGCAGGGAACGGCCTTGCTGCGAGTGATGGTAAGACGCAGGCGGTCAGTCGTGACAGGTTCCGGCAGCCAGCGCAATACCTGGTTGCCGATGGTGTGGCCCTTGCCGCCACGCACGCCGTCGAACTGGTCTTCCTTCTCGCCGGGCTGGCCGGGTTCCACAAGGGTTTTCCAGCTGCCATCCACCATGGCTTCCACCTGGAAGGCCTCGACACGCTGCCCGAGTCGAATCTGCTCGCGCAGGCGGATGACATCGAAGCTGCTGGGGGATTCCAGCCGGATTTCCACCTGGGGGGTCTTGTCATTGTCCTTCGGGCACCAGTAGCTTTCAATCTTGCCATCGGTCAGTTTGGAGGCATTGAACTTGCGGGCGCGGACGGAACTGGCCCTGGCCTTGGCTTTCAAGGCATAGTCCTTGGCCAGCAGCTCGCGGCGCATGTTGCCGAATGCCTGAAGAGAGGCTACATCTGCCGGGTCAAGCTGGCCATCCCGGTTCGGGGCCAGATTCAGAATAAGGTTGGCACCACGCCCGACGCTGCTCAGGTAGACATTCATGATGTGCTCGGGGGATTTTACATGCCCCCCCTGCCCCGGATGCCAGAACCAGCCGCGGTGGTTGATGGGAGTGTCGGCCTCAAGGCATATCCATTTGCCATCGCGCGTGTTCCAGAGGGGATAATGGCGGGCAAATCCCTTTTCGGAGCCTGCCCAGGTGGCATCTCCACGGCCGCAGGCACCCCAGATGATGCAGTCCGGCTGCAGGGAACGTATCTGTTTGACGACCCGGGCGTAGTTGTAGTATTTGTCTGCGCTGCCTATGTTGCGGCCCTCGCGGGCACCGCCATAGTAGCCATCGCCGCCCATGGCTCCATCGAACCATATCTCAAAGACCGGGCCATATTTGGTGAGCAGTTCCTTGATTTGCTGGTAGTAGACTTTCAGATAGCCGGCGCGACCGTATTCAGCACAGTTGCGATCCCAGGGCGAAAGATAGGTGCCGAAGGCAAAATCGTATTTTTTGCAGGCATCGGCAAATTCCTGCACAACATCGCCCTTGCCATCTTTCCAGGGCGACTGGGTGATGTTGTGTCTGGTGGAACTGGTGGGCCAGGTGCAGAACCCGTCGTGGTGCTTGGCTGTATATATCATGCCGTTCATGCCGGCTTCCTTGAAGGTGCGGACAATGGCTTCAGCATCGAAATTCGAGGGGTTGAACAGCTCAGGCGATTCATCGCCATACCCCCACTCGCGGTTCGTGTAGGTATTCAGGCCAAAATGCACAAAGGCGTACCATTCCATCCGCAACCAGTCCACCTGCTGCCGGGTTGGTACGGGACCGTACGGCCGGGGCTCATCTGCTGCCTGGGTGCTGATTCCTCCCAGCAGTAATGCCATGCCTATCTGAAAGAATTGCCTGAACATGTTTTATATTCTACTTAATTTATCTGATTTATCAAGAAAAAACACACAGCACCATTACTATCTGTCATAGCTGTCCAAAAAGCGTTCTAAAGAAAGCCGGGGGAAGAGAAGCAAAACTAAGAAGAAAAAAGAAAACAAAAATGGAGATTGAGTTCTGGGGTGCCAGCTACTAAACTGACGGTGCTAAAAAAATGAACCAATCTCCG
>CAJGDB010000049.1 GCA_904502165.1 uncultured Akkermansia sp.
CGCCATTCTGGAGGAATACGCCGCCAGGGACTCGCGCATCAAGGTATTCACCCAGGCCAATGCCGGCTTGGCCGCTGCCCGCAACACCGGGCTTGAACACGCCACAGGCGAGTGGGTCACAGGGGTGGATTCCGATGACTACCTGGAAGCGGATACCTACGAATATGCCCTGAGCGCCGTAACCGATGAAACAGATATTGTGTGCTTTGGGACCCGAGTCATCTGGCAGAATGGGGAACAACAGCCGCACCTGAACGCATTTTACGCCATACCAGCCCGGGAAACCCAGCCCCCTACCCCCTCCATCGTGGCTGAAACCAATGATTCGTTTTGTACCAAGATATTCCGACGCAGCCTGATTGAACAAACCAACAGCAGTTTCCCGGCAGGATTATGGTATGAGGATTCTCTTTTCTGGCGCACCGCAGCACCCTTTGCGCGCAACATTGCTTTCCTGCCAGGGGAAAAATACAACTATGTCCGCCATGAAGGCACCATCATGAGCCAGGTATTCGGCAAAAACCCCAAAACCCTGGATCGCGTACGCATTGCTGAGCGGCTCATGAATGCCTACACCGCTCACCCGCTGCCCAGCCACTTGCAGCAAGTGCAGCTCGATTCCTTCCTCTTCTGCTTCAACTGCGCCCTGAGCGATGTGCCATGCGGACTCCACCCCCGGGTATGGGCCGGCATGCGCCAGATTGCACAGCAACACGCCCTGTTCAGCAAATGGCCGTCTCATCTCAGCTTTCTGAAACCCGTGCCTCTGCTGCTGCGCCCCTTTGTGCGCCACCAGGGCCCTGGTAAGAGCTCCTACGGCCTGCCCGGTTTCCGCCCGCTGGTCATCCAGCGCAGGAACGGCATGAAAATCACCCGCTTCCTGGGCATCAAACTGCACCGCAAACCCTGTTAATCACCAGTCAAGAATGTCAGAATCACCTCTCATCTCGGTCATCGTACCTGTCTACAATGTGGAGAAATATCTCCGCAAGTGCCTGGACAGCATCTGCGGCCAGACCTACCGCAATCTGGAGATTCTCTGCGTGAACGACGGCAGCACCGATGGCTCCCCCGCCATTCTGGAAGAATACGCCGCCAGGGACTCGCGTATCAAGGTATTCACGCAGGCCAATGCCGGGTTGGCAGCAGCCCGCAACACAGGGCTTGCACACGCCACAGGCGAATGGATTACCGGGGTTGATTCCGATGACTACATTGATTGTGACACCTTTGAAAAAGTACTGAATGAGGAAGGTCTCAAAGCAGATGTAATGATTTTCGGCTACCAGTCCGTCTGGGAATCCGGAGCTGCGTCCACCCGGGAAAAGGATTTCACATTTGAAATGCAGGGGTTCCACACTGTAACCAAAGAGCTTTTGTTCCGCACACCTCACTGTTTCTGGGGCAAAATATGGAGGTATGATTTCCTGAAGCAACTCAACGGCCGATTCCCTGATGGTCTCTGGTACGAAGATTTTTATTTCTTCTGGGCCTATATACCCCATGCCCGTTCTATTTACTACCATCCCGAGCCGCTTTATCATTATGTGCGGCGCAGCTCTTCCATTATTGGGGCAACAGGACAAAAACACGAGAAATCCTACGATTACTACCATATTCTCGACCTGCTTTTTAAGCTTCGCTCAAAACTGCCTCTGCCACCACACATGCAATCTACTGTCCTGTGTAACTTCCTGTGCTGCTACCAGCATGCCATGGAACATCTTCCAGAGACTCTCATCAAAAAAGCCAAGAGCGATTTCGTTTCTCTCGCCATACAACACAAACTCGATAAACAATGGCGCATGCTTCCTCTATTCATTCGCCCCTGGCCAAGCATTCTAAACCTGTTTATTTCTCAGCGTCCGCATAAACTCACCTTTACTTTATTTGGTATCTCCATCGTAACTTATAGCATCAGAGACTTCATTTTGACAATCCGCTTTTTGGGCATTAAACTATCCAGAATAAATTTTGTCCACTAAGCATTACCAGTTTAACCCCGCGTTATCCGTCCTAACCAGCAAGTAGAAAATGAGCTCTACATCTCCTAAAATATCCATTATCCTGCCCACGTACAACCGCGAACGTTTCCTCCCAGCGGCCATCAACGCCATACTGGCACAATCGGAAACGGACTGGGAACTCATTGTCGTCAATGATCATTCACCTGATAACACTATAACCGTTGTTGAGGAATACATAAAAAAAGATTCCAGAATCAGGCTGATTACCAATGATGTTAATAAAAAGTTGCCTGCATCATTGAATGAAGGTTTCAGGCACGCGCGCGGAAAATACTTCACTTGGACAAGTGATGATAATCTATATCATCCCAATGCCCTGCAAATGATGTCAGGATATCTAGACGCTCATAAGGGTACAGATATGGTTGTCATGAACTCTGCCATGTTGGACGAGAACGATGAGCCCGTGTTCGACACATACGATTTTGCCCACCGGTATAATCATGAACGTAATGCGGCTTATCTGGCCTCTGTTAACAATGTCAATGCGGCATTCATGTATACCCGGGAGATAGCTAATGAAGTTGGCGAATATGATGTAGATACTTTCTGTGCAGAAGACTATGATTACTGGATTCGAATTGCGCTGAAGGGAAACATCGCTTACACGGATGATATTGTCTATACGTACAGACTCCATTCTGCCAGTCTGACAGAAACAGAAAAAGGTATAATCGCCCCACTTACGCAAAAGCTCATAGACAAATATGCGGACAATCTCCTGAACAAATACTACACAAAGTGGATTGATAAATACAAGTTTGCCTATACAAACCGCAATACACGTCTTAAGAACCATACCCTCACCGCCTTATGCGGCAAATGCTCCTACCGCCTCTTGAAACTCGCTACATCCTTTATCTTTTGGAGTTCAAAAAAACGCAAGGCAATTAGACAAGCTATTAAAAACTGGCACGAAACATACTCATTCACAATTCTCCGACAAAAATGAAAACCATCGTAGTCATCTTAGGCACACGGCCCGAAGCCATCAAACTAGCTCCGGTTATCCTAGAGCTCAAAAAACAGCCTGGGTACCGTGTTCTGGTCTGCAATACGGAGCAGCAGAAAGAACTTTCCAACCAGACTCTCTCATTTTTCGGCATCAATGCAGACTACAAGCTGGATGTTATGCGCCCCAACCAGACACTGCCCGGAGTCCAGGCATGCATTCTCAGTGCATTATCCGGCATCTATGAGCAAAACACCATAGATGCTACCATCGTACAAGGCGACACCATGACCGTGTTCTGCGGTGCACTGGTGAGTTTCTATAACAAAGTCCCAGTCTACCATGTGGAAGCGGGACTGCGCTCCTACGATTTATCTGAACCTTTCCCAGAAGAAGCCATGCGGCAGATGACTGCCCGAATCACGAGTTTACACTTTGCCCCCACGGAAAAAGCGGCTGCCGCCCTCCAAAAAGAAGGCATACCAGAAGAACATATCTTCATGACCGGTAACACCGTAATTGACGCACTCTCCTGCCTGGCTCCAGAAACGATGCTTTCCGCAGAACAAAAGCTCAGTTCAATGGGAATATGCCTGAATGACAAGCTGGTACTCATCACCGTTCACCGCCGCGAAAACCACGGCGAACGTCTTGATAGAATCCTGTCTGCCGTTGGAGAACTAACCTCACAATACCCTGATCACCAATTTGTGCTGCCAGTGCACCCTAACCCCAATGTACACGACAAGATATTCGCGGCGCTGAAAAACAAGCCCAATGTCATCCTGACCACCCCCATGGATTATCCGGAGATCGTATGCATGATGAAGCACACTAAGCTCGTACTAACCGATTCCGGTGGTATTCAGGAAGAAGCCCCCACCTTTGGCAACCCAGTACTTGTCATGCGCTATGAAACCGAACGCACAGAAGGTGTGGAAGCAGGTTTTGCCAAACTGGTAGGGGCTGATAAGGAAGTCATTCTGAAGGAATGTTCAGCAATTTTGAGCCAGGAAAAGGCAGCTACCCGGCTTGATGGTTCCCAAAACCCATACGGTGATGGACACTCCGCTGAGCGTATCATCAACATCATCCAGCAATAAAGCGATGGGTACAAGCAGCAAGAAAGCCTGCATATGCAACATGTGGTATGGAGGCAATTATGGCGGTATATGCACAGCCTTGGCTCTTTGCAAACTTGTAGAATCAAAGGGGTACAAGCCTACTTTGTTATGTCCATCAAATCCATATGGACAAGATGCATCTTTCGCAAAAGAATTGTTTGCCAGTTGGGGAATTGAGACAAGAGATGCGTTTCATTCTGAAGAAGAACGCGCAGCTCTGAATGATGAGTTCGACACTTTCATTGTCGGCTCGGATCAAGTGTGGCGCTATGAGTACACAGGACACCTCAGAGGTTACCACTTCTTTCTGGATTTTGTAGCTCCAGGCAAAAAAAAGCTGGCCGTTGCAGCCAGTATCGCCACTGAAAAATGCAACGCACCTTCATGGTGGATTCATAATGCATCAGCCAGATTAAAATTGTTTGATGCAATATCGACTCGGGAAAAACAAAGCGTCGCAACCCTACAGGAGCAATTCGGAGTGAACGCAGAATTCATTCTGGATCCAGTATTCCTGTGCAATCCAGATGTATGGGAGAAGATTTCGACTAAGGTTCCTGATTCCGGAGATGACTATTTATTCTCATATGTACTGGATGCAACCCCGGAAAAACAAGCCATTGTTGACCGCATTGCAGCAAAAGAAAAGTGCACCATATCCCATATGACGGATAGCGTACTCTACTCAGATAAAGCACCTGAGCTCAGCCATTGGCTTTCCAAAATACGCCATTGCAAGCATGTTGTAACCGATAGTTTCCACGGCGTCTGTTTTGCATTAATCTTCAAAAAGCCATTTACTTGCATTGCTAATCATGATAGAGGCTTCCTCCGTTTTTCCTCCATACTGGAAACGTGTGACCTTATGTCGCGGATCCTTGAACCCAATGCAACTGCTGTTGAAATTGACGCCATGCCCGACATCAACTGGAATACTGCTAATGCACTGCTGAAAACGAGTCGGGAAAAATCCTTAACCTGGATTGAAACAGCTCTTTCTGCTCCTCCAGATAGAGAACGAATAAATCGCGAGCTTGTACAATTCCAAATATACCAACTGGAACGCCATTTAGAAATAGCGGAAGCCGGTGACTTAAAACAGCTAGTCTGTGCTGCCATAATGTTACCTTACCTCAAGAAAAAATATCGTATTCTCCAAATAAGAACACTCTTCTCATTTGGAAAAAAGAGGATTCGTTACAAAGAAGAGCAAAGAAAAATTAAACTAATTCTTCGCAAAGCCAGACAGGCTCACCACACCATACAACGCTATCTGCTCAACATATAAAGCCCCACTCCTCCCAAGAATAAAGCAGATGAAAACTTTATAACTCCGCGTTAACGTAAATCTGCTCAGCTTTCCGTTCTTGGACCATTTCAACGAACCATCTGATTTTCCTATGTATACTAACGAAAAAAATTGCCAGAAACTGATAGCTCTACTCAAATCACACAACATAAGAAAAATCGTTGCCTCTCCTGGCTCCACCAATATCAGTTTAGTAACCAGCATGCAAAATGATTCCTATTTTGAAATGTATTCATCTGTAGATGAGCGAAGCGCTGCGTATTTGGCATGTGGTCTCGCAGCCGAATCAGGAGAACCCGTTGCACTCAGTTGCACCGGAGCAACAGCCTCGCGCAACTACATGTCAGGCCTGACTGAAGCCTATTACCGCAAACTCCCCATCCTAGCTATCACCTCTCACCAGGGGCGAGAAAAAATAGGCCATTTGATTGCTCAGAATTTGGATCGCACCATCATCCCAAACGACATTGTAACACTCAGCGTCGAAGTTCCAAATTGCATCGATGAGGAAACCGAATGGTATGCAGATATACAAATCAACAAAGCCCTCCTCGAATTACGCAGGCATGGTGGCGGTCCTGTCCATATCAACCTCATTACCACCTACAGCCGTAATTTCGATGTACCGGAACTTCCTCCCACCCGCGTCATTCGCCGCATATGCCCAGGAGATACAATTCCAGAAATTCCCGAAGGAAATGTTGCTATTTTTGTAGGAAGTCACAAAAAAATGACACTGGAAGAAACAGAAGCCATTGAGCGTTTCTGTGAAACGTATAACGCTGTTGTATTCTGTGATCATACAAGCGGATATTATGGAAAATACAAGCTCAATTACTCTCTTGTTTTTGCACAGCAGGTACTCATTTCAAAAAATACAAAATTCGATACACTCATCCACATAGGAGAAGTATCAGGAGACTACTTCTCCTTGTGGATAGGTAACCTGGCAACACAAGTGTGGCGCGTATCAGAAGACGGCGAAATTCGCGATACCTTCCGCAAACTCTCGCATGTATTTGAAACCAAGGAACTGGATTTCTTTGAAGCATACGCAGCCCAGAAAACTCAAGAGCATGCAAAATTCCAAATCTATCAAAATGAATATGAGCATCTGTTAACTCTAATTCCAGAGCTTCCTTTCAGCAATCTGTGGATTGCCAAGAATTTCGCCCCCATGCTTCCGAAGAACAGTGTTATTCACTTCGGTATCTTAAATTCCTTACGGGCGTGGAATATGTTTGAATTACCCAGCGGGATTACTTCATATTCGAATGTAGGTGGCTTTGGGATTGATGGTTGCGTATCCTCGTTGATTGGTGCAGCGTTAGCCTCACCAGACAAGTTATTCTTTGGCATCGTGGGAGACCTGGCATTCTTCTATGATCTCAACAGCCTAGGTAATCGCCATCTTCCCTCAAACCTGCGACTCATTCTCATCAACAACGGTAAGGGACAAGAGTTCCGGAACAGCACACACACAGCATTCGCATTTGGTGACAAGGCTGATGCCTACATAGCCGCTGGTGGTCATTTTGGAAACAAATCAGAACATTTGGTGCGCCACTATGCACAGAATCTGGGAATGACCTATATAACCGCAAATAACAAAGAAACTGCGCTCAACAACGCCCCAGCCTTTTTCAACGAAAACCGCAAACTAAAACCTGTCCTTTTCGAAATCTTCACTAATTCAGCCGATGAAACCCAGGCTCTCGACATGATTCAACACCTCATCAGTGAAGAAGATTTGGAAAAATACCGACGCAGTGTGAACCATGCCAGAATCATGGAACACTTATCCTTTGGCAAGAAACGTAAGCACTACATAGAAAAGAAGTTGAGAGCTGAGAACATCCTGAAGAAAAGCAGGTAGGCCAATCAACTCGGCCAAGAGTATGATTCTATTTTGAGCAGCGTAAGAACAATCACTTGATTCAAGAATCCACGATGAGCTCAGACATACTCTTCCGTGGGGTTATTATCCACGCCTAATTTCAGGAAGCAGGTCTATTTTATCCTTCCTTTCTGAATAGCAGCTTCAAATTCATCAGTCAGTTTCTGTATCACCTCAACGGAAACTGGCGGTGTTATATGCGTTTTATCCCTGCAACGCATCACCTTGTTGCGATATCCCTCAAATTTGCCATTCTCGAACACGACTTTCTCCACATGAAGCACTGAACAGACTCCCTGCCTTTCCCACATATTAAATAAGTCTATCACCTTCCTGTAATATATATGGTAATCTTTTTCTAAGAGAACAAGTGGATGCTGCGGAGAAACCAGGCTGAGGTCTTTTCCTCGCAGCACCCTCCATGTCAAATATTGTTCTGCTGTGCCATGCAAATCAGGATTCAGATTAAGTAAGCAAGGAGACGGCATCATGAGAACCACGTGTTTTCCCATCCCTCGCAATCTGGAACAAAACGCCTCAAGCTGCCTAGCACTTTCCTCAAACTGCTGAAACCTGCTCTCCCCTTTCCAGTTTGTGTATGTATTGGGGAACAAACGGGCACTCCACAGTTGTGAAATAACAACCGTATGCACAGATTCTTGTTTTTCAAGCCAGTAGAAAAGGGATTCTGCTTTTTCCTCATCCCATCTATAGTGGGAACTATCTCCGGGCAAAGAAAAATACCTGTCCAGCAGAGGAATAACAATCGTACTAAGGCATACACCAGACAGACCCTTCATGTGGCATAATTCATTCAGACCAGAGGACCACTGACTGGCGTTACTATCCCCGATAAGTGCAAACTGCGGAACCTCAGTTGCCTTCCCCAGCATCATCATATCAATCGGAGTTGCCGTAGTATTATGCAAATGCAAAGGCAACGGACCGCCATACCTCAACACATTCCGATTATAATGCCTGAACAGCTCGGCGGGAACCGCGTCAATTTTCCCCTGATACGAAGGATAATAAATTCCATGTTCCTTCAACTGCCGCTCCAAAACTGGACACAACAGGTCTTTGATATACATCCTGGTTCCATATGCACTTCCAAAAGCACACCCAGCAAGCAACGCCGCAACTATCAGGCCAGTGCGACGTTTTTCAACGAAAAACCAGAGGGCATACGCCAAAGCCACCGATATGATTACCAACGCGGTTGCCACAGTGGCATCCGGGAAAAGCTTCTCCCACCGTTTATAAAACACCAGCAGAGGGAAATGCACCAAGTACAGAGAGAATGAAATGCTGCCCACCCAGACAAGCCAGCGCTGCTCCAGAAGGGCTTTCAAACGCGTATCCGGCAGGTAGCGCAACACCAGCACCACGCTCAGCACGGTCAGCAAGGCGGCGCAGGGAACCGATGCGGCATTGCAGAAACCAAGTAGCAGCAATAGCCCCAGTCCCAGTGCAGCCAGCATGGTACACAAAACAGGCTTGCGGCACGGTGGCAAAACCAGCACCAGGCCACCAGCTGCCACTTGCCATAAGCGCCCGAAGGTATTCCAGTATGCTACCTCCTGCGCCTGCTGCCACACGGGTACCCCCAGGGATGCCAGTGCATCATGTATGGCAAGGGAATGGCTGTATGCGAGTGAAGCCAAGGCCACAAGCACAATCAGGAACGTGGCCCACTTCCGGATGAGCACTTGATGCGCCGTAAACCGGTGGCGCAAGAATGACACCACCCAGCAACCCACTGCCCAGAGCATATATACCTGCACAATTACTGCAAGATACCACAGATGCAGCAGGGGATTCAGGTTAGCGCTATCGCTGAAATAATCTGTATATTGCTTGTTAAAGTAACCATTTACCTTCCCCAACAAAGCATAACGCACCGTTCGGGTCAATACTTTGGCTTCATCTGCACTGTACATGGCAAACGCCATCAGCACGCAGGCCAAAATGATGGCACAACACATTACAGGGTAAATGCGAACCACCTTCTTGCGTACAAACTCCCAGAACTTAAACGCAGACTCTCCATCGTACGCACGGAATAAGAGGTAACCACTTATCACCAGAAAAATATCCACCCCCAGAAAACCTTGCGAAAAATACTGGGGCAGCATGTGAAACAACACCACCAGCAGTATTGCCAGTCCTCGCAACCCACCCAAATACAATAAGATCCCTCTGCTACCCATACCGCGCATTCTATCGCATTTCAGATGCGATGTACAGTAAAAACCTCATCATCAGCATTCTCAATCCTCTATTTCCATACTAAGACCTCCCTTTGTTGTCATAATGTGCGGAGCAAACAGCCAGACAGTCAACCCGTAACATAAAAATCACCGTCTATCGCATCTGAAATGCGACGAGATCTAGTTTTATTCCTGCCACAAACTATTTACCTTTAAAGAACAGCTCACATGGCCATCTTTCTGCACGAAATAATTCCCCACATGCATTCCATAGGCACACCTGATAAATACCCACTCTACATGCGTAAATATGGGGGGATTTTTTACTCGATAAAGGTTGCCAATCAGGAATTTTTTGTTAGACTATGAGCATAGGTTTGTTTTACCTCAAATAAACACACAGTGTGACCTACGGCAGTCAATTCTCTGCTCTGAAAAATCAATTTATACCAGACTCATGAACTCTTCAAAACGCATTGCCATCATTGGCGGAGGCATCAGCGGGCTTTCCATTGCCCGTATGCTGAGCAGAAAAGGCGAACAAGTGGTCGTATTCGAGAAAGAAAGCACCCCGGGCGGGCTGGTGCGCTGCGAGCGCGTAGAAGGAGTGCTCTACCATGTGGTCGGCGGGCATGTGTTCAACTCTCGCAATGCAGCTGTGCTGGACTGGTTCTGGCAGCAGTGCAACAAGGCGGATTTCCAGCTGGCCACCCGGCACGCGGTGGTTTCACTGGCAGATGGTACCCGGGTGGACTACCCCATTGAAAACCACCTCTACCAGATGCCTGATACCATGCGGGATGCCGTGCTGGATGATCTGTTGCAGATTGCGGCAGACGGCTACCCGGAATCCGCCCATTTCGATGATTTTCTGCGCAATCGTTTCGGCAGGACCCTCTACAATGAATATTTTGCCCCCTACAACCGCAAAATCTGGCACCGTTCGCTCACCGATGTTCCCCTGAGCTGGCTCGAAGGCAAGCTGCCCATGCCCACAGTAAAGGAGATTCTCTCTGCCAACATCGGCCAAGTGAAGGAAATGCAGATGGTGCACAGCACCTTCCACTATGCCAGGCAGAATGGTTCCCAGCATATTGCCGATACGCTCGCCCAGGGACTGGATATCCGCTTCAATGCGCCAGTCGACGCTATTCAGCGAAAAGGGGAGAACTGGATCATTAACGGAGAATCATTCACCCATGTGGTCTACTGCTGCAATATCAAGCATCTGCCAGCCATGCTGCAGGGGGTGCAGGTGGAGCTGTGCGGCGTCAACAAGCTGGATGCCCACGGCACTACCTCGGTACTTTGCGAGGTGGAACCCAACCCCTACAGCTGGATTTACATGCCCAGCGAATCGCACAAATCGCACCGCATCATCTGCACAGGAAACTTTGCCGCCAGCAACGCGCCGGAAGGTATGGCAACCGCCACCATTGAATTCACGGAGGAGCTCTCCAAAGAAGAAATCCTGGAGCAGCTGCAGCGCATTCCCTTTGCACCGCGCTACATCACACACCGCTACACGCCCTATACCTATCCCGTGCAGGATGGCAACACCCGCAGCAGCATCAATACTGCCCGGCAGCAGCTCGCCCCGCTGAACCTGCACCTCCTGGGGCGTTTTGCCGAGTGGGAATACTACAATATGGATGCCGCTATGGAAGCTGCCATGAAGCTCTGTTCAACCCTTACCGCCTGATACCATGGAAACGAAAACAGCCTTACTCGTTGTCTATAACCACCGCTACGATAAGAATATCGAACGCATTGAGGCGCTATACGCCGGAAAATTCAGCCATGTGTACCACCTCATGCCATTCTATGATGGAACGGTACCCAATGTCATCCCCGTCTATGCCTCGTCATTCCAATTCCAATCCTATATCAGCCAGGCATACACCTACCTGAAAAACCAGGGATTCACCCACTACTTCATTGTGTCGGACGACATGCTGCTCAACCCCATCATCAACGAGCAGAACCTGTGGGATACCCTGCAACTGGATAAGGATAGCTGCATGCTGCCCGGAATCATTGAGCTCCAGCAGCGCAGGAATGGATGGAACCGTGTTGATGATGCCGTAGAGTACAGGAAGCTCGTACCAGGCGTGGAGGTAGAGAATATACTGCCTTCCTATGAAGACGCCTGCCAGCGGTTCCGCAACCACGGCATCAGCACAGAGGCGCTCACCCCGGATGTTTACCAGCATATATGGAAGTACAGCAGACGCCGGAAATTCCTCGGCCTGAAGCTGTGGAGGAGAAAGAAACTGCCCGCCCAGTTGCAATTGGATTACCCTCTGTGTGCAGGATACAGTGATATTTTCCTGGTCACGGCAGATTGCATGCAGAATTTCTGCACCTATTGTGGTGCATTTGCAGCGCAGAACCTGTTTGTGGAAGTGGCCATACCAACTGCCATGGTGCTGGCCGCCGGCAAAATCGCCGTCATATCGGATAGAACCGGAAAAGGCATCCACAAGACACTGGCCCTCAAAAACGGCGACATGTGGCCCGACGGCGACCAGACCTTGCAGGACACGATTGCCCCCTTCAATCATTCCCTGCAAACCCTCATTGAGAACTTCCCCGCAGGTCTCCTCTTTCTGCATCCCATCAAGCTTTCCCAGTGGAAATAAGAGCGGCGATACAAGCCCTGAGGCGGTCTGGGTATTCATGGTGAAGACTGCGAGGCGCTCCTCAAGTCCGGTCCCCGCCGCGTGAGCCCGTTCTACATTCCGTACATGATTACCAACATGGCCTCCGGCATGGTGAGTATCGAGTACGGTTTCGGCGGTCACAATGCTTCCCTCATCGTGAAGCGCTACGTGGACTAATGCCCAGGTCATAATGCACCTTTGCGCGGCGGCCGTGGTATCCCCACAGCCGCCGTGTCTTATCCCCCCGCCACCACCATGAAAAACCCACTCGCCGGAATCCTGCACCTCAAGAACCGCACCGACCACCTGCCGCTGCTGAGCTGGAAAACAAAAAACTGATAAAAAAAGCATCCTGGTTGCGTACTTAATAAGTATGCAGTATCACTGCGTGCTTGCCCAGGCAGTCGCGCCGTGTTATACTGCCTGCTCAACATTTTCTGAAACCGGCATGCTCAAGACAGTATTATTCGATATGGATGGCACCCTGGGGGACACGCTTCCGCTCTGCGTGGAGGCGTACCGCCGGTGTGTCGGCGAGCAAACAGGGCGCACCCCTTCTGAGGAAGAGGTGGTCTCCTGGTTCGGGCTGAGCGACCGCGGGGTGCTGGGCGGGCTGCTGGGTATGCCGCCGGATGCCCCCGCCCTGCCCATTGAGCGCTTTGTGGCCATCTATGAGCAGCTGCACGGCGAGCTGGCCCCCGAACCCTTCCCCGGTGCGGTGGAAATGCTCAAGGCTGTCAGGGCTGCCGGGCTGCGCGTGGGGCTCATCTCCGGCAAGGAACACTACACCGCCCTGCCCACCATGAGCTATTACGGCATGGAGGGCATTTTTGAGAGGTATGGGCTGGGCCTGCCCACGCACGGAACTGATTTTCATCCACGCCATCTGACAGAAGATTACCTGTCCTTGTACACAAGCAAGATATACAGGGGTGATTTCTCCCTCAAAAAAACGAAAAAAATAAAACAGCTTGGAAATAAGTATTGCATTTCATGCCTGCGATGCTACAATGGTTCTGAGCGAGGCGAGGGATTCCTGAGCTCCGCTTGATGCGTGTCTCCAAGTTAAACATTTACGTACATTATGTGCTTCAAA
>CAJGDB010000050.1 GCA_904502165.1 uncultured Akkermansia sp.
AGCCGAGGTGTTTGACCCGAAGGCCTGGCAGCGCATCAAGGAACGCACAGCTGAAATCAAGATTGATGTGAAGCCGGATGTTCCCTCCACCCTGCAGGCTACGCTGCGCCCGTACCAGATTGAAGGTTTCCACTTCCTGGCCTACCTGGCTGAGAACGGATTCGGTGGTATTCTGGCTGACGATATGGGTCTGGGTAAGACGATTCAGTCCATTACCTACATGCTGTGGCTGCGCGAGGATTACATCCGCCGCAACAAGCAGGGCCGCAAGAAGGTGACTATTCCCCCGGTTCTCATTGTTTGCCCGAAATCCGTGTTGGATGTGTGGGCCAGCGAAACCGAGAAATTCGCCCCTGGCGTGCGCGTCATGGTTATCCGCAACAAGGAACAGGCTGATGTGGAGAACATTCTGACCAACTATGATATGGTGGTCATCAACTACGCCCAGCTCCGCGTCTGCGGTGAGCAGATTAACGCCATCAAGTGGCTTACTGTGATTCTGGACGAAGGCCAGCAGATCAAGAACCCGGATTCCAAGGCAGCCAAGGCAGCCCGCGAAATCAATGCGTACAACCGCCTGGTGCTTTCCGGTACACCTATCGAAAACCGCCTGCTGGATATGTGGTCGCTCATGGCCTTTGCCATGCCCGGTGTGCTGGGTAGCCGTGCTTACTTCAAGAAGCGCTTCGACAAACGCAAGGATTCCCAGAGCCAGAACCGCCTGGCGGCGCGTCTTAAGCCCTTCCTGCTGCGCCGTACCAAGCAGCAGGTGGCCAAGGATCTCCCGCCGCGTACAGAAGAAGAAGTATATGCCAAGATGGAAGGTATTCAGCGCCAGCTGTACAAGGCAGAACTTCGCCGCATTCAGAAGGCGCTTCTCGGTGTGGATTCCGACGAATCGGTGAAGAAGAATTCCTTTGCCATTCTGCAGGGCCTCATGCGTCTGCGCCAGATATGCTGTCACCCGGGTCTGGTGGATCCGAAGTATGCCAAGGAAGACAGCGCCAAACTCACCGCCCTCTTCTACCTGCTCGACCAGCTGCGCGAGGAAGGCCACAAGGTGCTGGTGTTCTCTCAGTTTGTCTCCATGCTCGAAATCATCAAGAGCAAGCTCGAGGAGAACAACTATCCGTATAACTACCTCACGGGGCAGACCAAGGATCGTAAGGCGGAGATTGAGAAATTCCAGACCACCAAGGAACCCAGCGTGTTCCTGCTTTCCCTCAAAGCTGGTGGTGCCGGTCTGAACCTTACCTCTGCCTCCTACGTCATCCTGTACGATCCGTGGTGGAACCCGGCTGTGGAAAGTCAGGCTATCGACCGTACGCACCGAATCGGCCAGAAGAACAAGGTTATTGCCTATCGTCTGCTCACCCGCGATTCCGTGGAAGAGAAGATTCGCGTGCTGCAGCACCAGAAGAATCAGCTCGTCACCAACGTGCTGGGCGATGAAGGCTTCGCCTCCAGCCTCGACCTCAATGATCTGCAGTTCATCCTGGCCCATGGCGGCGAGGATAACGACGATGATGTCGTGGTCGATGTGTAAAAGAGCTTATCTGAAGCCCCATCCGCAAGGATGGGGCTTTTTTTGGGGGCGCAACGGCTGCGGATGCCGCGCAAAGCCCTCTATAACGCGGAAAAATGATGATTTTGGCTTTACAAGAATCATAGGTGGGCGTATAAAAAGTGTCTGTTATGCACGCTCCAAGTATTGTTGGTTCCCTCAAGAACTATAATCGCAAGACTTTCTTTTCCGATCTGGGTGCTGGTCTCACCGTAGGTGTGGTGGCGCTGCCGCTCGCCATGGCCTTTGCCATTGCCTGCGGAAGTAGTGAAATCACCCCCTCAACCGGGCTTATCACGGCTGTGGTAGCCGGTTTTCTTATCTCCCTGCTGGGTGGCAGTAAGTTTCAGATTGGTGGCCCGACGGGTGCCTTTGTCGTACTGATTTCCGGTGTGGTGGGTAGTTTCGGTTTTTCTGGCCTGATACTCTGCACGCTGCTGGCGGGGCTGTTCCTGATTCTCTTTGGTGTATGCCGCATGGGGTCACTCATCAAGTTCATCCCCTATCCGGTGACTACCGGCTTTACCAGCGGTATTGCCGTGACTATTTTCTGCACGCAGGTCAAGGACCTGTTCGGCTTGAAGATTGAAAGTGCTGTTCCGGCAGAGTTCATTGCCAAATGGGAGTGTTACTTTGCCCATTTCCACACTGTGAACTACTGGGCGCTGGGCTTGTCTGTGCTGACGGTAGCTGTTATTCTGATTACCAAGCGTCTTTTCCCGAAAGCTCCGTTCATGCTGGTCGGTATGCTGGTCAGCACCATCGTGTGCCAGCTCTTCCACCTGCCTGTGGAAACCATCGGTTCCCGCTTCGGCGAGCTGCCGCAGGGACTTCCCATGCCGAGCCTGCCGGAGGTGGACTGGAAGAACCTGCCGCAGCTGGTGCAGCCTGCCTTCGTCATCGCGCTGCTGGCTGCCATTGAATCGCTGCTGAGCGCCAGCGTGGCAGATGGTATGACGGGTTCCCGCCACCACCCGAACACAGAGCTGATAGGGCAGGGTGTGGGTAATATGGCCTCCGCGCTCTTCGGCGGTATTCCCGCAACCGGTGCTATCGCCCGCACGGCAACCAACATCCGCGCCGGCGGTAAGACCCCCGTTTCCGGCATCATTCATGCCCTTACGCTTCTGCTGATTCTCATGCTTGCCGGGCAATATGCCGCTATGGTTCCCCTGGCTGCGCTGGCGGGTATTCTGGTGATTGTCTGCTGGAACATGGCAGAGGTTTCCACCTTTATCCACCTGCTGCAGGGGCCGCGTCAGGATGCCGTGGTGCTCTGCCTTACCTTTATCCTCACCGTGCTGATTGACCTGGTGGTGGCAGTGGAGGTGGGGGTGGTGCTCGCCGCTCTGCTGTTCATTGGCCGCATGGCTCAGATAAGCAATGTGGAATCCATCTCCCGTGAGCTGGAAGGCGAGGACCCGGAGGAACAGCCCTCCCGTTCCCGCTACCTGCGCCACGTGCCTGAGAATGTGGAAATCTTCGACGTGCAGGGCCCGTTCTTCTTTGGCGCGGTAGAGCAGTTCAAAGATCGCGTTTTCCGTAACCTCGGGCGCGAGGTGGATTATGTGCTGCTGCGCCTGCGACTGGTGCCTGCGCTTGATGCCTCCGGCCTGCATGCCCTGGAAGACTTCCTGGCCTACTGTCATCGCCGCAACATCACGCTGCTGCTCTGTGGTGTGCAGAAACAGCCCCACAAGGTCATCCGCCGCGATTCTCCCTTCATGAGCGAGCTGCATGCAGAGAACATCTGCGAGAATATCGACGCAGCTCTGGAGCGCATTCAGCAGCTGGAGGCAGAGAAGAAAGCCCTGGCTGTACCGCGGGTGGAAGACTGATATTCTGGCTCACTTTGTGCTTGAAAAAAGCGTCTTTTTGCGTTTCAATAGAGCGCATGAAGACGCTTGCTTTTGTAATGGCTTCCGCCGCAGCTCTCCTGGCTCTTTCCTCCTGCGGAGAGTGCGCCTGCAATTCCTATCATCCGGATGCACTGCGTGATGTACCGGTGCGTTCCTATCGCAGCTTTGAATAATACCGGCTATGTCGTTTGAAATCCGCGAGAAACCGGAGATGGTGGAGCGCGCCCTGCTGGTGGGGCTGGGTATGCCGGGAGACACCCGGCGTGAGCGCGCAGCCCTGCTGGCTGAGCTGGAGGATCTGGTGAGCAATCTGGGTATCGGGATTGTGGGTACCATGCTCGAGTTCACCCGTGAAGTGCAGGCCAAATATCTTTGCGGTATCGGCAAGGCCGAGGAAATCCGCGACCGCGTGCAGGAGCTGAATGCCGACTGCCTTATTTTTGATAACCTGCTTTCTCCGAGTCAGCAGCGCGAGTGGGAAAAACTGGCAGATGTGACGGTGATTGACCGTGAAGAGGTTATCCTTGATATCTTTGCCAAGCGGGCCCGCACCCGCGAGGCCGTGATGCAGGTGGACCTCGCCCGCATGCAGTATGCCTTACCCCGCATGACGGGTATGTGGAAGCACCTCGACCGCCAGCGTGGAGGCAGCGGCGGTGGCAAGGGTGGCGGTGCTGCTGCCCGTGGTGAAGGTGAAAAACAGATTGAGGTGGACCGCCGCCTGGCGCGCGAGCGCATTGAAGCCATCCGCGATGAACTGGAGATAGTGCGCCGCCAGCGCGGGACTCAGCGCAAGGAACGCACTCGCCAGGGGATTCCAACCGCTGCCATAGTAGGCTATACCAATGCCGGCAAGAGCTCTTTGCTCAACCTGGTGACCGGGGCTGGGGTGCTGGCTCAGAATATTCTTTTCGCAACGCTCGATACGACCAGTCGCAAGATTGAGCTGCCCGATGGCCAGCCCCTGGTGCTGACTGATACAGTCGGCTTTATCCGCAACCTGCCACACCGCCTGGTGGAGGCCTTCAAGTCTACGCTGGAAGAAGCGGTCCTTGCCGATTTCCTGATTCAGGTAGTGGATGCGAGTGATGAAGATGCCCTGCGGCACTACGAAACTACCTGCGAGGTACTCAACAGCCTCGGCGCTGCGGATAAACCCATGGTGGTGGTCTGGAATAAGTGCGACCTCATTCCTGAAGAGATGCGCGAGGTGACACTTGCTGCCCTGGCAGAAAAAGTCTCGTGTCCCAGCCTGACGATGAGTGTTCTGGAAGAACAGGGCGTGGATGCCCTGATGGCTTCCTGCGTGGAAATGCTGTCTCACCGGGTGGAGCGCCAGACCTACCGCATCCCCCTGGCAGAAAGCCGCATCATTGCCATCATGCACCGCGATGGCAAAGTTCTCAATACGGAATACGAAGGGAATGATGCTATTGTGGAAGCCATTCTGCCTAAGGAATTTGCTGCCCGTATCGCTCTGTACCGCGTATGAAGGCATTACTGCCAGTGCTGATTCTGCTGACTGCCTGCACCCAGAACGAAGTGGTGGATTTGCAGGCCTACTACCGCGCAGAGGGCGATCGGCTGGATGCAGAGGCCCGCAACAAACGGGTTGCCTATACCTTTGAGGATTTCATAGCCAGCCCCGGCTACCGCGAAACCCGCGATATGTGGCGGGGTGCAGCGCTGGAGCAGTATGCGCCGCAGGATTCCCGCGTGGAATTCCTGCTGGATATTCAGCGCGGCCGCCTGTATATTCACGATACCATTGCCATGGACTTCCCCATATGCTCCGGCCGGGTGGGCGGTTCTGAAACCCCGGTTGGCAGGTTCCGCATTACCCAGAAAATCCGTGAGCATCGCTCCAACCGCTATGGCGTATTCTTGAGTGAGGATGGGACACAGGTGCTCCAGCGCGGCGTTTCCTCTACGGATGTGCCGCCGCCTGGTGCGGTGTTTGAGGGCGCGGATATGCCGTATTGGATGCGCTTCAACGGCCCTGTCGGTATGCATGTCGGCAAGGTGTACCGCGATTCTGATTCGCATGGCTGCGTGCGAATTCCAGAAGAAGCCTGCAGTATTCTTTTTGAAAAAATGGATCTGGGCTCCAGAGTCATTGTGAAAGAGAGATGATTACACGATTGCATTCTGCTGCGGTTGAGGGAATCAACGGCTATGAAGTTCAGGTGGAGGTAGATGCCCGCCCTGTGGAGGATGTGGGCCGTATTACTGTGGTGGGATTGCCTGATGCGGCGGTGCGTGAAAGTGTGCAGCGTGTTACGGCCGCGCTGGCCAACAGCTCTTTCTTCCGCCCCGGGGATATGAATGTGACGGTGAACCTTGCACCGGCAGATGTGCGGAAACAGGGGCCCGGTTTCGACCTGCCTATTGCCCTGGCGCTGGAAATGGCTATTCAGGAAAACTACCGCGAGGTGCCGGAGTCCTTCAAGCGCCGCGTGCCCACCGGGTTGGATGCCTGGTGCCTGGTAGGTGAGCTGGCTCTGGATGGTGTGGTGCGCGGGGTTCGCGGCGTGCTCCCCCTGGCGGTTGCTGCACGCGATGCCGGGCGGCGGTATATGATGGTGCCTCCGGAGAATGCCGCAGAAGCTGCCGTGGTGGACGGCCTGATTGTGTATACCGTGGAGACACTGCGCGAGGCGTGGGAGGTCCTGCTGCATCCTGCGGCCCATACTCCCTATACCTTGCCGGATGAGCTGCCCCCTCTGCCGGCAGAAGTGGATTTTGATGAAGTGAAGGGCCAGCCTTATGCCCGCCGTGCCATGGAGATAGCCGCCTCCGGTGGCCATAACCTGCTCATGTGCGGCAGCCCCGGCAGCGGCAAGAGTATGTTGGCGACCCGCTTGCCTACCATATTGCCTCCGCTCACCCAGGAGGAGTCACTGGAGGTGAGCAAAATTCACTCCGTGTGCGGATTGCTGCCCCGCACAGGAGGCCTGCTGGTTCACCGCCCGTTCCGCAGCCCGCATCATACGATATCGGATGTGGGCCTCATGGGGGGTGGTTCCACCATATCACCGGGGGAAATCTCGCTGGCTCACCACGGGGTTCTGTTTCTGGATGAGCTGCCGGAATTTGCCCGGCGTACCCTGGAGACGCTGCGCCAGCCGCTGGAAAGCGGCGCGGTGACCATTTCGCGTGCCAGCGGCAGTATGGATTTTCCCTGTGCGTTCATGTTTGTTGCGGCCATGAATCCGTGTCCCTGCGGCTATCTGGGGGATACCACGCACCGCTGCCGTTGTTCACCAGCAGATGTGACCCGGTACCGCAAGAAGATTTCCGGCCCTTTGCTGGATCGCTTTGATATCATTATCGAAGTGCCACCAGTTGACCCGGCCAGCCTGTTGGCCCGCCCCGATGGTGAGAGCAGCGCCGCCATCCGCGCCCGGGTGGTGGCTGCCCGCGCACGGCAGATGCAGCGTTATGCTGAGACCGGCGCAACATGCAACGCCCGCCTGAGCAGCAAAAAACTGCGCCAGGTCTGTCCCCTTACTCCCTCTCAGCAGCAACTGCTGCTGGATGCCGTGGAGCAGCTGGGGCTTTCGGCCCGTGCCTTTGACCGCATTCTGCGTGTTACCCGCACCATTGCCGACCTGGCCGGGTGCGAGACACCGACGGATGCCCACTTGTTCGAGGCCATCCAGTTCCGCCAGTTTGAAAGCCAGCTCCGGGGCTGATGCTTACTTGCCTATACGCTTGCGGAAATAGGCAATAGTGCGGTCGAGCCCATCGGTCAGGGGAATAGTGGGCTTCCAGTCCAGCTGCTCACCGGCCAGGGTGATATCCGGGCGGCGCTGCGTGGGGTCGTCAGAGGGCAGGGGCCGCTGCACCAGCTTGCTGGAGGTCTCAATCTTCTGCAGCACCATTTCGGCCAGCTGGCGGATGGTGAATTCCCCGGGGTTGCCCAGGTTCACTGGTCCAAGGAATCCCTGTTCATTCTCCATCATCCGCACCATGCCCTCAATGAGGTCGTCGATGTACTGGAACGAGCGTGTCTGCTGGCCTTCGCCATAGATGGTGATATCCTCTCCCCGCAGCGCCTGGCAGATGAAGTTGGAAACCACGCGGCCATCGTTCGGGTCCATGAGAGGCCCGTAGGTGTTGAAAATGCGGATAACGCGGATATCCACCCCTTCATGGCGGTGGTAATCAAAGAAAAGGCTTTCAGCACAGCGTTTGCCTTCATCGTAGCAGGCGCGGATGCCGATTGGGTTCACATTGCCGCGGTATGTTTCCACCTGCGGATGCACCAGCGGCTCGCCGTATACTTCGGAGGTAGAGGTCTGCAGGATGCGTGCGTTATTCTTCTTGGCAAGTTCCAGCATGTTCAGCGCTCCCAGCACGCAGGTCTTGGTGGTGAATATGGAGCGCTCGCCCTGGTAGGCAGGGGGCGAGGCCGGGCAGGCCAGGTTATAGATGCGGTCGAGCTTTTCCGGGCAGTCGTAGGGGAAAATGACATCGTGTTCCACGAAGCTGAAACGGGGGTTATCCATCAGGTCGCTCACATTGTCCAGAGACCCGGTGTAGTTGTTGTCCAGGCAGATGACGCGGTGTCCATCAGCAATGAGGCGGTGGCAGAGGTTGGCACCCACAAAACCGGTGCCTCCAGTAACGAGAATGTTCATCATGCAGCTAGTTTACCTCTGCCTTGCAGGCAAGGCAAGACAAATGTTGGGCTTGCTTCCTCTTCCGGGGGGTGCTACAATGCCCGCATGAGTGAAACAACCTTGACCCCCGAGCTTGTGCGTGCCGCGCTGACTACGGTGAAATACCCCGGTTTCAGCCGCGATATTGTGGCTTTCGGGTTGGTGCAGAATATCCTGGTTACACCGGAAGGGCGGGTAGAGGTGAGCCTCCGCGTCGAGAGCCGCAATTCTGATGTCCCCCGCTATATATACGAGCGTGTGGTGAGCGTGCTGCAGGAATTGCCCGGTGTCACCTCTCACGATGTGCATATGGAGCACCATGCCCCGGCGCAGAAGAAAGCAGAGGCAGAGGAAGGCGATAACCCGGATGACTGGAAGTCCAGCGTGCCCGGGGTGAAACATGTGATTGCCGTAGCCTCCGGTAAGGGCGGTGTGGGCAAGAGCACGGTTTCCTCTAACCTGGCCGTGGCCTTATCCCGTCTGGGTTATAAGGTCGGCCTGCTGGACCTGGACCTCTACGGCCCGTCCATGGCTCTCATGTTCGGTACGACCGAGCGCCCCGGCTGCAGTGATAAGGAACAGTTCCTGCCTGTTGAGGCGCACGGGGTCAAATTACTTTCCATGGCGTTGCTGGTGGATGGCGATACGCCGCTTGCGGTACGCGGACCTCTGGCTACCCGCTATGTGCAGCAGTTCCTGCGCGATGTGGAGTGGGGCGGCCTGGACTTCCTCATTCTGGATATGCCTCCAGGTACAGGCGATATCCAGCTCACGATTGTGCAGACTGTATCCCTGGCCGGCGCTGTGATTGTCACGACCCCGCAGGAGGTGGCCCTCATTGATGCCCGTAAGGCGGTGGGGCTCTTCCAGCGTGTGAATACACCGATTCTCGGCATCATTGAGAATATGAGCTATTTCCATTGTCCTAGTGATGACAAGGTATACCACATCTTTGGCGAAGGTGGCGGCGAGCGCGAGGCGGCCCGCCTGGGTGTGCCGTTGCTGGGCAAGTTGCCGCTGGATACGCAGACCCGCTCCTGTGGTGATGAAGGCACTCCGGTAGCGCTGGAGAATCCTGAGTCTAATCCGGTATCGGCCGCATTCCGCAGCGTAGCGGCTAATCTGGCGGCTGCTCTGGGAATGTAAGCGTTATTCCGGAATTACCGGCAGGCCGGGGCATAGAGCAGAATGCCTGCCACGGCCGGGAGTATCACGGCCAGCCAGTTGAGAAGGATGGCTGCCGGAATGCTGAGCCTTCTGTACAGCAGGGGCGCGACCATAAGGCATGCGCCACCGATGGCGATGGTTGTGAAAAACGCCTGCTCAAACGGGGCTGCGGTCTTGCTGTGGTGAAGCGAGGCGGCCAGCAGCAAGCCCGCGCAGATGACGGGGCAGAGGTGACTGTTCTTTCCCTGGCGTATCTCTGTGCGTTCCCAGGTCGCTATGCAGAAGAGAACCCCCAGATAGCAGACAGGGACGCAGAATACAAGCTGCATTGGTAATTTCAGAAAGGAGAAATAGAGGGCAGGAGCGGCACAGGTCATTCCCAGCGCCATCGACTGCATGATTATCCCCGGCACCCTCAGGATTCTCCCCCTGAAAAACCGCGATATGAAGAACAGCGTGGCAGGGAAGCTGAAAAACTCCAGTATCAACTGGTTTGCGCGCCAGCCGCAAAGCCAGACAAGGCAGCCCAGGAGGGTGATATGCTGCAAATGGGACAGTACATTCCGCTGGTTCCGGTTCCCCTCCGATTGTTTCCGGGGAGGGGCTGGCTGGAGATACACCGCAGCTACCCACACCCCGATTACGGCTATCAGCAGAGGCGTTGCTGATACCACGCGGATTCCTTCAAATGCCGAACAGGCAACAGCCCAGCAGAGCGTGGCCAGGGGGGCGCCCGGAGACCAGCTGAGCAGGAAAGAAAGAATTTTCTCGGAACGGGTGTGCATCTGTTATTCATTAAACAACGCTCCGCCTCCGGGAACAAGCCGCCGCTTTGTCAGTTCTGCGTAAAAATCGTTTTCCTGCTCTTCCCGTTTGACAGTCGGTGGTCTGTGTGTTATTCTTCCTTTGAACATGACACTTTACGCTATGCGCCGCTTTCTGCTTCTTCTTTCTGTTTCCATGGGCCTCGGTCTGCTGGTTCCCGCACCGCTTTCTGCCAAGGATGAAACATTCGGTTTGTCTGCTGCGGATCTGGACCGTGCCTATTCTGCAGAGCTCAAGGCACTCGCTGAGGCTGAGTCCATGCTCAAGACCGTGACAGATGACAAGAGCGCCAAGGAAGTCAAGAAGAAGCTGATGCGTAAGTTTTCCTATCTGCGTCCGATTCTTCATGGGAATGACGCTCAGCTCGAGGCTCTGGCCGAGGCTCAGAACAAGGTGAGCGCCATCATGTGGGATATGATGAAGGAGCCCTATTTTGAATCTGAAGGAATGCAGGAGCTCTGGACGGTTATTACCCACCACTTTGCGCGTCGCTCTGCCAAATGATGCTGCGCCTTTGTATTCCCTTGTTGTGCGGCGTTGCGGTGGCGCAGTCATCGCTTTTTGAGGCGTGTGAGCCGGTGACCCTTGATTCTGCCGAGATGGCACGCATCTGGCAGGAAGTAAAGGGCGGCAAAGCGGTGGCGGCGACTCAGGCATCTCCCTCCGATACATGGCAGAAAGCCATGCTGGCAGAGGATGCTGAGCAGTTCCGGGTGTTGCTTCTTGCCTGGCTGCAACAGCAGAATCCGGCACTGGGGCTGGATGGAGCGGCAGCGTCCTATGCGCGGGCTGTTTCGCTGCACCTCATGGCTTTGCAGGGGAATACTGCTGCCTGTGCAGCCTGTGCCGGGGCGTATCGCTCAGGGCGCCTGGGGGAACTGATGCTCCCGGTGAGTGAACAGAAGGCGCGCTGGTTTGAACAGCGCGCCATCGTTGCGGAAAATCTGCCGGAATGAAGGAAAGTACAAAGTACAAAATACGAAGTGAGAAGTACGTACTTACGCCTGCGGTATCTGAAGTTCATTCTTCCATTCCGTCACGCCGCGGATGATGTCGGCAGCAATGTTGGCCTTCGGCTGCACAAAGCTGGGGATGAACCAGGGGAATCCGCCCACGAGGTCGTGGAATACGCTTACTTCGCCATGGCAGGTGCCGTGGCCGGAACCGATGCCGATGGTGGGAACAGGGCTGGCGGCGGTGAGCTGCGCGGCCACGCTGTGGCGCGTGCATTCAATGACCCCAGAGAAAGCTCCTGCGCGTACCACGGCCTCTAAATCAGCCATGAGCAGGGCAGCCTCGGCATCGGTCTTGCCTTTCATTTTGTAGCCGCCTTCTTCCTTGACTTTCTGGGGCAGCAGGCCGATGTGCGCCTGCACCGGAATGCCAGCCTGCACAATGGCGCGGATTTCAGCCTCCTTGGCAGCGCCGCCTTCCAGCTTGACGGCATCCACCCCGGTGCTCATGAGCTTGCGGGCGTTCTCTACTGCCTGTTCGGGGGTATCAAAGGTGTGGATGGGCATGTCCAGAATCACCAGGGCATTTTTTGCGCCGCGCGCCACGCATTCGCCGTGGTGCAGCATGTGCGCCAGGGTCACGTGGGTGGTGTCCGGGTATCCCAGCATCGTCATGCCCAGGGAATCTCCCACCAGAATCATATCAATGCCGGCTTCATCCAGCATGCGGGCGGTGGGGTAATCGTAGGCGGTGAGTTGTGAAATGGGTGTCTTCCCCATTTTTGCCTGAATGGCGGCAATCTTTTCACTCGTGGTCATGGGAGAAATATCAAAGCGGGTAGGGTGTTACGGCTGGTCCAGGTGGCAGGGCAGTTAGAAGCTGGGCAGCATTTAGTGTTTGCCCGGGCAGCATGAGCAGCGGGTCGATGTCGCAAAGCGGGCGCAGTACAAATTCCCGTTCGTGTGCCCGCGGGTGGGGCAGGGTGAGGGCTGTGGTGTGGCAGGTTTCGCTGCCGCAGCAGATGAGGTCTATGTCGCAGGTGCGGGCTTCGCCGTATTCGCCGCTGCGGGTGCGGCCCAGTTCAGCCTCGATACGCAGGCAGAGTTGCAGTATTTCCTCGGCTGGCATGTCGGTTTCCACCTCTACGCAGGCGTTCAAGTAGCTCGGAGCCCCCTCCGGGCAGCCCACCGGCTCCGTTTCGTACACTTGCGACAAGCGGAGCCCGCCGAATACATCGGCCAGGTAATCGCAGGCAGATTCAAGGTGCGCCAGCCTGTCCCCCAGGTTGGAACCCAGGGAAAAGACACAGCGGCGCATGGTTGCATCGGCAGCCATGGGGGTTAGTCGGTGAAGCCGAGCACGTCCTGCATGTTGTACAGCCCGGCGGGCTTATCCGCCAGCCAGAGGGCTGCGCGCACGGCTCCACCGGCAAAGGTCATGCGGCTGGAGGCCTTGTGCGTGAGCTCCACGCGTTCACCATCGGTGGCGTACATGACGGTGTGGTCACCCACTACATCGCCACCGCGCATGGAGTGCATACCAATCTGGCGCTGCGGGCGTGCGCCCACCAGGCCCTCGCGGCCATGCATCACATCCTTGTTGTAATCCATGCCGGTTTCCTCGCACACCACCTCAGCCAGGGTGCGGGCGGTGCCGCTGGGGGCATCCAGCTTGTGGTGGTGGTGCATCTCGATGATTTCAATATCGTAATCCTTGAGAATCTGGGTAGCCTTGCGGGTAAGCCAGAAAAGCGTGTTCACACCCACGGAGTAATTGGAGGCGAACACGATGGGAATCTGCTTTGCGGCTTCGGCAATCGCGGCGCGTTC
>CAJGDB010000051.1 GCA_904502165.1 uncultured Akkermansia sp.
ACGGGGAATCTGATGCACGTTGGCATAGTTGTGCTTCGCCTGGAGGGCCTTGGTGACCTTCTCCTTGTAGTATGTAAGCAATGTAGGTGTGCTCATAATATTAGCGGGTCAGCTCTTGTTAATAGTTCGTTTGTTGATGGCTTAAGCGCGGAGTTTCAGCCTTGCGGCATCAGCTCACTTTCTTCACATTGGAGATGTGGATGGCGCCGTCGATTTCCTTGATGCCGCCTTCAGGATCAGCTTCGGTAGGCTTGGTAGCCTTCTTGAGGATGCGGGCACCCTCAACCGTCACGGTCTGCTTCTTGGCATTCACGGAAAGAACAACACCACGCTTGCCCTTGTTCTTGCCAGCGATAACCTGTACGTTATCACCTTTCTTCACGTGGGTCTTCATCGTTTGTGTTTTCTTTATATGTGTTCAGGCCACACTACACCTGTAGTGCGGGGCACCCACTATACGCTCTTCTCTATCGTGCGTCAAGCAAAATAACGCGACTTTTCTCCCCTTTCCCATAATTTTTTATCAGGAAATACAAAAAAGGCCTCTCGAGGCCCCAATTCTCACACATCAGGAAGAAGCAGAATCTCCTCAGCCCCCCTGCTCCGCTCTCGGAAGGACATCTGATTCAACGCGCAAACACACGCCTTCTGACCTGAGCAAAACGCCAGCAGAGCATCATGGCTGTAATGGTGAGGGATACCACAAAGCTGACCCAGGCCCCCATGGGCCCCATGGCCGGAACAAGGTAGTCAGTACGCACCAGCACACAGGCCAGGGGGAAACCGATAGCCCAGTAGGAAAACATATTGACCCAGGTAATGGCCTGGGTGTCGTGGCATCCGCGCAGCAGCCCGCTCATGAGGGCCTGAACAGCGTCTGACAACTGATAAACGGCACACAGTACAAGGAGAGAGGAAGCCAGTTCAATGATAGGAGCTTCATCGGTATACAGCATAATGATTTCCCGACGGAAGCAGATGGTCAACAAGGCAAGTGCTACAATGACCAGCAGCATGAAGCTGATACTGGTACGCAGCATAGCGTCAAAACTCTCTCTATTACGCGCGCCTACGTGATACGCAGAACGAATGGAGGCCGCCACACTCAGCGAAAGCGGAAACATGAACAACACCGCCGAGACATTGATTGCTACCTGGTGTGCCCCCACCGCCAGTGCCCCGAGCGGAGCAATCACGAGAGTCACCAGACAAAAGAAGGTCATTTCACAGAGGGAAGCCACCCCCAGGGGAAGCCCTTTTGTAAAGATATCACGCACCACACGCCACTCAGCCCGGCGGTTTGCCCACATCTGCGCCATATTGCGCCGGTAACGGGGGTAAACAGCCATCAGCACCAGCAGTGCGGCTACCATGATATAATGAATCAGTGCCGTAGTCAGGCCGCAACCAGCACCTCCCATGGCAGGAACAGCCCCCCAGCCGAATACAAAGATGTAGTTGAGCGGGATATTGAGCAGAAGCCCCGCAAATGAAATGAGCATGGCGGGGCGGGTGTGCCCATATCCCTCAAAATGCCCTTGAAGACAACGCATCATGACACTCGCAGGCACAGCCAGAACCAGAAAGTAAAGATAATCACTGGCGACCCGCACCATCTCCGCATCATCTGAGACCAGAGGAAAGACAAACGCACCTGCCAGCAAGGCAAGCGCCTCAACCACCATCAGCATTACTGCCAGCAGTTTGGCATTATTCAGCAACAACCCCACCTTACCTTCGCAGCCGGCACCACGCAAACGGGATATCATAGGCCCGATAATGGTCAGCACAGCCCCGACAGCCACCATGATGGGCACCGTCACAGAAGTACCAAGCGCCACTCCGGCCAGCTGCTCTGCCCCGGCACGCCCTGCCACAACAGTATCAACCACCCCCATGCCCATATGCATCAGGTTGGCAGCATACAGCGGCAACATGAGCACAAGCAGACGCTTCAACTCATGGCGGTCAACAATTTTTCGAAGATACCCAGACATGCTTCCTGATACAGATAAAAAATCGGTTCCACCCTGAGGTGGAACCGATCAGCATCTGGAACGGGATTCGAACCCGTGTTGCGCGCGTGAAAGGCGCGAGTCCTAGGCCTCTAGACGATCCAGACTTTTCCTTATTGCCCCGGTTGCCCGGCGCGAGAGCAATTTACCACACCATCCACCATCTGGCAAGAAAAATATCATCTTTTTTTGCATTTTTTTGTATCTGTCCATAAAAATGCCCCGCTCTGGCTGACAGAGCGGGGCAAAATTACCAATGAACCTGGTTTAATCAGGGATTCACCAGAGCATCATCCGGGAAGAGACCGGGGATAGAACTGGAAGCACTCGGAGTGCTGGTGCCGGTGTCGCGGTTGCGAAGCGGCTTACCGAACGGGTCGATAACATCGGCGGTTACGAACACCATCAGGTTCTTGCGGACATGGGATTCAGCATTGCTGCGGAAGAAGCGGCCGATGAGAGGCAGGTCACCGAATACGGGCACCTTGTCTTCCACCTTCTGCACTTCATCCTGAATCATACCACCGATGGCGATGGTGTGACCATCATACACGCAGGGGTTGGAGTTGATGTAACGGCGGCTGAAGATGGGCATATCGATGCGGTTTTCAGTCAGCACAACAGGCTCGGGCGTATCTTTATCGTCGGTATTACCGGTAACGGTATCGGTAACGGTATCAACAGCACCCCCGATAATATTATTGTCTTCTGGTTTCTGGACGACAGTCTGAATCGGAGAACCATAATTCACGAAGCCTTCGAAGTCAATCACGCGGATTTCAAAGCGCTTGAAGCGCACGATATCACCTTCGCCTTCCTTCAGCGGCTCAATCTGGAAGCGGAGCATCACACCCACTTCTTCCACACCCCAGCTGGAGGGGTTGGCGGGAGCAGCCACAGGCATAGTGCGGGCACGTGTTGTATTATTATCGTCATCGTCGTCAGATACGTTCGGAATCTGGGGCGGATCGTACTCGGTCGGGTAGACGAAGCGGCGAATCACTTCAATCTTGGCGCAACCATCTTCCGGGTTCTGGTCAGCTGCAAGCTGGTCAGGCTGGGGAGCATACTCGGGAGTCTCATCACCGCTGATTACAAGGCTCGGAGCAGACATCACATCCACGCCCTTCTTCTGGGAAAGACCGCGCATAATCATCTGATAGGAGCCGCGGTCATAAATGCCGGAGAGGGACATCACGCCGGGAGCACTCTGAGATGTGGTAGCAGCACCAGCAGAACCGGAGTTCAGCAGATTGGTAAGAGCACCGGAGGTAATGGCACCAGAGCCGGAACGGAGACCACCTGTCATCAACCCGGTAGTTGTTGCATCACGCCCAGTAACGCCAACGAAGTTCTTGTCTTTACGCAGAGGATTGGAAGACTCAGCGTTCACGCCGCCAAGATAGGAGTTGTTGGAACCTGCCACACCACCAATGTTGAAAGGATTGATAACCCAGTCAAAGGAGAGTTCTTCCTCATTAGTCTGAGAAACCTCAACAAACTTGGCAGACACCTTCACCATCTTGGGCATCTTCTGACGGAAGTGGTTGATGGCTTCTTCCACGGATTCAAGTTCAGCATCCGTGTTCACCACCGTCAGCATCTGCGTAATGGGGGAATACTTGGCAGTAGCACCCTTGGGGAAGTTGACACCCATCTCGATAAGAGAAGCCTTGGCATCAATCTTGGGAGCACGACGGGAACCACCGGAGGAGAAATCATCATCCTCTTCATCGGATTCCTCTTCGCCACCACCGGAGGAGAAGAAAGACGGACGAACAGTCCACTGGCGGCGGGTGAAGTTGCCGGGACCAGAGCCCTTCTGAGAGATCACAACTGCAGTATCCTCAACGCGGAATTCGCAGTCAGCCATAGAGCACATGCGAGCGAGCAGGTCTGCTGCGGTCACGTTGACCAGATTGAGCTTCTCAATCATTGCAGGCTTGATGACCTGAGGCACAGGAGCCGGAGCGGGAGCAGCGGCTTCCTCTTCTTCCTCATCACCCTCCTCCTCTTCTTCCTCTTCTTCCTCTTCTTCCTCTTCGTCATCAGAGGCAACAGGTACAGGGGCAGGCTCTTCGGCACGGGCCTTCTCAAACACGAAGTTCATCTGCATGCCGTTATCCATAGCCTTCTTGCGGAGGATATCCAGAGCATCTTCCATGAGGATGTTATCCCAATCCACACGGTCAAACTTCAGATTGACCAGATTGTCGCGGTTGCGAAGCACACCTTCGGAAGTAGCAACAGCCTCTCCGCTCTCGGTATGAATGGTCGGCTGAACCTGGGGAAGATGTTCCTCCCACATGGCATCAACCTCTGCAAGAGCCTTGGCACGGAAGGAGTCGTGAGCGGCCTTGTAGTAATTGGCGCGGCGCTTGCTGATGCTTTCCTGACCACGACGGGCAGCAGTATTGTACGGGTCAATCTTGATGACACGATTGAACTCGTCATAGGCAGCATCATAGTTACCCAGATCAAGGTGGCCATAAGCCAGCGTGAGGAGGCGGTTCACCTCTTCCACATTCTTGACATGCTCAGGGGTAAGTGCGGGATTGTTACGCACCGGATCACGCATGAGAGCAAGCTCGTGGCGGGCGCGCTTGTTGTTGGGGTCGCGCTCAAGCACATCGAGAAGGAGCTGCTCGGCCTCATCGTAACGACCGACACGGGCATACTCCATAGCCACAGCGATAGAGGCATCACCGATGCTCTTCACAAGGAACTCCTGAAGCTTCTGGGTGGCAGGAGCCTTGGGAACTTCCTTCCAGGCAGCCTGGTACTTCTCCAGAGCCTGCACATACTCCTTCTGGGAGTAGCAGGTACGGCCCTGCTGAAGCAGCTCAAGAGCCTCGGAAGTCTTGGCCTTGCGGCGTGCAGCCTCACGAGCATTGATGCTGTTCTGAGTGTCACCAGAATACACGGCGGTGGGACCCACCTGACTGGTGCCGGCAGCGGACGATGTGCTGATGTAACCTGCCGTGCTGGCCTGCACAAACGGGCAGGAAACAGCGATGGCGGTAAGAATCATCGCACGCTTTGAGTTAATGAGAGGTGTGTGGTTCATGGTAATGTCCTATTTATGGCAGAATTCTATTCAAATGTAAAGTCTACAATTCAATTTTTTCTTATTTCTTTCGATTTTTTTTGGAAGAAGAGCCTTTTCCGGAAGCCTTGGGGACATTGACCGGACTTTCAGCTCCTTCGAGGCGGATATTCACAGACCCGGAAGCATCCCTGGTTTCCAGAGTAGCGCGAAGTTCCGAGCCATCGGCCTTACCACCGGGAATAATGAAGGGAGCATGCATCTGCACGGAGAATTCCCCTTCCGGCTTACCGAAGGAAGAACCGGCAGTGACACGCATAGTAACTGTTGTATCCGTTATCATGCGGCCCTTTTCAGCCGGCTTACCAAGGTCATTGTGACCTTCCGGAGTCTTGCCGGCACGAATCACAAATTCCTTTTCATCGGAGGCGGTCACATTGTCACGGATAACAAGGACATTCTCCTTGGTCATTGTACCACCATAATCCGGGAATTCACGCACGTCGAAGCGCACCACCGTAAAGCGGCCCTTCTTTTCACTTGCGGAGAGGTCAAAGCTTTCACCAGGCTTCACGGTCACCTTGTGCGACGGCACATAATCCGCACGCTTATTGTACACACGGATATTGACGGATGTCGGTTTCTGAGAAGCATCTGCAAACATGTTATCGGTTGTCACCAGCGCGCGGACATCGTCAATGGCAAGCACTTCCAGTTTCGGTGTTCCGCCGGAAGCCTGTACCAGGTCAGGATAGCTGTTGGCAGCAGAAGGACAGGTCTTGGCAACATATTCCTCCTCATTGGAGAAACCATCATTATCACTGTCTGCAGTGCGACCATTGGCGCGGCCCAGGGCATCTGCCAGATTATTAGCAATAAACCAGGAGTTCGGAATATCGCCGTGGATACTGGGAGATGCAGGGTCATAAATGTCGACAACGGTCACTTCCTTCTTATCGTGCAGAGTCACCTGCCAGAGTTCGGGAGCAAAGAAGAGCGGAGCCAGACGTGGATGACCATTGATTGTAGCACCTGCAGGAGCAACATCCACAATGGACAAATCGCGCTTCACCATATCCTTCACTTTCTGAGCTTCCGCAGTGAGGGAACCATCAGTAGAAGATGATTTGATGCTGGTATCGACAGGTTCCACCTTGCCGGAGTACATCGTATAGCCACCCAGAGAAGCAGCAGCCACACTCAGCACAACACCGGTCATAATGGCCTTGAGCCCGGGATTTGATTGTTCAGCCATAATTTGTATGAATTGTTAAGGTTTACTTGGTCTTTCCGGGGGTGAAGTAGAGCACCTGCAGTGTCATGTATACACGGACAGTCTCATCAGGAGAGCCAGTCTTACGCACTGCAACAACTTCAACAGAATCCTCTGCTGCAACCTCTTCGCCGAGATTGGCACCTGCCGTAGCATTAGCATTCGGGGCCTTGTAGGCATCGATACTGGCCAGTTTATCGGGGCCCTCTACCGCAACACCTGTGATGGTAAGGAAGAAATCCTTATCCTGCACAATGGAGTTGATGACGGAACCGATGGCACTGCGCTTAGCCTCAAAGGCCACCTCAAACCCAAGGGGGAAATATGGAGCCGGCTTGCGGGTCTCAAACGCAATTTCAGGAAGGTCTGCACAGTAAACCTTCGAAAGAGCTGTGGTATCTGCAGCCAGAATGGATTCCGCCACGCGGGTCACCGCACGGAGCTGAAAATCCAGGAAGGGCACATTATCTGCCACAGGCGCATTGCGCTGGTGAGTTTTCATACCCAGTTCCGCAGCGCTCCCCGTAATCTTGGCCTGGCTGGAATCTGCAAGGTTCTTGATTTTCTTGCAGGCAGCCAGCAGGCGGGTCTGGAACTCAAGGGAAGAAATCGCCTTGCCATCACCCCAGCAATGGGCGGCATAGCGATTCATTTCAGCCTGCATATCCTTGTTTGCAGCGGATACCTCGGAAAAAGCAGCCTTGATTTCCTTCAGGCTCTGCTTGGTCGGAGGCATTTCTGCATTGGCATAGGTATCGAAGCGATCACGAATCTGAGCAATCTCTGCCTCGTTGGCCGCATTCTTCTGGCTTTCACCATAGCCATAGAACATGATGCCGCCGAAAGCGAGGGCAAACACCGCAGAAAGCGCTACAACTCTCTTATTTTCACTAATGTTCATTATCGTAAGTAAAATCAGGGGTTCACATCACTTCTTACCGGCATTCAACTCAGGAATGGCAATGGGGGACTTGAGCGGCAGAATCATGAAGAATCGCTCCACATAATCCGGCAGCCCCTTATCATCCTTCGGGCTGACAAACTGCATATAATGCTTCTGAGTTTCCTTCAGCTTGCTCTCCGTGAAAGAGAAGAGCGAATCAGCACTTCTTTCATCGAAGTTATTGTAGACAAGATCTTGCATCATCTGATGCTGATCCAAACCATCTGCCTTGGTCGGCTTCACCGCGAAGCCGCTGACATAGATAGCCGTGACCATCGGAGCCTTGGATACCTTGCGGGTATCCACCTCATCAGGGGCAGAATTGCGGGCAGAGGAATCCATCTTGGCGCGGCCACCGCGCATATCCAGCAGGCGAGTAGCGGAGAGTTCTCCCTTCTCGCCGAACTCCTTGGCATCAACATCGTAGTTGATGAGCGGAGCAAATTCGTTGAACCAGAACTTGATGGAAGCAGCCTTGGCACTGAGCTGCTGCAGCACCTCAGCATACGCTCCGCGCATCTTGTAGAGCTCAGCAAACTGCTGAATCTTCTTCATTTCAGATTCATACTTGCCATAGACATTCTCAATCTGGGAATTGAGCGCACCCACCCGGTCATCTGCAACCTTGGCCTGGGCCAGCACTGCAGCAGAGGAGGTAGCAGCCTGGTTAGCAGCATAAGCAAAGAAACCAGCACCAGCCAGAGCCAGCGCACCGGCAATGGCCACCTTCGGCAGAAGCTTCTTCTCTGCGCGGTCCTTACCCACGCTGGTCGGCACCAGGTCGATATTGAATTCACCTTCACCGGACCCCGTAATGGCAGCACCAACCAGAGAACCGAGGCAGATGGCATCCTGCTCAAGCTCAGCCTCGTCGACCTTGGGGCCCACGCTGAGTACATCCACAGGATTGAGGTATTCCACGGGGATATTCAGAGCGGATTGCAGGAACTCGAGCGCAAATGGCAGACGAGCACCGCCACCACAGATATAGGCCTTGGTGGGAGCGTTCCCCTTGTACTGTGCACGGTAATGGTTAATGGTACGCTGCACTTCTGAGCTGAGGCGGCTCATGGCCGTGCGAATCACCGTAGCCAGCGCGGCATCTTCCTCCGACATGGCATCTGTATAGCCATTCCCGAGAGAAACAACGCCATCCTCAATCTTGCGCTGCTCTGCATCACGGAAGCTCAGGTTGAATTCACGGGCAATGCTGTTCGTAATGAAAGCACCGGCGGCAGTAACCGAACGGGTGAAGAAGCGGTCTTCCTCTGCAAAGATGATGTCGGTCGTCTTGGCACCGATATCCAGCAGCATCACGGGTTCATCCTCGTCGTAGTTGGCACGGAACGCATTATAGAGAGAAGTAATCGCGCAATCCACGCTGCGGGTTCTGAGCGAGCTGGCTTCCACCTGGGTATTCAGATTGTCCAGCACATCCTTTTTGATAGCGACAAGAAGCACCTCGCGCTCACCCTCACCACGATCGGCAAGTTCCTGATAGGAATAGATGATATCCTCAAGCGGGAACGGAATGTGCTGCTGAGCCTCATAACCCACCTGCTCCGCGAGGTCGTCCAGATCAATAGCGGGCAGCTTGATGAAGCGCATGAACACCTGCTGGCCGGAAACAATGTTGCGGACATCGCTGCCACGCACCTTGAGTTCCTGCACCATCTCAGCGATGGCGTTGCCAACATAATCCATCCGCATACCTTCCTCAACCGGGTCCAGCAGGATATCCCTGCGGGCATAACGCGAAAGCGCAAAGCCACGACCGGCCGGGGTAAAGACACCCATTGTGACGCTCTGAGAGCCAATCTCAAGGGCTACTGTTGTCTTATATTCAGCCATATGTAGTCAGTTGTATGTTAAAATCCGTCATTCTGAACCACAGTAATCATTTACCGCGATTCTTCTTACCTTTCTTCTTCTTGCCCGTTTCCTCAACAGCTGCAGCAGGGGAATCCTCTGTTGCGGCAGCAGGTACATAGGCCCCGGAGGGATCCATCAGCGGTGCGGCAGGCACAGCACTGATCGGAGAGCCGTACAGATTAGCAGTGGGCGGGAACACACCGGCATAGAACGGAGCAAAGGGAGTCTCGGAAATAGCACGCAGATCAATCAGGCTTGTATTTTCCTTCTTCCACCAACGCTCATTGAGATGAGGATCATCAGTCTTGATGACAATACCCTTCGGGTTCTCGCTCTTGCTCTTGGATTCGGAAACCTCCACATCACCCACGCGGAATTCCACCGCCACGGCGGCCAGATTATCATTGAGGTTCACCTTGATCTTGTCTGCCTTATCCTTCGACTTGACAGACTCTTCCATCAGACGGGCTGCATCTGCCGGAGAAACAAACACGGCAGCATATACATTCTTGTTGCGGCCTTCACCCTTAGCCGCATCTCGCTCCGGCAAGGGAATATCAACATAGGTGATTTCCTTGTCGATCATAACGTATTTCTTGGCACCGGAAGCGCGCTTACCCATATCGAACAGGCAATAGACATGCACCTTGAGCTCAGGCACGTAGAGGGGGTAATCCGTCTTACCATCCTTGGAAGGGCATGTACCCGTCAGCTCGTACGGAATCATCAGGCAATACCAGTCCGGGGCGGCTGTTTTCTTGTTCTTATCTACCTTGAAGTAGTGATTCCCATCCATGTCCTTGGGTGTAATGGGCCTAAACTCAGCATCGCTGCTCTTCAATTTCAGCTTGGCCTCAGCAGAAGCTGCATCCGGGGCTGCCACAGCCTGCTGCACGCCGCAGAGAACCGTCATGACAAGAGGAAGAAGGAATCGTTTCATAGTAAAAAAAACAAAGGTGTGCTATACTTATACACAATAACCCCTCCCTTGGCGAGAAGAAACTTCACAAAGACGCCTTTTTTTTGAAAGAGCGCCGGAACAGACACTTCGCGCATGGGCAAGACTTTTGACTTGTTCCGCATCCTGCTATGTGGTATAACCGCCGCTGTCATGCCAGCAGCCACCCCCTATATTCATAATCTGGATCCCATTCTCTTTCAATTCCCCGGCACCCCGATGGCCATCCGCTGGTATGGTCTGGCCTATGTGGCCGGCTTTGTGCTGGGATATATAGTACTGCACTGGCTCACACGCAAAAAGCTTTTCCAAATGGACCTGGAAAAACTGGGCGACTATGTGACACTTGTCTGCATTCTCGGCGTACTGATAGGCGGGCGTCTGGGTGAATTCTTCTTTTACTGGCTGCCGGAAAACGGGTGGAGCGGGTTCCTGGCAGACCCCGCCTGGGTATTCCGCGTCTGGGAAGGCGGTATGGCCTCTCACGGCGGTATTCTCGGCGTAGGCATTGCCTCTCTCTGGTTCTCCTGGCGCAACAAGATATCTGTCGTCAAACTGCTCGATGGTATTGCCATCACCAGCCCCATCGGACTTTTCTGCGGACGCATTGCCAATTTCATCAACGGCGAGCTCTACGGGCGCATAACCGATGCCGCCAACCCGCTGGCGGTGAAATTCCCCCTTGAAATCTTCGAGCTGCAACCCCAGCAGCAACTCCAGGCTCTCGTAGCCGTAGAGCATGCAGCCGGAGGCAGCATCAGCACCCTGGCCCAGCCCGGCGAAGCTTTTTTCGACACCCTCAGCCGCCTGTGCCGCGAAAACACCGCCGTATGCGAAGCACTCGGCCAGTTCCTGAACCCGCGCTGGCCCTCCCAACTGTTTGAAGCAGTGGGAGAGGGATTGATTCTGTTCATCGTGGGGCTCAGCGTGCGCCTGCTCTGGAAAAAAGCGCCGGATGGTGTCTTTTCCGCCATTTTCTGCTTCCTCTACCCTGCAGCCCGCATCACCTGCGAATGCTTCAAGGAACCCGATGCCGGCGTATGGCACGGCATCACCCAGGGGCAATTACTCTCCCTCATCATTGCAGCTATTGGCATTCCGTTTGTCTTTATCTCCATCCGCAACTACAAATTACAAAAAAATCTCTGAATTTACAAAAAAAGGCTTGCAATCATCCGCAAGTTTGTGTAAATTACCGCCGCACACCGTATCTGCGGTCTGCAAAAAAACAAAATGGGTAGGTTCCCGAGCGGTCAAAGGGGGCAGACTGTAAATCTGCTATCGTACGATTTCGATGGTTCGAATCCATCCCTGCCCAGTACAATGCGGGAGTAGCTCAGTTGGTAGAGCAACACCTTGACATGGTGGAGGTCGTAGGTTCAAGTCCTATCTCTCGTACTCCCGGTAACCAGAAAGCCCCGGTTTCTCATCAGGAAATCGGGGCTTTCCGTTTTTTTCGACTTGCAAATCAGGCCGAAGCGCGCTAAAATACGCTGCGTGCAGAGCACGCGCTCTGCGTGTTCCGAAACACTCCAACCAAAAACATATAGTACCATGCCTGTACCTACACAAGAACAGTACATCAAGATGCTCAACACGGCCAAGGAAAAGGGCTATGCCTATCCTGCCATCAACGTGACCACCATCGAGGTTATCAACGGCGCCCTCAAGGCTTTCGCTGAGGCCAAGTCCGACGGTATCATCCAGGTTTCCCTGGGTGGCGGCCAGTTCGCCTCCGGCACCGCCGTGAAGAGCTCCGCCATCGGCGCTATCGTGCTGGCCGAGGCTACCCACCGCCTTGCCGAAGAGTACAATGTGCTCGTAGCTCTGCACACCGACCACTGCCAGGCCGACAAGATTGACAGCTTCCTGCGCCCCCTCATCGCTGAATCCAAGCGCCGCGTAGAGGCTGGTCTGAAGCCCCTGTTCAACTCCCACATGCTCGACGCCTCCGCCCTTCCCATGGCTGAGAACCTCAAGATTTCCCAGCAGATGCTCAAGGAATGCGCCGAAGTAGGCATCGTGCTCGAAATCGAAATCGGTGTTGTGGGTGGTGAAGAAGACGGCGTTGACAACGGCGACGCCCCCAACGAGAAGCTCTACACCTCCCCCGAGGACATGCTGCTCACCTACGAAACCCTCAACGGCATCGGCACCTTCATGCTGGCTGCCACCTTCGGTAACGTACACGGTGTGTACAAGCCGGGTGCAGTGAAGCTGGCTCCCAAGATTCTGCGCGACGGCCAGGAAGTGGTGAAGGCCAAGCATGGTGAGGACATGCTGCTTGTGTTCCACGGCGGCTCCGGCTCCGACCTCTGCGACATCCGCGAGGCTATCTCCTACGGCGTGGTGAAGATGAACATCGACACCGACACCCAGTACGCTTTCTCCAAGCCCATCGTTCTGCACATGTGCCAGAACATCGACGGCATGCTGAAGGTGGACGGCGAAGTGGGCAACAAGAAGG
>CAJGDB010000052.1 GCA_904502165.1 uncultured Akkermansia sp.
CAGATAGCGAGTTTCACCGTGTGCAGATGCTTCAGGCTCCGCGCATCCAGCCCGGCTACATGCAGCGCGATGAGTTCTATAAGCAATATTTCGATACGCACTCGTCCGTTTACCGGGCGTTCCACAGCATAGTGGGCTATGGTACGCCGCGCGAGATGAGTACGCCTGCAGCCTGGCAATGTGGCAGCCCTGCCAAGGGTGGGGTGGCCAGTGCGCGTGGGCTTGCCCTGTTCTACCAGGCCCTCATGAGCGACTTTATTCCCGCCGAGGTACGCGAGTGGCTATCTACCCCGCAATGCAGCGGCTGGGATCATACTCTGCAGCAGGAAACCTCCTTCACCTGCGGGGCAATGTGCGAGCCTGCACATCTTTTTCCGGGGGGCGGTTTCGGCCATGCCGGGGCAGGCGGCAGCCATGCTTTCTGTTCACCCTCCACCGGAATCTCCTTTGCCTATGTGATGAACCGCATGGAGCTGGGGAACCTTCCTGGTGCCCGTGTGGAGCGCATGCTGGATATTCTTGCAGCTGTGACCTGTTGAAAATTACAGGCCGGTATTCGCTTGTTCAGAAATGTTAGTTCCTTAGTTGTTCAGAGGTTCGTAGATAGCATCTGCCAGCCAGCCGATGGGGGTGGCCAGCATGGAGAGGGGAATATCCACCAATTCGGCACACCAGCTGAGGGGCTGCAGGCAGCGGTTGTACCAGGTGCGCCGCGGGGGAATGCGATGAATACCAAGTTTCCAGAGCTGGGGCGTTCCGCGGAGTTTCTTCCCGGTATCACCCCCGGCCATTCTTGAAATGTCCAGCTTCTCGTTCACCTGGCTGTCGTAGATGAGTGCTGTTCCGCTCAGATCGTAGCGGTCAGCCGGGATGAGTTCAACGTTTTCCAGACCTGGGGGCGGAGGAAAGAATATGTCACTCTTTCTGGTGCGAAGAAGTATGCGGAGCTGCTTCATCGTGAGCTCAGCGTAGTAATGTTCTGTGGGGTATTCCCAGGGTTCTGCTTTATCCCGGCAGTATAATAAGGTATTCAGCGTTTTCCGCTCCCCTTGTTGGTAGCGCCAGGTGGGTGTGCTATGTTTGAACACGGAATAGCGGGCCGGTATGAAGGCTACGGGGATTTCTATGATGAAGCGATCGCCTTTCTTCCAGAGTCGCGTGGGCGCTTCCTTGAGTCTGTCTCCTTGCTCCTGCTTTTCATAGCGGAGGGTGGGCTTCATCTGCCCGGGTTCAGCCAGGGCTCCGCCCAGGTCGATGATGGTGTATCGCTGTGTGTGTATGGCGATGCATGATTCCAGCGCCAGGGTGAGCAGGTAGATTCCGGTACAGAATGCCGCCTTCAGCATTTTACGGGACCATGGAGACATAAGGATGAACTCTGATTCTGCCTGTTATACACATTACCTGGCATTCAGGTAGTTGACAATGCCGTGTCCAATCGCTTCTGCATAGCGGATGGCATTCTCTTTCTTGCCCAGGAATCTGGCGTGTTCGGGATTGGAGAGGAAGGAGGCCTCTGTGATGATGGCTGGCACGTAGGAATCGTTGCAGGCGTTCAGCCAGTCACCGCCGCCCTTGCGCCCATCGTTGCGGAGGATGACTCCGCAGATGACTCCGTGATTGGGCATGCCCCCCTTGTCATAAATGGTGTCGGTGATGACCTGGGCCACGGAAAGAGCAAGCTCTCCCCCCGCTTTGTTGCAGTAAATGGCCCCCTTGTTGTAAACCTTCCACCGGGCCGTCATGCTGTTGTGGTGCAGGTAGACGACCGCAGCAGGCTTCTGGTCGAGTGCATAGTTGGTGCTCAGCATACCCACGGCCATGCGGTGCGGATGCTGGCGGTTGCGGTAAATGGCATTGGGCTCAGGGGTGTTGACATGGTGTACCCCCTCGCGGATGGCAATGGCGGCAAGGTCCTTATCGGTGGGCAGGGAACCACGGCAGCAGAGGCGGCATTGGTAGCCGGCCTGCTCGATGATGCGGGCCGTGTATCCGGCGTAGCGGTACCAGAATTCACACTCCTCGATTTTTCCGTAGCGGTTATCGGGTGTGCGGGCACCCTGGCCGCCGCGCACGGGGTGATAATAGTGCCCGATATCAAGCACAACGATGCGGGAATCTCGCACCTGTGCCTGCATCATCTGTTGCGTACAGCCAGTGATGCAGAAAAGGACGCAGAGCAGAAGAAGGAAGTACTGTCTCATAAACCAAGTTCGGTCTGGCCGCCGGGAAGGGTGGCTCCAAGCTTCTGATAGGCTGCGGGCAGGGCTTCGCGGCCTCGCGGTGTGCGTTTGATGTAGCCCTGCATGATGAGGAAGGGCTCATGCACATCCTCAATGGTGGATTCATCTTCCCCCACGGCCACAGCCAGAGAGGAAAGGCCCACGGGGCCTCCTCCGAACTTGTAAATGATGGTTTCAAGCAGGCGCTTATCCATTTCATCAAGCCCGTCTTCGTCAATGTCAATCATGCCCAGCGCTGCATGGGCTACTTCTGCGGTAATGCGGCCATCTGCCTTCACCTGGGCGTAGTCGCGTACCCAGCGGAGCAGGGCGTTGGCCACGCGGGGGGTGCCGCGGGAACGGCGGGCTATGGCCAGGGCTCCTGCTGGTGCGAGGTCGATATCCAGCAACCCGGCCGAGCGGTGCAGAATCTGGCAGAGTTCCTCTGCCGAGTAGTAATCCAGCCTGTTGACCAGCCCGAAACGGGAACGGAGCGGGCCGGTGAGCATGCCGGCACGGGTGGTGGCACCTACCAGGGTGAATTTGGGCAGGTTGAGCTGGATAGAACGGGCATTCGGTCCCTGGTCGATGATGATATCGAGACGAAAATCCTCCATGGCGGGGTAGAGGTATTCCTCGATAGCCGGGTGCAGTCGGTGGATTTCATCAATGAAGAGCACATCGCCCTTTTCCACATTGGTGAGAATACCGGCAAGGTCTCCCGCTTTTTCAATCTGCGGACCACTGGTGGTGTGAAGCTTGCGGCCGACGGCTCCGGCAATGATGTTGGCGAGGGTGGTTTTGCCCAGACCTGGAGGGCCGCTGAGCAGAACGTGGTCAAGCACATCGCCGCGCATGCGGGCTGCTTCCACCATGAGCATGAGGCGTTCCTTCACTTTTTCCTGACCGCAGAATTCGCTGAAGGCCGGTGGACGCAGCGAAAGGTCATAGCTGGTCACGGGGGTGTCTGCCATGCGGGTGTAGAGGGAATCAGCCATTGCTCTGCCACTCTACCACATTTGCTGCGGCGGGTCAAGAAAGGCAACCCGGTGCAGTCATTTTTTCTTGATGGCAGAGGTGATATGTTATAAAGTGTATGCTGAACTTATGCCTGCTGTACTGGCCATATTCGGATTCTGCATCTGCAGCTTCACTTCTGCCTGCATGGGGCGGGTGCAGCGGGCGCTAGTGCTTTATCTGGTGGCACTGCTGCTGGGCTTGCCCGTTGTGGTTGGCTGCGCTGTGGCCGGCTGGCAGGTGTATGGCTGGTCTGGTGGTGTGTACATGGGTGGCGGTGCTATGCTGGTGGTTGTTTTTCTTCGTGGCTTCTGTGTGTTCTGGATACGCATGTGCCGCCGGTTGCATATCTGGATTCACCGCAAGCGCTGATGAAGAAACCCCGGTCGCCATGAGCAACCGGGGTTCTTTGAGGGGGGCTATGACCGGCCATTACCGGGCTTTCCGGGAACGGCGGGTGCGTACACCTGCAGCCAGTACATCAAACATGCCCAGCGTGCCATTCCAGTCGATGCAGGCATCGGTGATGCTCACACCATACTTCATGTCCGGGGTGCATTTCTGGTTGCCGGAATATATGTTGCTTTCAATCATGACAGCGCCGATGTGATCGCCGCCGGCGGCAATCTGTTCTGCCACACTGGCCGCCACAGCAGGCTGCTGCTTCCAGTCCTTGTGGCTGTTGCCGTGGGAGCAGTCAATCATGATGCGGTTGGAAATGCCTGCTTTCTGCTGGGTCTGCCAGGCGTTTGCCACATGTTCTGCGCTGTAATTCGGGCCTTCGGTCGAGCCGCGCAGAATGAGGTGGCAGCCTTCATTTCCCTTGGTTGAAACAATGGCAGAGACACCCTGCTTGGTAACAGAAAGGAAGCAGTGTGGATGTTCGGCGGAGACAATGGCATCCACCGCAATCTGCACGCAGCCTGTGGTGCCGTTCTTGAAGCCGATGGGCATGGAAAGACCACTTGCCAGTTCACGATGAACCTGGCTTTCCGTGGTGCGGGCACCTATGGCACCCCAGACGATGAGGTCGCTGATATACTGCGGGGTAATCACATCAAGGAACTCTGTAGCGGCAGGAATCCCCATTTCAGAAAGTCTTACCAGAAGTCCACGGGCCATACGCAGGCCGCTGTTGATGTTGTATGTTTCATCCATGAACGGGTCATTGATGAGCCCTTTCCAACCTACTGTGGTGCGGGGTTTCTCAAAGTAAACGCGCATGATGAGCAGTAAGTCCTTCTCATACTTCTTTGCAGCCTCTGCCAGTAGTCCGGCGTATTCAATGGCTGCCTTGGTGTCGTGAATGGAACAGGGCCCCACGATGACAGCCAGGCGGTCATCCTCTCCAGTAAGGATGCGCTGAAAGGCATGGCGGGTTTCAAATACCATACGGGTGGCTTCCGGAGATGCCGGAAAATCCTCCATGAGAATGGCAGGCGATATCAGCGGGCGGATGCCCGTGAGACGAACGTCGTCTGTGATGTATTGGTTCATTAATTACTTCTGGTTCTTCCAGGAATATACGTTGTCTTCCAAGGCTTCTTCCATGAGCTCGGCAGCGGCAGCAGCTGCTTCTGCAGCGGCCTTCTTTTCCTTCTTGCTCATCTTTTTGCCTTTCTTGCTCTTGCTCTTCGGAGCTGCCGTTTCGGTTACGGCTACACCTTCACCATCGGGGCCAGTGCCGTATACGAGGCAGTTCTTGCCGCGGTAGCGGCGGGAGGTGAAGGGATCAATGGCACCTTCATCCTCTTCGCAGAGAATGATGTGGAAAGGCTTGCCCCAGGCATCGTAGAAATGCACATCGCCCATGCTGTCCACAAAGAGACCATCGCTGGGCTGTTCCTGCTCGTCGGCCTTCAGGTAGATAGAGCGGGTGGAGTTCAGGCGGCGCTCTACATCCTCACCCTCGCGGTTGGTGAGAATCTTGATCATGTCGGCATCTTGCCCGGAGGTGGTGGTCAGATACATCTGATCATTGTCATCCGGGGTTGCCATTTCCGTATTGTAGGGGAACATGCCATTGTTATCCTGCTTGAAGTTCTCTACAGCAGCCACGATGTCTGTGCAGCTTTTCTTGGCAGCTGTACGGGCAGCATTGGTCTGGATGCTCATGTAGGTAGGATAGGCAATGCTGGACAGAGTGGCCAGAATGGCAATGACGATAATCAGCTCAATAAGGGTAAAGCCCTTGGAGAGACGGGGAGAAAGCGAGATTTTCATACGAGCATCATACTAGCATATACCCCGTGAGGGCGCAAGCAGAAAAGGCGTATTCCGGGGGTGGAGCAGCTTATTTTCTGCTCCGGCGCAATAGCCCGTACCGCGGGGAGAACAGATAAGCCAGAAGGAACAGCGTACCCAGTACGACAATGATGGTGGCCCCCAGATGCCAGCCGAGGGGGTAGGAAAGGAAAAAGGCCGTCATAGCCCCCAGACCACCGATGAGGCCGCCGCCCCAGAAAAGCCATTCTGCACGGTCGGTGAGTAGGTACATGGTAGCGGCAGGCGCTACCAGAAGCCCCAGCGTCAGAAAAGCCCCTACCGCCTGGAGGGATGATACCAGCACCAGAATAATAAGAGTGAAGATTCCGTAGTTGAGCGCGCGCGCCGGAATGCCCATGGCGGCCGCGGCCCGTGAATCAAACAGAGTGATAATCAATGGCCTGTGCAGGATGGTGATGCAGAGGACGGCAATGGAGCCGATCATGTAGGAAATCCACAAATCGGCATTGCCCATGCTCATGATGTTGCCGAAAAGCCAGTCATCCACCTTCTGCTGCAGACCGAGTCTTATCAGGATAATGTAGCCCAGCGCAAAGGCTGTGGTATGCAGCACAGAGAGTGCGGTGTCATGGTCCATCCGTGAGGTGCGTGAAACAAAGAGCGAGCCCAGCCCGACCATGAGACCAGCCATGATGGCACCTATGAGAATGCTCAGCTGGAATAAGCCGAATAACAGAATTGCCAGGGCGATGCCGGGCAGCAGGGCGCAGGATAGGGTTCCTATCTGCAGTGAGGAACGGCGCAGTACAACCAGGGCGCTTACAAAGCCGTTGGAGAAACCAATGACACCACAGGCCCAGAGACTGCGCTGCGCCAGCGGTTCATTCAGGAATTGCAGGAATTCATTCATGGGCGGCTGAAAGCTTTGTTGAGATTATCCGGGGTTATCACTTCTGCCGTTGCGCCTGCGGCAATCAGCCTGCGGCGCAGCAGAACCATCTGGTCAAAAATCTGCGGCGCCGTGGTTAAATCATGGTGAGAGGCTATGACAAGGCGGCCTTCTGACGCAAGGGTGCGGAGGATTTCTGCAAGAGCTTCGCTGCCGGGTACGTCCAGACCGGTGAAAGGTTCATCCAGCAGCAGGATGTGGGCTTCCTGTGCCAGCGCACGTGCCAGGAAGCATCGCTGCTGCTGGCCTCCACTCAATCTGCTTATCTGGCGTTGCTGCAAATCCTGCAGGTTCATGGAGCAGATGGCTTTGTCCACAATCTCTCTGTCGTGTCTGCTCATGGGGCGCCAGGTGCCGACAGCCGGGTAGCGGCCCATTTCTACGAGCTGTTTCACGGTTATGGGGAATTGCCAGTCTACTTCATTGCGCTGGGGCAGGTAGGCAATTTCATGCCGCTGCTGGTGCAGGGGCGCTCCATTCCAGAGTATTTCGCCGCTCCAGGGAGAAATCAAGCCTGCCAGGATATTCAGGAGAGTTGATTTTCCTGCGCCGTTCGGGCCGGTAAGAGCAAGTGTGTTTCCGCAGGATGCCTGCAGGCTGATGTCTTCCAGTACGGGAGCGGAACCATATCCGACCGTCACTCCGTTCAGAATAAGATGGTGATGCTTATGGTGATGATGTCCGCCGCCCCAGCAGATGTGATCCTGTTGATTGCTTACCATGTGAATGAGAACAAGCTGTGGAGCTGCTGAGTGCCCTGGTTTTTCCACTGGGTTTCCTGGCGGACCTCATAACCATCCGGTTCCAGCATGAGGGTGACTGCCTGGGGGGCTGTGTTTTCCCATCGGGCATCCAGTTCTATTTCAATCCTGCCATTCAGTGGAAGGTTCAGCTCAAAATCCTGGTCAGCGGCTGCGGTATCCATATCCTCCCATTCGCCGCCTGGCTGGCGCAATTTCACCGCCACGGGCTGCCCGGTGAATCGCAGGGTGGCGTAAACGATTTTCTGTTCCGCCTCATTTGTATCAGAGGAGACATGGACTGGTGCTTCTGCTGACCGGGTGAGTATGGGCAGGGGAAGCCCTACCAGCAGAATGCCTGCGAGCGTGAGCAGTACTTTGAGGCGGGGTGACATGGAGGCTGACCCGATTCTAGGGCCTTGGACAATGATTGTCAATGTTGCTTCGAGTCATTCTCCTGCGCTGTTGCCTGTCCGAGCCCCTCTGCAATGTTGCGGATGTTGAAGCGGAACAGGTCTGTGTAGGCGGGAGCTGCCGGGTATATGCCATCCAGCGCGAGAGGGCGGATTTTTGCACCAATCTGGGAGGCTATGGTTTCCAGAACTTTGGGAGATTCATTGACCCCATAGAACAGGCAGGGAATGGTATACTGCCTCAGGTGGGCCAGAATGTGGGCGAGAGAGGCGGGGTCTCCTTCACTTTCATGGGCGATTCCGTGAATGGCCAGGGCCTTGAATCCGAAATCTTTGCAGAAGTGGTTCATGGCAGCGTGAGAGCAGACCAGCACTCTCTTTTCCTGAGGGATTCTGGCAAAGGCAAGTCGGGCTTCCCGTATGAGTTCGTCCATTTGCGCCGCATAGGTCCGTTGTCCGGCGGCAAAGCAGGCTTTACGGCTCGGCGCGATGCTTTCCAGTGCAGCCCGGAGGGTGCGGGAGGCTCTCTTCATGGCTGCCGGGCTGTTCCACCAGTGTGGATCGGCAATATGGCTCCCGGGAAGCAGAACAACCGGTACAGAAGAGCCCAGTTCCACAATCCGGGTATCGGCAGGTAAGGAGTCGCGGAGGTCCTGAAGATAGGGCTCTACACCCAGACCGCAGGCCAGTACCAGTTTTGCTCCGGCCGCTGCAGCGATGTCTGATGCCGTGGGTTCAAAGGCATGCAGTTCTCCATTTTCTGGAAAAAGGTTTACAACCTCTACCTCGCTACCTCCTATCTGGCGGGCCATATCGCTGAGCAGGGGGTGCAGACTGGCTATCCTGGTGGCTGCATGGGAGCCGGTTATGGACAGCAGGGTTATGATGATTCCGAGCAGAAATGTTCTCATGGGGTTATTTTAGAATTATTCTATATGGTTGTCAACCGGGTATTGTGACAACGCAGGTCAGATAAAGAACCGCAGCGGAGTGAATCAGGGGGAGCTTTTCCATTCTCCCTCAATGATGCAACGGGGGCGTTCCATTTCGGTCAGGGCATCGCATTGAAGTTGTCTTTCCTGCAAGGAGGGCCAGGTCTGAGCGTCTGTGGGTTCAAGCGGCAGAATAGCATTGCTCAGAAGCCAGCGGATGTAGTCTTCGTCAGCGCAATGGAGAAAACGGCTGCAATCCATGAGTGTGTCGGTGCTTTGCAACAGACGGCGGGCTTCATCAATGTCCCGTCTTTCGTAAGCGGCATGAACCGCCTGCAACAGGGGTGCAAGAGAATCGCTTTCCATGCAGCTCTGTTGCTGATGGCGAGGAAGGCGTTTAATACCTTTTATCTTGCTGAATTGTAAATGGCAGCTGCTTCCTCAGCAGTAATGGGATGCACACCTGGCAGCGTGGGTATGGCGGCCCCGCCTCCGTATACCTTGCAGGCAGCATGGGCCATGGCTGCGAAGTCTGCCGTATCCGGGATGGTGAGTTCCTGCATGGTCTGGGGCAGCCCCAGTTCCCGATACCAGCTTCTCAGGCGGGCAATGCCTTCATGTACTACCGCTGCTGTATCGCGCTGGGGAGTGACGCCCATGACATTGGTGGCCCATTGGGCGAAGATTCCGGGGTTGTAACTCCACACCGCCTCCATGTAGGCAGGCACGATGACAGCCAGACCAGCACCATGGGGAACATCGTAAACGGCACTCAGTTCATGCTCCAGCGCATGGCATGCCCAGCTTTGTTCGCGTCCCAGCCCCAGAAGGTCGTTGTGTGCGATGGTGCCGCTGAGGGCAAGTTGTCCCCAGGCTTCCACGTTCTGTAAATCATGGTTCAGAATACGGGCCTGGGTGATGATGGTCCGCATGGTGGCTTCTGCCAGGGCATCAGTCAGGGCTGTATGGGTCGTATTGGTGAAGTATCGCTCAAAAATATGGCAGAGCATATCACATGCTCCGTAGGCCATTTGTGCCTGCGGGAGAGAGAGGAAGAGGGTCGGGTCGACAATGCTGAGCACGGGGCGGAGCCCCATGTGTTTGAAGCCGAGCTTGCGTTGTGAATGTTCCTCGCTCAATACAGTATTGGGGCTGTTCTCACTTCCTGCGGCGGGCAGGGTAAGGACGCAGGCTACCGGCAGGGGATGCTTTTCCGGCACAGAGCCCTTGTGGGAATACAATTCCCACACATCACAACTATTGGGAACCCCCACGGCAATGCCTTTTGCAGAATCAATGACGCTGCCTCCTCCTACAGCCAGAATGAGGGAGACCTGTTCCTTGCGGCAGAGGCTGATACCCTCGCGCACCAGAGAAACGGACGGATTGGGCTTGACTCCACCCATTTCCACAAAATCAATTCCTGCATCTGAGAGACTTTTCCTTACCCTGTCCAGCAAACCGGTGCGGACGATGCTGCCGCCGCCGTAATGGAGCAGAATTCTGCCCGGGGCAAAGGCCTTGAGGTGTTTGCCCAGATTCAGGTGCTCTCCCGGGCCGTAGACGTAGCGGGTCTGGTTGTGATAATCGAAGTTCAGCATGCTGTGACTTTAGCATAGCCCGGGAGCTGTGTCGATGCAAAATGACGACAAAAGGGGTTGCCTTTTACGCGCGTAAGCTGTACAATGCCGCCACTTGCCATGCGGATGAACAAAGGACAGTATCTGATATGTGCAGCTGCCGTTTTCGGGATGGTGGCGTGCCAGCAGCAGGAACAGCAGATAGAACAGCCTGTAACGCCTGTGGTGAAGCCCGTCGTTAAACCCCGTCCCCGGGTGCGCCCGGTCAGGAAGCACGAGGCCGCAGAGCCGGTGAAGCAGCCTGTGGTGAGCAAGGCGCAGCAGCCTGCCCGGCTCCGTCCCCTGGGTAAGAAGGTGGCCAGCGTTTCCATGAAGGGCAAATATGTTGCTCTTACCTTCGATGATGGCCCGCATCCTGCTCTTACCCGCAAGGCCGTGGATATTCTGAACCGCCATGGGGCAAAGGGTACTTTCTTCATGCTTGGCGAAAATGTGAAACGCTACCCTTCCATTGTAGCGAGTGTGGCTGCATCCGGACACGAACTGGGTGTTCATACCTGGACGCACATCAAGATGAATGCCGTAACCCGCGCCCGGGTTGATAATGAAATCAACCGCACACAGAACCTTATCGGTCGTATTTCCGGCACTTACCCGCGTGTGATGCGCCCCCCGTACGGGGCAACGAATCAGACTCTGGTGAATCACATGTACAATGGTTACGGCATGGCCACCATCCTGTGGGATGTGGATACGCAGGATTGGCGTAAACCTGGGGTTTCCAGCGTTATCAATAAGGCGGTGAATGGAGCTGGCCCGGGTTCCATTATTCTGGTACACGATATTCACGCCTCGACGCTGAATGCGCTGGAGGGTATTGTGACAGGCCTGCAGGCCCGGGGGTACAAGCTGGTGACTGTTTCGGAATTGATGATGATTGGTAAGCAGGAAGCTGCGGAGGCCGCTGCCGCCAAGGCCGCTGCGGAGGCTGCCGCCAAGGCTGCTGCAGAAGCCGCTGCTGTGCAGCAGGCTGCCAGAGATATTGAGAAGGCAGAGGCTGCTGCAGAGGCTGCCCCGGCGCAGGTGCAGCCGGTATCCGAGTACCCCGCAGTTCCTCAATCCGGAGACGAGACTCCTCTTAAACTTGAGAATTTCATCTTGAATTGATTTATGGCTAAAAGCGCAGCAAAGGGAAAAATTTATCTTGTCGGTGCCGGCCCGGGGGATCCGGGGCTGATGACCTTGAAGGGACGGGATTTGATTGCTCAGGCTGATTGCCTGGTGTATGACGCGCTGGCAGCTCCTGCAATGCTGGCATGGCTGAAGCCCGGTTGTGAAAAGATTTATGTGGGGAAGCGTGCTGGTAACCATGCCATGCCCCAGGAAGAGATAAATGAGCTTCTTGTGGAATGCTCTGCCCGCCATGCCAGTACTGTGCGGCTGAAGGGGGGCGACCCCTATGTATTCGGACGCGGTGGCGAGGAGGCTATGGCTCTTCGTAAGGCGGGGGTGCCGTTTGAAGTTGTGCCGGGGGTAAGTTCTGCGATTGCTGGTCCTGCCTGTGCCGGGATTCCTGTGACGCATCGCGATTGCTGCACGCAGTTTACGGTGTTCACTGGTCATGAAAGTGCAGCTAAGGCAGAATCGTCTCTGGATATTTCCGGCATTGCCGCGGCGAGTGGTACAAAGGTTATGCTGATGGGCATGAGCCGCCTGCGTGAGACCCTGCAGGCGCTGATGAAGGCTGGGCAGGGGGCAGATGTGCCCGCAGCGGCTATTCAGTGGGCGGCCACAGGTCGGCAGAAGAGTGTGTCTGCAACAGTTGCCACACTGGCAGATGCTGTGGAAAAAGCCGGTGTGTCTTCTCCTGCAGTGGTTGTTATTGGCGAGGTTGTATCACTTGCTCCGCAGCTGGACTGGCGTTCTGAACTACCGCTCTGCGGCAAGCGTGTTGTGGTAACCCGCACCCGGGAGCAGGCCAGCGAACTGAGTTGCCAGTTGCAGGCGCTCGGGGCTGATGTCATGGAACTGCCCACCATCCGTATTGCTGACCCCACCGATAAGCGTGATTTTGCAGAGGCCGTGGTGGATGCGCCCCATTATGACTGGCTTGTTTTCTCCAGCCCGAATGGGGTGCGCCGGTTCTTTACTGCTTTCTTTGCAGTATATGAGGATATCCGTGAAATCGGAGGCGCTCGCATTGCCGCAGTCGGCCCGGGTACGGCTTCAGAGCTCAAGAAGTATGGCCTGATGGTGGATGTAATGCCGCAGAAGGCCGTGGCTGAGGAGCTGATAGCTGAGTTTGACCGCAAGGGCGATGAGTTTGGCGGGGTGGCAAATGTTACGATGCTCTGGGTGCATGGTGAGCAGGCGCGCCGCGTTATTTACGATGAATTGATGAAGAGACAGGCCATTGTGGACGAATGTCTGGCTTATAGC
>CAJGDB010000053.1 GCA_904502165.1 uncultured Akkermansia sp.
AGCGTAGTTGAAATCCTCCCAGCTGCAATCCGGCAGCCCTTTGAAGAGCGGGGCTGCGTTGTTGATGAGGTAATCCACATGCCCATATTCTGCCAGTACCTTGGAGCAGAATGCCCGCAAATCCTCTTCTTCTGCCAGATCTCCCGCAAAATAGGGGTTATCTTGCAAATCAAACAGGCACACCCTGGCACCAGCGGATCTGAATTGCTCAGCAATGCAGCGACCAATGCCCTGTGCTCCCCCGGTCACCACAACGACTTTTCCGGCAAACTCACTCATGCTCACATTATAGAATGCTGTGCGGTAATGTCAATCGGTAACTGCGCGGGGAGCATGGTTTACCTGACTGCGCTCTGGCGCAACTGGAGCGATATTTTATCAGCGCTGGTGTTCTTGTAGTGCAGCGCCGGTGTGTTGCCGATGCCCCGCAGCTTGGTGTTGAGATTGAAGTTGAGGCGGGAGATGAGGCGGGTGTTCCAGAAATCTGCGTGCAGGTCGATATGGGTGGGAGCAAGGGTGCAGGTGAGCAGCTGGAGCAGGCGGGCCAGCATTTCTTCCACCAGGGTGTGGTCAGCGTAGTCCATCGTTTCCCAGTCGGTTGGGAGTGGAAGCAGATGCAGCAACGGGCAGGGGCTTATTCTCTTATAACGCCGCATGACCCCTTGTGGTGTGTGGCCTTTCTGTATGAGCAGGGTGAGGGTTTCCTCCCGGTTGCCAGCCAGCGCCTCGGCTGCAGAGAATTCCTGAACCGGGCAGTTGTGGCGCTGCTGCAGATGGTGCATGATGCTGCTGTCCAGTCCCGGCGGCAGGCAGATGCGTTGCAGCTTGTAGCGCCGCGCGGCGGCATCCAGCCATTCGTCCAGGCTCTCTGCATGCAGCTGCACAAAACGCGCTTCGTGTTCTTCCTGCTTCATCCCCTGCATATCCAGCAGTTCCAGATGAAGCAATGTGCAGTGCGGCTCGGGCGTAGCGATGAAAAGTGCCACGGCGCCATGGCGTGGATTGAAATGATATTCGCGCACCGGACGGCCCCCGCCAGATGGAATTTGTGCGCCTTCTTTCAATACTCCTTCCTGCACCAGCGCTGCCACGGCGGCGTTTGTGCTCACCAGGCTCAGCCCTAGTGCTGCTGCTATCTGCGGGCGCGTGGCCTGCATCTGCTGCTGCATGTACCGGGTGATTCTATGCTTTGAATTCATATTCTTTATAAGGCTGCTTAAGAAAGTATAGTAATTTTTCTGTAAATTGCAAGTGTAATTTTATAATGAAATGGTTAGGTGGTCTGAAAGATGGTGCAGAAAGGGCCGGAGAAGGACAAAAACTCGACACTTGTGCAGGAATATGTTATCCTTACCTTAACCACACATAGAACACGACTATGAAATACATCTTTGTTACCGGCGGTGTTGTTTCCTCCCTGGGTAAAGGTCTTGCAGCAGCCTCTATTGGCACGCTGCTTGAGCATTGCGGCCTGGAGGTGACCATGCAGAAGTTTGACCCGTATCTGAACATCGACCCGGGGACCATGAGCCCCTACCAGCATGGCGAGGTGTATGTGCTGAACGACGGTGCCGAGACCGACCTGGACCTCGGCCACTACGAGCGGTTTGTGCATTGTGAACTTTCCCGCCTGAACAACCTGACCAGTGGCAAGGTGTTTGAGCGTGTGCTGGAGAAGGAGCGTCGCGGCGATTATCTGGGCAAGACTGTGCAGTATATCCCGCATGTGACCGATGAAATCAAGCAGCGGCTCTACGATCTGACAGAAAAGAACAAGAATTGCGATGTCATCATCACAGAAATCGGTGGTACGGTGGGCGATATTGAAGGCTTCCTCTTCCTGGAATCCCTGCGCCAGTTCAGCCAGGAAGTGGGGCGCAACAACTGTTGCTTCATCCATGTGACCCTGCTGCCCTACATCAAGGCTGCCGGTGAGACCAAGACCAAGCCCACGCAGCAGAGTGTGGCCAAGCTGCGCGAGATTGGTATTCAGCCGGACATGATTGTATGCCGCACCGAGATGGACAACCTGACCGACGAAGAGAAGCGCAAGATTGCCATGTTCTGTAATGTTCCTGCTTCCAACGTGGTTGCCTTCTGCGATGTGAAGCACAGTATTTATGAATGCCCGATTGACCTGGGGCGCGACAAGGTGGATCGCATCGTGACCGATGTGCTTGGTATCACCGTACCCAAGCCCAAGATGGATGACTGGCAGAAGTTTGTCGGCCGTGTGATTCACCCCTCCCACAGCGTGCGTATCGCTGTGGTAGGTAAGTACATTTCCCTGCAGGATGCCTATAAGTCCATTTACGAAAGCTTCACCCATGCTGGTGCTGCTAACGACTGCCGCGTAGAGGTGGTGCGTGTGGATGCCGAGGCTCTGAGTAACGGCAGCTGCGAGGAAATGATTGGCAAGGTGGACGGCATCCTCGTGCCCGGTGGCTTTGGCGACCGTGGTGTGGAAGGCAAAATCAAGGCTGTGCAGTATGCCCGTGAGAACAATATTCCCTTCCTGGGCATCTGCCTTGGTATGCAGGTGGCCGTCATTGAATTCGCCCGCAACGTCCTGGGCCATGCCGATGCCAACTCCACTGAGTTCAATAAGGACAGCAAGGCCCCCGTGGTCTGCCTGCAGGAAGAGCAGAAGCACATTGAGAACATGGGAGCCACCATGCGACTGGGTGCCTATCCCGCACACATCAAGCCGGGTACGCTGTGCAGCACGCTCTACGACAATCAGGAGATTATCTCCGAGCGTCATCGTCACCGCTACGAATTCAATGCCGCCTATCGCGACGAGGTGGAGAAGGGTGGCATGGTGATTTCTGCCGTGAACGATGAGCATGGTCTGGTGGAAGTGGTGGAACTTCCCTCCCATCCCTTCTTCATTGCCTGTCAGTACCACCCCGAATTCCAGAGCCGCCCGAACAGTCCGCATCCGTTGTTCTCCGGGCTGGTGGCTGCAGCGCTGGAAGCCCAGCAGGCATAAACAGGAATCCTTTATCCCCCGGCGGTGGGCGCATTTATGCCCGCCGCCGCTTTTTCGTGTAAAATGATAGATCTATTGGTAGTCTGCGCGTATTTCTGCGCGATATTCGGCATAGGCCTTTATGTGGGCCGCAAGCAGGAGAGCCTGGAAAGCTATGCCCTGGGCAACCGGAATCTGCCCTGGTGGGCCATACTGGCTTCCATTCTGGCGGCTGAAATCAGCGCTGCTACGTTTCTGGGAGCTCCGGGAGAGGGCTTTGCCCTGCGTAATTTCACCTATGCCCAGCTGGCCATTGGCACGATTCTGGGGCGTATCATTGTGGGCCGCCTCTTCCTGAAACCCTACTATCAGTATAATGTGGTTTCCATTTACGAGTACCTCGAGAAGCGATTCGGGCTCACCACGCGCCGCTGGGCCAGCGCCACGTTCCTGCTCAGCCGCGTGCTGGCCAGTGGTACTCGTCTCTTCTTTGCGGGTATCCTTCTGGTGATTGCCTATATGATGGTGACCGGGCAGGATAGCGCCGGTCAGGTGGAGACGGTGGTTATCTACATCGCAGCACTCACCCTCATCACAATTGCTACTGCGGTGTATACAACCCTGGGCGGGTTGAAGGCCGTGGTGTGGACAGATGTGCTGCAGGCCTCCATTCTGGCGGTTTCGCTCATCACGACCATCGGGGTGCTGCTGTTCAGTATCAAGGCAGATGGCAGCTGGAGTGCCGCATGGGATGCCATTTGCTATCATCTGGGGAATAAGGACTACAATCCCTGTGAAATCAAGAACCTGAACCCCTGGGCCTTCTTTGATGCCGGAATGACCGGGCAGGGGCTTCTGGCCGATATCCGGAACATCCTGAGCAGCGAGTACACGTTGTGGACCGCGGTGCTGGGTTCCACTTTCATTACCATGGCAACCCACGGCACTGACCAGGATATGGTGCAGCGTATGCTGGCTGCCCCGGACAGCAGGAAAGGTGCCCGGGCGGTGATTCTTTCCGGCCTTATGGATATGCCCATTGTGCTGGTGTTCATTTCCTGCGGTATGTTGCTTTTTGTCTATTTTGCCCAGAACGGCATCACCCCGCCGGAGAAGCAGATTGAGATTTTTCCATGGTTCATCATTCATTGCCTGCCGGCGGGTGTACGTGGCTTGCTGGTGGCTGCTCTGCTGGCCACGGCCATGGGTTCTCTTTCTACGGCACTGAATGCTCTGGCAACAACTGCCACCCGCGACTGGTATGTGGATGTGTTTCGCCCGCAGGCCGGGCAGGGGGAGCAATTGCATGCTGTCCGCTGGCTGACTGTGTTCTTTGCTGTGCTTCTCATTGTGGTGGGGGCTGGTACAGCATGGCTCACAGTGATGGATCCTACGGTGCGGATTCTGCCCATTGCCCTGGGAATCTTCGGGTACACCTATGGTTCGCTGCTGGGGGTATTCCTGCTGGGGATGCTGACTCATGGGCGCGGTTGTGATGCCGGCAATGTGATTGCTATGCTCTGTGGCTTTGCGGTGGTTATTCTGCTCGAAATCGGCGGGCGGCAGGGCTGGTTGCCTGCGGTTGCCTTTCCTTGGCGCGTGACGGTGGGTACTCTTGCCACATTTGCCGTGGGCTGTCTGTTCCGCACGCCAATCGATAAAAAAGCATAATAAACGCTTGTTTTTTACAATAGATTGTGTATACTGCCGCTATGCCGATGGATAGTTCTTCCAGCTTTGAGATTCAACAAGAAGCCCTTTCTGCGGCTATTGTTGAGTTGAACAGCATGAGTCCTTGCGATGGGGTTATCATGACCCGCACCGGCGAGGTGAGAGTCGGCTATGTAAGCGATGAGGATTTTCTCTGCATGCTGATTCCGGCCGGACTGCTTGCCCGCCAGCTCACAGCAGACGGACTTTCCTCCTACACAGGTAAAGAACTTAAGAAATGGGCAGATTCCTACGACATTGCACCTTTGCAGGAAAAGGTGAATGCTGCCCGCTGAACCTCTATCCCCCCCCTGTTTCCAAAAATGAAAATGAAGTACATGATGATTCTGGCTGCGGCTTTGTTTGCCGTGGGGCTTCCCCAGGCTGATGCTGCACCGAAGAAGAGCAAGAAGGCCAAAGCTGCCAAGAAGGCGGCTGCCGGTGAGTTCAATTTTGATATTGTGAGCGATGCCGAGGTCCAGGCTGACCGCGAAGAGAAGAAGGCTAAGAAGCAGGCTGAAGAAGCGGAGCAGGCAAGACTTGATGCCCGCACCTTTGCTGAAAAGCGTGAGAGCAATGCTATTCAGAAAGAGGAAACCAAGTATTACATGGAAAATCTTCAGAAGACGCATAAGATTCTTAAGAAGGTGGTCGATTCCAAGTCTGCCCTGAAGTCTGTGCCGGCTCTTGAAAAGATTTATGGCAAGGTAGTGGATGAAGAAGCTGCCGCTGGTACGGTGACGGCCCTTGGTACGGTCAAGGTGTTTGAGGAAGAAGAAGAGAAGCTGGATGTCCACATCGCATTCCGTGCTATTGTGGCTGCTCGCAATGCCAATGTTAATCGTGAGCTGAGCCGTATTTCCAAGCTGAAAATTGATTGTCCGCGTTTCGATGCTGTCATCAAGAACATGATTGACAAGCAGAACGCGGCCAACTGAACCAGCTGATCAGCTTTGAATCCTCCTGTATCCCGCCGTGGGTGCAGGAGGATTTTTTTACTTTTTTTGGAAAAAGTTGAAGAATTCAAATAAAAGGTTATTTCTACTGCGCTGTGTTTATGTACAGCGCATGAAGCGCTGCACAAAAAACAAAACAAAGACCATGAAAAAATACCTCGCAAAATTCGCTGTGCTGGCCTGTGTAGCCTGCTTCGTACTGAGTGGACAATCCCAGGCTGCCAATGTGCATGTTCACGTTGGTCTGGGTAAGGGAAAGGATAAAGTTGTTCATGTTGAACACGGCCATAATAAAGCCAGACCTGCTCACTGCCGGAACCACCGCCATGTCTGCTGCAAGCCGATGATGATGAAACACCATAAGCATCCTCTGGCTCGTAACAGAAAGGAGTGCTGCCACCATGGACGCTGATATTGACACCCCGGAAGACCCTCAATCGACATAATACCGCCACAAAGCACCGGACATGGTCTTTGTGGCGGGCTTTTTACGCCCGGATACACCCGATAGAACGCACTTTACACTTGCCGAAGAGCAGGGGAACAGGTATGATAGTTGCGCTGAAATATGGAGTACGAGACAGAGCCCCAGCTACCCCCTCGCGAGGAACGGACATGGCCTACACGCCTGACCGGTGTCTGTCTTATTGTCGTTGTCCTCATACTGGTGTGTTCACTCCTCAGCTACAATCACAGTGAAATGGGGTGGGATTTCCTGAATCCCACCGGTGGAGCTGCCGCAGAAGAAGCGCCCTGTACTAACTGGCTTGGGGTTATCGGTCTGTATCTGGCCGGCCTGTGCAACTGGTTGCTGGGTGCGGCGTCCCTGTATGCCATGGCCCTGCTGTTCATCTTCTGTGGTGGTCTTGTTCTGCGGCCACACCGCCCGTATGTGCTACAGATGGTGGCCATGTTCTGCCTGATTATCTTCTCCAGCGCCATTCTGGCACTGCAGCCCTGGTTCCTGGGCAGCTGGCGAACCGCTCATCATCTGTATTCTGCAGGTGGTTTCCTGGGCTATCTGGATGGCAGCTGCCTGCTTGAGCCTCTCGTCGGTACACGCTGGGCTCTGGTCAGTTTCCTGCTGCTGCACGCGACGGCATGGATTTATTTCGCCCGCTTCACCTTTATTCGTTTCTGGAAGGAAGTGTGGTGCGATCTTTCCGACATGTGGCACCGCTGGCGTGAAAACCGCCAGGCCCGCAATGAACGCCGCAGAGAGCTGCGCGAACAGCGCCTTCTTGAGCACCAGCAGCAGCTTGCCCGTGAGTTAGCAGCAGCTGAGGAAGCTGCCGCAGCCGATGCTGAGGTGGCCGCAGCCGAAGCCCGCCGCGCGGGTGGTAATGCGAATTATCTCTTTACTGATGACCAGCCTGTGGCCCCCCTGCCGACGCGTCAGCGTTCAGCGCTGGATGGACGCCGTGCCGTGGAACCATCGTATGATGATTTTGATCATCAGCCGGTTCAGTCATTTGAACAGCAGATGGCAGAAAGCCGCCGCCGTGAGGCTCAGCGTGTTGAAACCCAGAGACCGCCCTCAAGTCACAGCCGCCACTACGCACCTATCAGTAACCGCAGCAACCTGCTGGATCTGATGGCCCCGGTAGAAGAAAAGATAGCGCTGCAGAATGCCCCCGGAATGGATGCTGCCCCCGCTCCTCAGCCCCGCAGGGCTGCAGGAGTGAATCCCCGCCTTCAGGAACAGGTGAACCGCCGCATGGGAGTGAATACTCCGGTGGCTCCTGCTCCCCAACCTGCACCGCGTTCTGCTCCGGCTCGCACAACCACCCCGGCTCCGTCTCCCCGGATTAATACGCCCCGCAAAGCTGCGCCCGTTTCAGAAAAGAAGGATACCCGCGTGCAGTATGAGGATTATCCGCTGCCTCCCTATGAGCTGTTGAAGTATGAACCTGTTTCCCAGGATGTTTCAGCTGCAGCTCAGCGGGAGATGATGGAGGTACAGCAGCGCATCATTGATACGCTGGATACATTCAGAATATCGGTTGAGCCGGGGGACATCACCCGAGGCCCCAGTATCACCCGATACGAGTTCTATCCTCCGCGTGGCCGCCGCGTGAGCGATTTCACCAAGCTGGATAAGGATATCATGCTTTCCACCAGCTCCAAATCGGTCAATATTCTGGCGCCCATACCCGGTAAGAATACCGTTGGCATTGAGCTGGAGAATTCTCAGAAATCGCCTGTCTACCTGCGAGAGCTGCTGCAGTCTGACAATTTCAACAACCCGAAGCTCCGAATCCCGGTGGCGCTGGGTAAGGATGTATATGGCAATGCCGTGATTGGTGACCTGGCGGCCATGCCCCATACGTTGGTAGCAGGTACCACAGGTTCAGGTAAGTCTGTGTGTATCAACAGCATGATTCTTTCCATGCTCTACAAGTTCCGCCCGGAAGAGCTGAAACTCATTCTGGTGGACCCCAAGGTGGTGGAAATGCAGCCCTACCGCAAGCTGCCGCACCTCATCTGCCCGGTTGTGACCCAGCCCGGGCGTGTCATTGGAGCCTTACGCTGGGCGGTCAATGAAATGGAACGCCGCTACCGCCTGTTCAGCCAGGTAGGTGTGCGTAATTTTGAGGACTTCAACAACCGCGAGGACGACGGCCCTGCCGATGAACCGGAGGAGGTGGAGGATTCTCCCATCGATTACGCTGCAGTAGAAGCCTGGGCCAGCGAGATTGAGCGCCAGGCAGAGGAAGAAGTGCCGCTGGGTGAAGAGAAACAGGACGAATTTGATTTTGATGACCCCGAGCCCATTCCGCTCAAGTTACCTTACATTGTCATCATCATCGATGAGTTGGCAGACCTCATGATGGTGGTCAAGGAAGACCTCGAGAACTACATTGCACGCCTTACCCAGAAGGCCCGTGCCGCCGGTATCCACCTTGTGGCCGCCACGCAGACCCCCCGCGCCAATGTCGTGACAGGTATCATCAAGGCCAACATTCCGAGCCGCATTGCCTTCCGTGTGGCCAGCCCGCTGGATTCCCGCATCATTCTTGATACGGCCGGTGCAGAGAACCTGCTCGGAAAGGGTGACAGCCTCTTCCTGCCGCCGGGCGGCATCACCAAGATGGCCCGAGTGCAGGGCGCCTTTGTGAGCGATGCGGAAATTGCTAAAATCATTGCCCATTGTGCAGCCCACGCCAAGCAGAAATTCGAGCAGGGTGTGGCCGCTGAAATGGACAGTGCCGAAGGTGGTTCTCCCAACGCTGATAATGGTGGTCGCATTGGTACCAAGAACATGAACGATGAAGATGCCGAACTCTACACCCGTTGCGTGCAGTTGGTGGTAACAGAGCGCAAGGCCAGCACCTCGCTGCTTCAGCGTCGTTTCAGCATCGGTTACGGCCGCGCCGCCAAGATTATGGACATGATGGAGGAGAATGGTGTGATTTCTGCTCCCTCTGGCGCGACCCGCGCCCGCGAAGTTCTTGTTGACGCTTAAATTTTTTACCTATGAATACCGAGTTAATACAAAACATTCGTCAGTATGTGGTTGATAATATCGGGGCTTTTCATCAGGCTCGACTGGACAATCTCAACAGACTGAAACTTAAGAAAGTCATAGCCCACAAAAATCCTTATTTATTTCGTGCAAAGAATGCTGATACTGCAGAGTTTATTGTTAAGAGTATTGTGGATGCTTTCTTGTCCTCTGGAGAGGAGACGATATTTGGCGATTGGCTGGAAGGGTTAGCCATTTACATCTGTCAGCAAGTATATGGAGGCTGTAAATCAAGCGCTAAAGGAGTTGATCTGGAATTTGATAAAGAGGGATGCCATTATTTAGTTTCGATTAAATCTGGCCCGAATTGGGGTAATAGTAGCCAGATAAAAAAGCTGATAGATGAGTTCAAGTCTGCTAAGAAGACACTCCGCACAAGCCGCCATAATATGAATATTGTGGCAGTTAATGGATGTTGTTATGGGAAGGATAAATCTCCCGATAAAGGGGACTATTTCAAGTATTGCGGTCAAGAGTTCTGGTCTTTCATTTCAGGAGAGGCCGATTTATATACAGAGCTTATAGAACCCTTGGCTACTCAGGCAAAAGAGAGGAATGAAGAGTTTTCTGTACAGTATGCAAATAAAATCAATCTGTTTGTTAGAGAATTCATAGATGAATTTTGTGCTGAGGATGGAAGCATAGACTGGAAGAAAATAGTTATATTCAATTCCGGGGGGCAGAACAATGCGTAAGGGTTTGAAAGGACAGTATCCTACCATCTCGACATTCTCTGGCGCGATGGGCATGGATAACGGCTTGGAGAAGGCTGGGTTTGATATATGTCTGGCTGTTGAAATAGAGAAGGCAATGTGTGATACGATACGCCTTAATAAGCCTTCTTTACCGTTGATTTCTGATGATATTCGTAATTACAGCGGCGCAGAACTGCTTGAGAGGGCTGGGATAAAAAAAGGAGAGCTTTTTCTTTTATGTGGAGGCCCTCCATGTCAGGCGTTCAGTACGGCAGGAAAACGTCGTGGTTTGGATGACGAACGAGGCAATGTGTTCTTAAAGTTTATTTCTTTGGTTGGGGAAATGCGACCAAAGTATTTTTTGATAGAAAATGTACGCGGTTTGTTATCAGCCTCCTTCACTCCTCCAGATGCCGCCCCTGAATACAAAGCTGAAAAAGGTAGTGCTTTAGTTTATCTGTTGGGACAAATAGAGAAAATTGGTTATTCCTATAGTTTTACGCTATATGATGCGGCGAATTATGGTGTTCCTCAGCACAGGGAACGTGTCGTGATTATTGGTTCTCGTGAAAATTATCGCATTCCCTTAGTTCCTCCGACTCATAACGAAAAGGGAGTAGAGGGCTTGAAACCATGGGTGACTTTACAAACTGCTTTGGAAGGTCTTAAGACGTGTACTGCGGGGGTCATTCCTGCAAAGCGTAGACGATTCTATGAGTATCTGTCCGCAGGGCAAAATTGGAAAGATTTACCTGAGGCGATACAGGAAGAAGCCATGGGGAAGTCGTACTCTTTGCAAGGAGGTAAAACCGGTTTTTACAGACGTTTAGCATGGGATAAACCGTCACCCACGTTGGTAACATGTCCTACAATGCCAGCAACGGAATTGTGCCATCCGACGCAAATACGGCCGCTTTCAGTAGAGGAGTATGCTCGTATACAAATGTTTCCCGATACATGGCAGTTTGCTGGTAATCTTGCTGCTATTTATAAACAAATAGGTAATGCGGTTCCTGTTGGCCTTGCTGAGGCCGTGGGGCGTCATATCCTCTGGTTTGATTCTCTAAGCAAAGAGGAGAAAATCGAAGTATGCATGAATACTTCAGAGACAACCATGCAGCATTCTCGATATAAGAGGACAACCGATAGAGATTTCATGCAGAAAATGCACAGATTGAAGCTCAATTGTGCCAGCCCTTGGGATTTAGTTCTCTGTGGTGAGACCGATTAGTTATGATTCGGCCTATGAAACTTCGATTCTTTTGATGGATTCGGTAATTGCTGAGTTTTGTGTTAGCCTGGCTGGAATCTTTGCCGCGTTGCTCTGGCTGCGTCCCGGCAAGCACGAGGCGGCCCGCTATGCCATGATTCTGCTGCCTGCCGGAGCTCTGTATACATTGCTGGTACAGGATACCCAGGGTTGGCAGTACCGGGTTCTGTTCCATGTAAGCCAGTCGTTGGTGCTGCTGTTGTATCTGCTGGGGGCATATATGCTCAAGTGTCCGTGGAGGCGGGTGATTCTTTCCTGCGGTATCTATTCGCTGGTATGCAGCGTGGCGGGGCTTTTCATTGCCGCATTAGATGTGCAGGATGTTTCGTTTGTCCTGCGTCTGGCCGGGAATGTTATTTTTGATTATGCCTGGATTTGGCTGTTCATCTGGTTATGTTCCCGTAAGAGCGAGATGGGGGGTAAATGGATTTCGCTTCTCGCAGTTGGGGCTTACCTGACCCTGCGAGGTCTGATTTTCTCAAATCTCAAAGCAGTCGTGTCGATGGGTGATTTGATTGTCTGCGTCGATATCATCATTGCGCTGTTGTGCTTTTTCTTTGTGCTTCGTAATGTGTTGCAGCAGAGCTTGAAGCTCAGTCTTATCACCAGCGCTCTGTATATCACGCCGACAGTGCTCAGCCACCTCCTCCTGTGGTATTATATTAACAATATGACCTGAAGGACTTAGGTCGGTTGCGTTGTCGTTAAAAAGCATCCCTGGAATGGTCATTCCAGGGATGCTTTTTTCATTCGGGTAGGGGGACTGCGTGGGCACAGGGGTACCGTTTCATCGACACAGTGGTGTGCGATCAGGACGCGGAATCTGAGCTTGCAGTCAATCGGGCTCGGTAAGTGACGTTGCGTTAGTGCAGACGCGGGTTACCGTGACTTGGTTCAGACGGAAAATTGAAGCGTGTGCCAATGGCAGATGACACGGGTATCAAATAGTATCCGGCAGGGGAAATGGATTTGATTGATCGTGCCCCGGTGCAAACTAAATGGGGCTGCGTAGCAAGAGTGCGTTAAACGCCGGAATGGGGG
>CAJGDB010000054.1 GCA_904502165.1 uncultured Akkermansia sp.
GATGAATAAATACCCCAGAAAGTTGCATGATGGTAGCTCCGCATGGCAACTTTCCAAGGTCTATTCTTACCATTTTAACAGAATCTCCGCTTAACTACGACTTTTTTCCTTCTATGTCGCTTTTAACCTTGCAATTCACAGGAGGATTGCTATGCGAACCTATGCTGTGCTTTACAAGTCGGGGAAAAGATGGTAGTGTAGGAATCGATATGATGAATCTGCCCATACGCCCGCGCCGAAACCGCCAGTCTGCTGCTGTGCGGGGTCTCATGCGTGAGACAACACTTTCTGCATCGCACCTGATTTACCCCATGTTTGTGCAGGAGGGAGGAGAGGATACCCCCATTGAATCTTTGCCGGGTTGCATGCGGTGGAGTGTGGCCGGGATTGCTGCAGAATGCAGGCGTTTGTATGAGCTGGGGATTCCCTGTGTTGATTTATTCGCCGTGGTGCCGGAACATAAGAAGGATGCGGCTGGAAGCGAGGCATGGAATCCGGATGGCGTGGTGCCCCGTGCTATCCGCGCCATCAAGGCGGCAGTGCCGGAGCTCTGCGTCATGACGGATGTGGCGCTGGACCCCTTCAATACCTACGGTCAGGATGGTCTGGTGCGTGAGTATGAGGATGGTTCCTATGAAATTCTGAACGATGAGACAGTGGAGTCCCTTTGCCGCCAGGCTCTCTGCCATGCCCGTGCCGGAGCAGATATCATTTCCCCCAGCGATATGATGGACGGCCGTATCGGTGCTCTGCGTGCAGCGCTCGATGCCGAGGGCTTTACGAACGTTTCGCTGATGAGCTATACAGCCAAGTATGCCTCGGCCCTGTATGGCCCGTTCCGCGGTGCGCTGGGCAGCGCTCCCAAGTTCGGGGATAAGAAGACGTACCAGATGGACCCGGCCAATGTGCGCGAGGCACTGCGTGAGGCGGCGCTCGATGCCGCGGAGGGCGCTGATTTCCTGATGGTGAAGCCCGCTACGCTGTATCTGGATGTCATTGCAGAAATGCGGCGTGCGACAACGCTTCCCATAGCGGCTTATCACGTGAGCGGGGAGTACCTGATGCTGAAGGCCGCAGCTGCTTCCGGCTGGCTGGATGAGAAGCAGTGCATGTTGGAATCCCTGCTTTCCATTCGCCGCGCCGGGGCCGATATGATTCTGACCTACGCAGCCCCCCAGGTGGCCGAGTGGCTGAAGGAGGAATCCCTGTAAGCAATATTATTCAGGAATCCCATGGCCCGCCGCTTCAAATTTCCGCGCAAGGATGCGCTGCTGATTTTCCTGGTGCTGCTCGTGGCCGGGTTGCTGGTGGAGCGTTTCGGTGGAGATGATACCATTCTCCGCTGGCTGGGGGCGGCGCCTCCTGTTCAGCACGAGGAATATGTTCCCTCGCTGGGGGCACCTGTGTTATCTGCCGAGGTGGCCCATACGGCTCCCTTGCAGAAACAGGTGGATATTGCAGCTATCCCTGCACCGGGGAAGCCTGTGCGCTTCCTGATGCATAATGTGCAGAATTATTTTGTGGAGGGGGAGGCCTATCGCTCCCGCTATGTGCTGAAACCTAAGAAACAGGATTCTCGTGAGGCGGTGGCGGAGGTGATTGCCTCTGCACAGCCTGCTGTTGTGGGGCTGGTTGAAATCGGGGGTGCTGTTGCTCTGCAGGATTTGCGCCGCCGCCTGACAGCCCGGGGCTTGGAGTATCCCTATTTCCGGGTGCTGCCGCGGCAGGGAGAGGACCGTGCGCTGGCTGTGCTTTCGCAGTACCCGATCGTGCAGGATCATTCTCAGGAAAACGTAAAGCTCTATCAGCAGAAACGCCGCAAGATGCTGCGCGGGATTCTGGATGTCACCATTTGCCTGGAGGACGGCCGCCTGTACCGTATCATCGGGGCGCACCTGAAATCCCGTGTGTCGGACAATGCCGGTGCTGCGGCTGCCCAGCGCAGCCAGGAGGCATATACGCTGGCCCAGCATATTCAGCATGTGGTGCGTACACAGAAAGGACTGCCCCTGCTGGTGTTTGGCGATTGGAATGACGGCCCGGCAGATGCAGCTCCGCAGATTCTGCAACAGGGGCTCTCTGCAGATGCCGCCCTGAGACGGCTTAGCCCGGAGGATTCCCGCGGGGAGGAATGGACGCTTTATTTCAAGCGGGGGAAGGAATACTGCATCTATGACCAGATTTTTGTGAACCCGGTTCTTCGGGAGCGTATGCGCGGACAGGGTGGAATTGTGGATGTTCCTGCCGCAGCAAAGGCCTCTGACCACCGCGCCATCTGGTGCGATTTGCGATAAGACAGCAGAACAGCCGGAGGCTGGAGTCCCCGGCTGTTCTTAAAACGCACTTCCCGTATCTGCCTACATGGAAATGGCAAAGGCCAGCTTGGCCGAGATGGTCTTGGCAATGGCCTGCAACTGGTCGTCGGAAATAGGCATGTTCGTCTTGATGACCGCCAGGGAATCTCCGCTCTTGTGGTCGGTGGGGGCAACAATATTATCAATGTTGATACCGGCCAGGGAAAGGGCCTGGCCAATGGCTGCCACCACACCAGGGCGGTCTGCATAGCGCAGAACGATGGTGTTGCCGGCCAGGGCGGCATAGAGATGCTCGAACTCTGCTATGCGGGAGACAACGGGAGTGCCGTCCACCACCATGCCGCGCACGCTTGAGATGATCTGCTGGCCGTCCACTTCCATGTGGATGTCGATGGTGAGGGCATCATCATACAGCTTGTCATCCTTGGGTTCGCGGGCCTTGTAGACGATGCCGTGTTCGCGGAATGAGGTCTCTGCGGCAGCAGGCATAAGGCCCTGTTCTGCACCGGGTACAGTGCCCTGCAGAATCCACGGTGTGAACCACTTGCGGAATGAACGCAGGTTGTTATAGAAGGTGCATTCAACCCGGCGGATGGGCTTGCAGCCACCAGCCTGGTAGCAGAGTTTGCCCAGCATGGATGCCAGCTGGAGCTGGGCCGGATGCAGGTCTGCCGGGCGCTCGGCATTGATGACGCACGAGGTGTCTCCGCTGGTGAAGTAGTCCACCATCTGGCGGGCTGCCTGCATGGCGGCATTCTTATTTGCTTCCTTTGTATTGGCTCCCAGGTGAGGCAGCATCAGGTCTGCCACGTCGGCACTGGGCTGCATGGCTGCTGTGTCCTTGGGGTGAACATCGGTGCAGTAGATGATGTTCTTGCCGGCAGCACGGGCTGCGCGGATGGCATCTTCATCCACCACGCCGTAGCGGGAGCAGTTGATGAGCATGGCACCATCCTTCATCTTGTTGATGAGCTCTGCATTGATGAGGTTGCGGGTGGCCGGACCACCGGGAACGTGCAGGGAGATGATATCTGCCTCGCGGAAGATTTCGTCCATTTCCGTGGGAATGGCACCAATGTTGAGTGCACGCTGCCTGGAGAGGAAATGGTCATAGCCCAGAACTTTGCATTCAAAGCCCTGCAGGCGCTTTACGAGAAGGCGCCCGATGTTGCCGAGCCCAAGAATACCCACTGTTTTATGAGTCAGCTCGTGGCCCATGTATTTCTTTTTGTTCCATTCACCGGCGCGGGTAGTTACATCCGCAGGCACAATGTAGCGGTAGGCGGCCAGAATCATGGCTACCACTTCCTCTGCCACGGCGTTGGAGTTTGCCCCCGGGGTGTTCATGACATCAATCCCCTTGGTGCGGGCGTACACGTAATCGATGTTATCGAAACCGGCACCGGCGCGGATGACGCATTTGAGCCCGGGCAGGGCATCGATGAGCTCGGCGGTGACTTTTTCGGAACGGACGATGATGCCGGCGGCATCCGGGTTGGCGGTAATGATTTCCTCAATGGGGGTGGAGTCATCCTGAACGACATCATACCCGGCAGCGCTGAGGGTGGCTGCTGCTGCTTTGTCGAGTTTGGTAGGAATCAGTATCTTCATATCAATTTAAGATGATGGTGTGAATCAGCGTTCGATTTCATGGGCGAAGAGCCCGCTGCGGAGTTTCGGTTCAAACCAGGTGGATTTCGGGGGCATGATTTCACCGCTGTCTGCCACGTTGAACAAGTCTGCCATGGTGACAGGGTATAAGGCGAAGGCCACGCCTGTGCTGCCGGCGCGTGTTTCGAGCTCGGCCAGCCCGCGGATGCCGCCCACGAAGTCAATTCGCTCGCTGGTGCGGGGGTCATCAATACCCAGAATGGGGGCAAGCAGGTTGCTCTGCAGGATGGCGCAGTCAAGACTTTCAATGGGATGGCTGGCGTTGAATGTGCCGGGTTTGGCGGTGATGCTGTACCAGGAACCGCCCAGATACATGCCGAATTCGTGCTTGGTGCGCGGGGCATGCGGCTTGCCGGGAGCTGCAGGGATAATGTCGAAGAGGGGGCTGATGGCGGCCATGTATTCCTCGCTGCTCATGCCGTTGAGGTCGAATACCACACGGTTGTAATCCATGATAAAGAGGTCTTCATCGCAGAAGGTGACGGCCATGAGGTAGTTGAATTCCTCCTCGCCTGTGTAGTCGGGGTGTTCGGCCCGGCGCTTGGCTGAAACCGCTGCGCTGCTGGCGGTGCGGTGGTGACCATCAGCAATGTAGAGAGCCGGTACTTCATCAAAGCCACGGCGGATGCCCTCAATGGCCTCATCATCTGTGACAGGCCAGAGCAGATGGGTTACGCCGTCTTCGCTGGTGAATTCGTATTCCGGCTTATGGAATTTAATCCATTCGCGGATGATGGTGGAGATTCCTTCGTGCTTGCGGTAGGCCAGAAAAACGGGTTCGGTCTGGGTGGAGCAGGTGTCGAAGTGGTTGATGCGGTCGAGTTCCTTTTCCTTGCGGGTGAGCTCGTGCTTCTTGATGGTTCCGTTCAGGTATTCATCAACGCTGGCGCAACCGACAATGCCAGTCTGCACACGCCCCCACATCATTTGGCGGTAAATGTAATAGCAGGGCTTCTCTTCACGGATGAGGAATCCTTTGTGAAGGAAATTCCGGAGGTTGGCCGAGCTTTTCTCGTAGGTGACTGCATCGTGGATTTCTGCCTCGCTGGTGTCGATGTCGGCACGGCAGATGTGCAGGTAGGAAGAAGCGTTGCCCGCAGCCATGGCGCAGGCTTCGGTATGATTCATCACATCGTACGGCAGGCAGGATACCTGTTCTGCGTAGTCTCTGGGAGGACGAATTGCGGCAAAGGGACGAATAGTAGCCATGAGTTTCTAGGTGTAGGAAAAAAGTGTCAATGCCCGACCTGGGCGATATGGACAAGCGCCGCAGCCAGGTTCCGGGAACCATAGTATTCTGCTGCGGCCAGACGATCTGCCTGGTCCTGCATGAGTTTGTTGATTTTTCTGATGATGGGGAGGTAGCGGTCTTCGTACAGAATGACCTCCGGTTCGCTGAGCGGCGGCAGGTTCTTGAAGCAATGCGTCCACTGGCGCAGTTCCTCACAAAGACGCATGAGCGGGGCTACGGCTGCTTCTGCCGTGCTCTCGTTGTTGATGTCCGCCATGTGCTGGCATATCTTTCCGAGAATGACGATGCCCTGGCGCAATCTCTTTTCGCCTTCCGGTAACTGGGGGGCGGCGGCATCTGCCTGAGCAGCAGGGAGCGGCGAAACCTCTTCTACAGGCTCGGCCCAGGCAGGAACCATGCAGAAAAGGGCAAGCAGGCTATATAGGGGGTATTGCTTCATTTTTCAATCATCATGCACATGAGCCGGAACGTGTTGCGGAGCTCTTCGGAGTGGAAGCAACGATTGTTCCGGAGCCTTACGATTTCTACATACATTTCAGCCCATTCCTCACGCATGCGCTGGCCGTAGAGCGTGCTGACCTGCTGGCTCTGCGCCGGGGTGAGTCGGGGCATGTCGTGCAGTTTCTGGCGAACATTGTAAATGGACGGAAGAGCTTTCTTCAGTTCTTCTGCTGCAGCGGTGGCGCTGTCTTTATCCTGCGCTTTCTGCAGAATGGGAACCAGGGTGGACGGCAGAGCTGTATAGGCGGCAAAGGCGCTTTCCACATCCTTGGGCAGATTCGTCTGAACCGCAGCCTGAACCATAGGGGCTGCGAGCAGTCCCAGCATGCTGATGGCAAGTGCTTTCATGGAGTGCAGTTGCGGTGTTTATCAGGCCGCAGGCTTTTGCTCCGGGGCGGCGGCTTCTGCCGGTTGCTCTGCCTCTACCGGCTTGGCTTCACCTTCAGCCGGCTGTGCAGGCTGTTCCGGCTGTGCAGGTGCAGGGGGTGCCGGCTGATCTACCTCCATGGAGTTCTCGCCGATGTCGGAGTCAAGTGCTTCCTGCACGGCATCCATAGCTCCGTCAATCTGGGCTTCTGCGCTGGTGGTGATGCGGGTCAGCGTGGCGATTTCGTTTTCAAGTGTTCTCTGCAGGCGCTGGTAGTTCCGCAGACGCTTGGTAATCTCATCGCGGGTGGCCTGGTTCTGCTCACGGATGGGGATGCGGTACTCATCAGGCAGAAGTTCCTTTCTGAGGCGCATGATGAGGTCGAGCGCGGCGTTGTTCTTAATCTTTGCTTCTGCGTCTTCCAGTTCGCCGTTAATCATGCTCTGGCGGATGTCGTCCATCTTCTCCCAGTACTGGTTAATCAGGGCCGGAACCGTGCCGACTGCGGGATCAAGAGTTTCTCTTTCGGTACGCTTCAGAACATCGCGGACTTTTCTGATGCAGTAATCGAGCATCTTGATGTTACGCATGTTGGGAATGACCCACACCTTGGCGATATCTTCCCCTTCTTCCTGCAGTTTTCTGACCAGTTCATCGTACTGGCGCTTGTCCATATCGCTGGCAGCCTTGACTTTGGCGGGCGTATAGCGCTTGCGTACATTCTGTTCCTGGGTAAGTCTGGCAGACCAGTTCTTATCGAGCTTACGCAGGGTTCTCAGATAGCGTGCATGGGCATCCTTGTATTCAGGAATACCCTGGTAGCGCTTACGCATAATCTCGTATTTATCAAGGCCGCCCACCTTGCGGGCCCCTTTTTTCTGCTTCATATCGACGAGCATGGCCTTGTAGGCAGCCTGACCATCGCGCATGTAGCGGTCTCGTTCATCTACGGAGATTTTGTCGAAGGTGAAGTCAGCGCCTTTTGCTTCGTTGAATTCGGTCTGAAGCTGAGCAATTTTCAGGGCCCGGCGGTCCATGTCTTCCAACTGGCGTGTAATGCGGGTCTTGACGCTGTTGACCCGGCTGACCAGGGAACGGGTAGGCTTGGTGATTTTTGCCAGCTCCGTATCCATGGTGGTCATCTTCTCACGCAGTCGCAGGGTTGCATCCTTGGCTTTTTCATCGACCTTGCGCTGCTCTTGCTGGGCGGGTGTTTCCTGGGCTGGCTGCTCCGTTGTGGCTGCGGGTTGTTCTGCTGTTGCAGCCGGGGTTTCCTGTTTTGCAGTATCATCAGCCGGAGCTTCAGCAGGAGTTGCTGCGGGTTGTTCTGCAGCCGGAGCCGGAGCCGGTGTTGCGGGGGATTCCTTACCTTCCTCGCCCTGAGCGATGGAGATAGATAAAGCAAGCAGTGAGAAGAGCGTCTTTTTCATGATGCTGTGGGGAAATCGTACTTCGGTAGACATACTAGCATATTCTTCTGCCGCATGCAAACATCAAATGATTCAGTTGACAGGAAATCTTCATGTTCCTGATATGAAAAACGCTCCCGTGCAAGGGGAGCGTTGAAAAGAAAAAGGCTTTTAGCGCGCACATTGTTCCTTGATGGCCTGTGCAGCCCCGTGAACCAGGGGCGGTCCATTGTAGACGAAACCGCTGTAGAGCTGCACAAGAGAGGCTCCCGCCTTGATTTTTCTGACGGCGTCTTCCGGGGTGGTGATGCCGCCTACACCAATGATGGGGATGCTGCCCTGAAGTTCCTGGGCAAAGGCTTCAAGGGTTTCGTTGGCGCGGTCGTAGAGCGGTTTGCCGGACATGCCGCCGCTCTGGCAGGCATGCGGAGAATCCTGCACGCCTTCGCGTGTGGTGGTGGTGTTGGTGCAGATGAGACCATCCAGCTGGCTGTCCTGGAATACGCGGGCAAGGTCGCGAATTTGCGCTTCACTCATATCAGGAGAGACCTTCATGACCAGCGGTACGTAGCGACCGGTTTCGCTGGAAAGGTTGGCCTGTTCGCTCTTCATGAGGGCGAGCAGGTCTGCGGCGCTGTCTGCCTTGGCCAGGTCCTGCAGGTTGGGAACATTCGGGCAGGAGAAATTGATGGCCACATAGTCGGCAACATCCCACACAGCCCGCAGGCATTCCAGATAGTCCTGGTGAGCTTCGCTGTTCGGGGTGGTCTTGTTCTTGCTGATATTGACACCCAGTACCCCGTTGTACCGGCGGGTGCGGCGAATGTTTTCAACACCTTCATCCACACCGGGGTTGTTGATGCCCATGTGGTTGATGAGAGCCTGCTGCGGGATGCAGCGGAAGAGGCGGGGTTTGGGGTTGCCGGGCTGGGGACGGGGCGTGAGTGTGCCGACTTCCACAAAACCGAAACCAAGATGCCCGAAAGCGGCTATGGTATTGGCTTCCTTATCCATGCCGGCCGCAAGACCGACTCTGTTCGGGAATCGGAGACCCATGATGGTGACCGGGTCATCCACCGGCTTGGAGCCGATGCAGGCGGGTAGCAGGTGCAGTTTCTCTGCAGTGCGGAGCCCGGCCAGGGTGATTTTGTGTGCTGTTTCCGGTTCGAGGCAGAAAAGCAGCTTCTTGGCGAGATTGTAGAGGTGGGGTGACACGAATGTGGTTGGTTAAGTGAAAGGAGGAATCTGTTTACATGTGGAAGGTTTTGCCGTAGTGCTCCAGGAACCAGTCGGCAAAGCGGGGGAGGGCTTCTTCATAATCCCAGACGGGGGAATACGCCAGCTCTCGTTCCAGTTTTGAGGTGTCGGCATACAGCTCGACCAGCTCTCCTACAACAAGCGGGCTGGTCGGGTCCATCTGGACCTCTGTGGTGCGGCCCAGAGCGTGTTCCATCGCCTGGGTGAAGGACATGAGGGACACGGGCTTGCCGCGGCCCACGTTGTAGAGGGCAAAGGGAACTCCGTCAGCAGCGTAGGGCTGGCTGGACATGGCGGCAGACATGCCTTCAAGCAGGTCGTCGATGTAGGTGAAGTCCCGCACCATGTGGCCGTTGTTCATGATACGCACGCGGCGTCCCTTCATGATGCGGTCTGCCATCTGCATGGGTACGGAGTCTGGGCGGCTCCAGGGCCCATAGACGCAGAACAAACGGAAGATGGTGACCGGCATGCCGTAGGACTTGGAGTAGGTGTAGCAGAGCAGTTCTGCCGAGCGCTTGGAGGCGGCATACATGTTCAGCGGGGTGTCTACATGGTCATCTTCCTTCAGGGGAGCGGTGGCCATGGCCCCGTACACGGTGGAGCTGGAGGAGAAGAAGAAGTGCTGCACACCATACAGGCGGGCAATTTCCAGCATGTTCATGGTGCCGGTTACGTTGGTCTCGTAGAACTTTGCCGGCTTCATGCTGGCTGTTGCCGTGCCGGTGAGGGCTGCCAGATGAATGATGATGTCAAAACTTTCCTTTTTGCAGAGCTCATCCACGGAGTTGCGGTCCAGCACATCCATCATGATGAAACGGAATCCGCTACGCCCCTTGATTTCCTTGAGCGGCGCGATATCGTCAACGGATATGCCCAGAAGGTTCAGGCGGGCGTATTTGATTTCCAGATCTTTGTTGTTGCAGATATTATCAATGCCAATGACCTGGCTTCCATTATCAATCAGACGATTGACAACATGGTAGCCGATAAAGCCTGCTGCTCCGGTGACAAGGATTTTCATGATTCTGAACGTTAGAGGTAGAGAAAAGGTTTATTGTGCGCGGTATTGTACCAAATGCACGTTGAAAAGCAATACTTTTTATTCCTCTTCAACTACCTGTGTAACGCTGCCGATGGCCGGGCAGCTGAATTCTACCACATCGCCCGGCTTCAGGTAGCGGGGCGGATTCATTCCCATGGCAACGCCGCCGGGTGTGCCGGTGGAAACAACATCCCCGGGGTTCAGGGTCATGAACTGCGAGACATAGGCCACGAGCTGGGCCACGGGCATGATGAGCTGGGAGGTGTTGGCTTTCTGGCGCATTTCTCCGTTTACTTTCAGCTCGAGTTCAAGGTTGTCCGGGTCGGGGATTTCATCTTTTGTGACAAATACCGGGCCGAATGGTGCAAATGTATCGTAGCTCTTGCCTTTGGTCCATTGACCACCATGTTCCAGTTGGTAGGAGCGCTCCGAATAATCGCACATGAGGGTATAGCCGACGATGGCTCGGCGGGCCTCTGCTTCTGTGGCGCGGTGCAGGGTATCACCAATGATGACTGCCAGCTCCACTTCGTAGTCGAGCTTGTCTGCCCCCGCCGGATTCAGGACATAGGAAAGGTCAGAAGAGATGGCGGAGGTAGCCTTGAGAAAGAGCGATGGCTCGGTTGGAATGTCTCCGCTGAATTCCCGGGCGTGGTCTGCATAGCATTTACCGAGGCAGGCCAGGGTGCAGGGCTGTACATGCAGGGCGCTTGATACGGCGAGCCCCTTGTCATCAACCGGCACTCCATCTGCTGCGCCTTTTGAAATCCAGGTCTCGATTTCCTTGCGGAGCTTCTTGCCCCCGGGCAGCATGGCGGCCCAGAGTTGCTCGTCCTGAGCTGTTACATCAATAAAGCAGCCACGTTTGGGAACCCAGAGGCCGATGGTGCTCTCTCCTTCTTCGTCTACGTAGTATTGAAGTCTCATGATATGGAAATTTACATGGCATCCCAGCCACTGATGGTATCGGGCACATCATCGAGCTTGGGCAGCCCTTCCGGTACGGCAATATCCGGCACAGGGGCAGCGCTTCCTGTTTCTTCCTCCGGGGTGAAGGATTCCGGCTGGGGAACAGAAAGTTCTTCAAAGACGGGGCGTTGCACTTTTTCTGCCTGTTTCTGCAGCATGGCCTGTTTTTCGCGCCTGGCCTGTACCTCCGGGGGAACATATCCCAGGTCAATGGTCTCTCCGCTCAGGGTAAAGGTTTCCTGTTCCGGTGCCACTTCTTCTTCTTCTTCTTCAGGGGCTGCGGCAATGCTACGGTATTTGTACACGTAGTCTCCCTTTTTCACAATGCCGGAGCGGATGTCTGCGGCGATGATGCTGGATTGCGCGTGCTGGGCCGAGGAAACAACAAGGTTAGCCATGCGGCTTGTCGTGCCGTCATCCGGGTGGGTGATGAGTACGCTTCCTTCTTCCGGGCGGGGGCCGATAATACGAATCAGAGCAAATTCGTCATCGGGAAACACCTGGTGCACAGAGCCCAGATACAGCGGTGGCTGGGCTGGTTCTCCGGTGTTCTGCGGGCTGGGCTCCCGGGTGGTCTGGTGCTGGTTTTGGCTGCATGATATCTGCAGGGCGCATACCAGCATCAGCAGGAGAGGTGACAGCGTGTGCTTCATACGCCCCAGACTACCACATTGCACGCCCCTAGTCAAGTTGCAAGATATTCTTGCAATGCTGTATGAAGAATGCTAGTATGTGTGCGTACACACCCGATTCATTTATGCCCGGTACCTCTGAATTATACCGTCCCAATGCCGCTATCATCTACCAGCGTTCTGATGGTCGCGTGCTGCTTTGCGAGCGCGTAAAGCCTGCCGGAGCCTGGCAGTTCCCGCAGGGGGGCATCAAGAAGGGTGAGTCTGCTATGGATGCCGCCTGCCGTGAGGGGATGGAGGAAACCGGATTCCGCCCGAATGAGTACGAAGTCATCGGTGCCCGGGGCCCGTATCGCTACGATTATCCGCCCAAAGAACGTGAGCGGGTGTTCCGTAAGCGCGGTATACCCTACGCCGGGCAGGAACAGCATTATTTCTTGTGCCTGATGCATAGTGATACAGCTGAACCCTGGCTTGATAATAAGGAATTCCGCGATTACAAGTGGGTCATGCCGGAGGAGGTTGATATCAGCGCTCTGCCTGATTTCAAGCGAGCCGTGTACGAACAGGTGTTGCGTGATTTCTTTAAGGTGTAATGCAGCCGATAGCTTATATACGCAGTCCTTTTGCTGAGAAATTCGGCGTGCCGCGCCAGGGCAATC
>CAJGDB010000055.1 GCA_904502165.1 uncultured Akkermansia sp.
GCACTTTGGCCAGCTCCATCATGATGCGGTGGGAGAACATGATGGGGGCGGGCATGAGCTCCGGGGTCTCGTTGGAAGCATAGCCGAACATGATACCCTGGTCGCCGGCACCCTGTTCGTCGCCATCCTTGCCTTCGGCGGCACAGGCATCCACGCCCTGGGCAATGTCCGGGCTCTGGGTGGAGAGGTAGTTCGTGATGTCCACGTTCCCGGCGTTGAAGAGCGCATCATCTGCAGCGGTGCGGTAACCGATTTCGGCGATAGTGTCGCGCACAATCTTCTCGTAATCAATGACGGCCTTGGTGGTAATCTCGCCAGCGAGCACCACGTGGCTGTCCTTCACCAGCGTTTCGCAGGCAACTCGGCTGGCGGGGTCCTGGGCCAGACAGGCATCGAGAATGGAATCGGAGATGAGGTCGGCCACTTTGTCGGGGTGTCCCTCGCCTACGGATTCGGATGTGAATATGTTGGTGTATTTCATGTGCTTGTCTTTCTTTATTCGTAATTTGTAAAACTGAACTGGCGCAGCCCGCTGGGCATTTCTTCTCTGGCCCGTCCGAATTCCGCCATGCCGGAGGAGGCAATAAGGGCAGCCTTGTTGCAGATTTCCGGCGAATGGTCGAGCATGCATTGGAAAATATCCCAGAGCAGCGTCATTTCGTTGCGGAACTGCTGAGCCTGGATGATGAAGCTGCGGAAACCTGCATCATACAGGGTTGTGGCCTCATTGCGTGTGAGGTTGCAGCTGGCTTTCTGGCAGAGCTCGCCGGGGGTGGCCTTCTGGCAGCCTACCCGGGTGAGGAGGTCGGAGCGCCGCCTCATCAACTCCGTATCATATGGGGCACGCCGCATGTCTGCCAGCAGGGAAATGTGCTCCCGCCGCACCGGGCAGGTACGCAGGCAGCTGTCGTTGATGATGATGTCAAACTTCTCCTTATCCTCAATGGCATTGATGATGGCCGGCTTGACTGCATCTGCCGGGTGCAGGCAGACCCGGTCATACTGCATGGCCAGCTTGTTGTACAGGCCGGGGGTGCGCCTTCCGTTTTCCACGACCAGGCGGTTCGGGTGGCAGTAGATCCGCAGGTTCGGGATTTCGGCGCGCAGGCGGGCGGCCAGGGCATCATTGGCCACGCAGACTGCGTTGAGCCGCAGGCGGTCGCGGTTGTGCAGCTCCTGCGCCAGAGACAAACCATAGGGGTCTGCCACTTCCTGGGCGGTGAGGTTCGGGTTGTCGAAGGTGAGAATCACCCCGGTATTCTGCCGGGTATAGGTCTCCAGCGCCTTGCAATAGGCATCGTAGGCAATGGGCCTGCGCTGTATAAACCAATCGAGCGACCATTTGCAGGGGGGGGCGCCGGCCACAGTGCTGAAGCGGCGCAGGGCAATCATTTCGGTCAGGAATTTGTTGAGAGTCTGAAGACTGTGGTCGAAGCGGAAGGCACCGCCCACAGTCCACCTGGCCTCGGGCATGTAGTCCCGGGTGAGAAATTGCAGGTTTGCGAGAGCCTGTTCAGGGGAGATTTCCGGTTCGCTCATGGTGGATTCAGTGGGGTAGAATGGATTCCCAGAACATCTGGCCGTTGCGGTGCATGGCGTTCTCGTCCGGTTCGTCGGTGCGGAAGGCCAGTCTCAGCAAATCAAAGAGAATGGAGGAGGCGTTGGCATGCCCGCGCCCCTGTACCTTGAAGTGGCGGAAGCCCATATCGCGCAGCTTCTTGATTTCCGGCGTGTTGAGTGCCAGTACGCTCTTATGCTCATCCGCCAGCAGGGTATAGAGGCTCCGGCAGCCGTTTGTTGCCTGGCGTTTCTCAAAAGCTGAATTATCATGCCCGATGAAATTGAGGGCCGACTCGGAGAGTGAATGATAGTGGAAGGCGCGAATGGGGCAGTTTCGCACGCAGTATTCGTTGATGAGCAGAATGTGGCGTTCCTTATCCTCTATCTGTTCCAGCAGGTCGTAGTTGAGGACATCATCCGGGTGAACCATCACCTCATCGTACTCATCTGCCAGCCGTTTGTACACATCCAGTTTTCCCTTGCCGCCGCCATTGGTGATTTTGAGGATGGAGGAAATAATCTTCAGGGTGGGGTATTCCTTGCGGATGTGCTCGCGGAGGATGTCACTGGCCAGAATCACCGCATTCCTGCCTGTGGGATTATGCCGGCTGAAGAAAATGCACATGGCATTGCAGAGGGCATCCTTGAGGTGTTTTTCCGTTAACAGCAGGTTGGTGAAAGTCAGGTAGACGCTGATGTTGCGCTGTTCATAGGCCAGGCCTGCCGCACGCACTTCTTCGGCTTCGCGCATCAGGTGCTTGAGCACACGCCCGGAATTCCATTCGCAGAGCGGGGAGCCATGCACAATGTTGAAAGGCTCAAACCCCAGCAGGAGTTTACAGTAATCGTAAAAAGCCACCAGCTCGCGGTCGTTGACGAACGCGCCCGAAACATCCCACACGGCATCTGGCCATAAAGGATTCTGGTAGGGTGACTGCTCTTGCATGGCGCGCTATTCTACCAGTTAACCATGCAGGGTGCAAGCGCTATTTGTTCAGAGCAGCCCGAATTTACGCGCGTGCGTATACGAACGCCATTTCTGCTTGACTTCAATGCGCCAGCGGGGCAGAATGGTGAGGTGAAGATTCAACTCACTCTGATTGCGCTGATGTCGGCACTGCCTGTTATGGCCGGGGGTGTCACAGCTGAGCCTGCTGTTTCTGCAGAGCAGGCGGACCATTCTCCTGAATCTGTTGTGGCTGAACCTGCTGCGGTGACTGCAACAGAATCCCCGGCGGCAGCGCCTGCCGCAGAATCCGAAGCTCCTGCTGTTCTGGTGGAATCTGTGCCGGAAATACCTGCGGCAGAAGAGCAGAGCGCCGCCCCTGTGGAGGAACCGCCTGTTGTGCCAGCGGAGGAAGCGCCTGCTGTAGAAGAAACGCCGGTGGAGCAATGCTCACTGGCCGTGGAAGCACCGGTCGCAGAGCCTGCTCCGCCCGCTGCGGAGGAACCCGCGCCTGCGTCGGAAGCTGTTCCTGCGGAGAAACCCACGCCTGAGGAACCCACCCCTGCGCCTGCAGCAGAACCCGCTCCTGTGGAGGAACCCGTCCCTGCTGCGGCAGAACCTGCTCCTGCTGCGGCAGAACCACCGGCCTCGGCGTATCGTGGCATTGTGAAGGTGGATGTAGTTACCCGCGTTCCGGATTATGAGACCCCCTGGCAGGGTGGCAGTTACGGCCGGGGAACCGGCACCGGATTCCTGGTGGCACCGGGTTTGTTCATGACCAACGCCCACGTGGTAGCCAATGCAGAAAAGGTAGATATCTCGCTTTTCAATGATGCCCGGCGTATTCCTGCCCGGGTCAGATTTGTAGCGCATGATGCTGACCTGGCCATGCTTGAAATTGATGATACAAGCGCCTTTGAGGGGGTGCCCTGCCTGGAATTCAGCGAAGAGATGCCCATGCTGGAGGATACGGTGCGTGCCATAGGCTACCCCATTGGCGGTAATCGGCTTTCCGTGACGCGTGGCATCGTATCACGCATCGACACGATTCCCTATGCTCATCCCCGCAATATTGCTCACCTGGCACTTCAGGTGGATGCCGCCATCAATCCCGGCAACAGCGGTGGCCCGGTATTCAAGGGGGATAAGGTGATAGGTGTGGCTTTCCAAGGGCTGCTGCAGGCAAACTCGACCGGCTATGTGATTCCTCTTCCGGTTATCCGCCATTTCCTCAGGGATATCGAGGATGGCCGCTATGATGGCTATGTGGAGATGGGCGCCCGCTTCATGCCGATGGAGAATAAGGCCATGCGCCGCCATTATGACTTGCCGGACAACGGGCTCGGCTGCCTTGTGGCCGATGTGGTCCGGGGAGCTGCATGTGATGGCCCGCTGCAGGTGGGGGATGTTGTGCTGGCGGTGAACGGACTGCCGGTGGATTCTACCGCGATGATTGAGCTTGAGGGGGTTCGCGTGCGCCTGGAGGAGCTGGCCGAGCGCGCCTTTGCCGGGGATAAGATGTACTTCACCATTCTGCGGAACGGAGAAGTGAAGGAAACGGAGGCTGCCATGGCACCGCTTCCGTCGATTCGTGTCCTTTCCCGCCGATACGACGAACAACCCCGGTATGTGGTGTTTGGCGGGCTGGTGTTTCAGCCGCTTAACTTCAATGTGGTGAATGAGCACCAGGTGCCCTCGGCTGATGTGATGGTGGAACTGGACCGCTTCACCCGGGGCGGTGAATCTGCGGTCAAGGAAGACCTGGTGCTGCTGACCAGTACCCTGCCGGACGAAGTGAATGCCCGCCTCAAGGACCATGGCCGTTCTATTGTGACTAGGGTGAATGGTGTTGAGGTGAAGGGGCTCGCGCATCTCAACAGCCTGCTGTACCCGGCTGATGATCAGCCCCGCCCTGAATACACCATTATTGAATTGGCCGACGCCGCCCGCCCCCTGGTGATTGAGAATGCCGGGGTGGATGCCGCTAATGCCCGAATAGCAGAGCGCTACAACATACCTGCGCCTGCCCGTCTGAAATAAAGCATACCTCATTTTTGTTCCATGATACGGACTCTCACTCTTCTTTCTCTGGTAGCAATGGTTTTCTGCGGCTGCAAGCCTACGGAACGTACCGCCCTCCGCAAGAAACATGCCCAGCAGGCTGCGGCAGATATCACGCCCGAACAGCCTCTTTCTGCGCCTGAGCCAGCCCCGATTCCTGTGGCACCTGAGACGCCGCAGATTGAGCCGGCAGACAGCCTGTTACTGGTAAATGCCACTCTGCAGGAATACAATGCCATGCGCCCGTGGGAAAAGGAAACACCGCGGCAATCCCGCGCCCAGGGCATTTATCTGGGTAACGGCCAGGTGCTGACTGTGGGCCGCGTGGTGCGCGATGCTACTTATGTGGAGCTGATTCTGCCCGATGTGAGCCGCACGGTTCCTGCCCGCGTGCTTCGATATGATGAGGATTTGAACCTGGCGCTGCTTACGGTGGCCCACGAGGAGGATGCCGGTATTTTTGAATCCCGCGCAGCCTTGCCGCTGGGAGACCCGCTGAAGCGCGGGGATGCAGCGGTTTATGCAGGCCTTATCAATGGAGTGGAACCGGTTCATGTGGATATGCAGGCCGAGAATGTGGCCGGAGACCGCGTTCCTCTCATGGTGATGCGTGCTGCCCGCCCCCTGCCGGAGGGACAGACAGCCGGAGCTCCTCTCGTGCGGGAGGGTAAGCTGAGTGCGCTTGGGCTTGCATACAAGAAACAGGAGCAATTGCTGCAATCGGTGAATGCGGAGTTGATTCAGCGATTTCTGATTCAGGAAGAGGCCGGTGTTCCGGTCATGGGGGTGCAGCTTTCCCCGCTGGATGACCCGGTGTTCCGCCGTTACCTCAAGCTGGATGATGCCGCTAATGGGCTCTATATCAGCAAAGTGCTGCCGGGTAGCGCTGCTGAGGCCGCCGGCTTGCAGGTGGGGGATGTGCTGACGGCGGTGGATGGGTTGCCAGTCGATAACCAGGGGCGTTGTGACCACCCTCGCTATGGTCTGCACCATGTGGCTGTACTGTTGCGCGGTATGAAGAACCGGGGTGAGCAGATGCCGCTGTCCATCAGCCGTGGAGGAGAGACGCTGCAGCTGGCCGTGGAGATGAACTGCGATGCCGTGGAAAAGGCGCTGTTCCGGCCGCAGAAGCCCGGGGTGCAACCGCGCTATGTTGTATGGGGTGGTATGCTCTTCCAGCCCCTGACCAGTACATACATGAACGAGCTCCGCACCCGCAGCAATGGTCTGTTGCCGCTGGAGCTGCAGATGCTTGAGAATCATCAGGAGGAACTGCGTGCAGCAGGCTGCACTGAGCCGGTGGGGCTTACCTTCGTGCTGCCCACGGCTGCTACCCAGGGCTACGAGGACTTGCGCTTTTCGCGTCTGGTGGCGGTGAATGGCAAGGCGGTGAACTGCTTTGCCGATCTGCCTGCCCTGCTGGATGAACAGACGGAGAATGGGCTGGTGCGGCTGGAATTCAATAAGCCGCCCTATACGGTCTATGTGGACCGCAGTGCTGCTGATGAGGTGAACTCCCACTTGCAGCAGACGGCTATTCCGAAGCTCCGCGTGGTGGAGTAACGATGAGTGGACTCACCGCAGGGTGGTGATGCCGCCTTTATGCCGATGCAGGGCCGCCGCTGTCGGCGGCCTTTTTGGTTATGACTTGCTGCGGGGCTTGTGGGGCTCCAGCACACACATGTTGGCGCTGGCCTGGCTGCGGGCCCGGCGGCGGGCTTCGCGCTGCAGGTGTGCCTGCATGGTAAAGGGTTTCTTCTCTGTATGGACCGGGTGGTATGAGCCATCCGGTGCCATGTCGCATGCCTGGGTGTTATCCTTGAAGCAGGCATCCAGAATATCCATGATGCGTACAGCCAGCTGCGGCTCTTCAATGGGAACAAGCAGCTCCACACGCCTGTCCAGGTTGCGGCTCATCCAGTCTGCGCTGGCCATGTATACCAGCGGGTTGCCGCCGTTGTGGAAGTGGAAGAGGCGGGCATGCTCCAGGTAGCGGTCCACAATGCTGGTGATGCGGGTGCAGGCCTGCGCTTTCTCGCTGGTGGGTGCCCAGCAGCAGATGCCACGGATGTTGAGCTGAATTCTGACACCGGCTTCGGCAGCTTGTTCCAGCGCTTCCATCATCTCCACATCGTTCAGGGAGTTCATCTTGGCGCGGATGATGGCGCGTTCTCCCTGCTGCGCGCGGTGGGTCTCGGCGGCAATGAGCTCCAGCAGCCTGGTTTTCATGGTGGCCGGGGCAGGGTACATGCGGCGGAATCGCATGAGCCGGGTAAGTCCAGTGACTGAATTGAAGAACTGAGATGCATCTGCCCCCAGATGCTCATTGCAGGTGAGGAGCGATAAATCGCTGTAAATGCGGGCTGTCTTTTCGTTGTAGTTGCCTGTGCCGATGTGGCAGTACCGGCGCAGGGTCCCATTTTCGCGGCGCACGATGAGCAGAATCTTGGCGTGGGTCTTGAAGCCCTTGACTCCATATACCACCTGCACGCCGGAACTCTGCAGTTTTTCGGCCTGTGCGAGATTGTGGCGTTCATCGAAGCGCGCCTTGAGCTCTACCAGCACCGTTACCTGCTTGCCTGTCTCGGCCGCACGGCAGAGGGCGGCAATGAAGCGGGAATTTTCTGCTGTGCGGTACAGTACCTGCTTGATGGCTATGACATCCGGATCCTCTGAGGCTTCCTCAATGAGCTTCACCACAGGTTCATAGCTTTCGTAGGGATTATGAATGAGGATATCCCCCTGGCTGATGTTTTCGAACATGCTCAGGGAGGAATCCACCCCGGCGGGCCAGCAGGGGGTCCAGGCCTGCACCTTGTACTGGTCGTTGCCGGGCTCAAAGGCCATCTGTCCGAAATCGACCAGACGCAGGAAGCCCGGTACCCGGTAGGTGGAGCCGCTGTCTGCGCCCACAATGCCGGTAATGCGCTGCACCAGCGCATCCGGGGTGGCTGCCGGCAGTTCCAGGCGCACGCAGTCTGAGAATTTGCGTGCCACCAGCACGCTTTCCATTTCCCGGGCAAAGTCACCGCCTTCTTCCTCTGCCACGGCAATGTCGCCATTGCGGGTGACGCGGAAGGGTGTGGTGCTCAATACTCTCTCTCCAGGGAAGAGGAGGGGGCAGAAAGTGCTCACGATATCCTCCAGCATGACATATCCGCGGCGACCCAGTATGGCGGATTGGACACGCCTGGGCAGGATTTCCGGCAGGGTGATGGCAACGAAACGGGATTCAGATTCGCCCTCCGGCTGCAGCTCTACCCCCAGAATCAGGCTCAGATTGGGCAGTAGGGGTGGTTGTTCCACTTCCATGGCCAGCGGGGTGAGCACCGGTGCAATGTTGGAAAGGAAGAATTCCTCCAGCCCGCTGTGCTGGGCCTCGGTTAGTTCTTCGATATCCAGCGGACTCAATCCGGCTTCGTTCATCAGCGGCATGAGGACGTTCTGGAGCAGGTCGTACTGTGCATTCACCATGGTGCCGGCTCGCTCGCGGATGCGCTCCAGTTGTTCGCTGGGGGACAGGCCGGTGATATCCGGCTTGAATTTGCCGGTCTGGCGCAGCAGCATGAGCCCACCGACGCGCACCTGGAAGAATTCATCCAGATTACTGGCGCTGATAGAGAGGAATTTGAGGCGTTCCAGCAGCGGCAGCTCCGGGCGCAGTGCCTGGTTGAGCACGCGCTGGTTGAATTCCAGCCAGGATATTTCGCGGTTGATGAACATGGTGAGGGCGATTCGTGTGGAATCTCCAGACTAGCATACGAACCGCTCCAGGTCAAGTCTGCACTTCCGGCGCAGAATAGCCCTGCGTGTTATTTCTTTCGCTCTTCCACGCGGTTGCTGCGCACCATGACCACAATGTGGGAATCAATGTAGTTCTTACTGAAAATAATACCGCGTTTCTGGCGTTCCTTTGTCTTGTTCAGGCCGGCTACTACCATATCAAGTTCCCCGTTGGCCAGTTTGTTCATCAGGGTTGTATAATCCAGATCCTGCAGATGGATTTCGGCGTTCAGGTGATTGGCCAGCCGTTGCAGCAATTCCATATCGAACCCAATCAAATCCGTGGCTTCGCCACCGGGCTTGCGGAAGCAGAGGGGCTCCAGCTGGCTGCATGTGCCGACCACCAGGGTGCGGGTCGGGGCTTTTGGTGCGTTGATTGCCGGCATATCGGGCAGCTTCGGGCGGGAGAAGGCGGAGCGTTCGGCCTCGGTGAGCTTTACCCAGCGGTCATACATGTCCTGATAGGTGCCGTTGGCCTTGTAAGCATCAATGAAAGCATTGACTTCATTCTTTAATTCCGGCTTTTTCGGGGAGATGCCCACGGCAATGTCAACGAGACCGGCAGAGCCGGGCAGGATGGCGAAGTCGTGCGAACAGGCGGCAATGTAATCCAGAGAATGGCTGTCGAAGATGAACGCATCAATCTTCTCCTCCTGTAGGGCAATGTAGGCGGAATAGTTGCTGTTGAAATAACAGGGACGGGCATCCGGCAGCTGGCTTTCACCAACCAGCATGGCCTTGGCTCCCAGCGGAAGTCCCAGGCGGAAAGCCGGGTTGTTCACTTCCTCAAGATGCGAGAACTTCGGCTTTTCCTTATTATACTGGTTATCACAGGCTGTAAATCCGCAGACCAGCAGGATGCAACACAGGAAACAGGATATGATGGACGATTTCTTCATGCCAGAGGGGAATGAGGTTACACTCCGATTCTACACACTTTTGGGTTGAATGCGAGTAAAAAACATGGTTGAAGAAAAAAACAGGCGCAGTTTCCTGCGCCTGTCGGGGAGATTTTATTCCCATTCGATGGATGCCGGCGGCTTGGTGCTGATGTCGAACAGCACGCGGTTGATGCCGGAAACCTCGTTCAGGATGCGGTTGGAAGCCTCGCGCAACAGGTCATAGGGCAGCTGTACCCAGTCGGCGGTCATGGCATCCTCTGATACGATGGCTCGCAGGTTAGTGGCAAACTCATAGGAGCGTTCGTCGCCCTTCACACCCACGGTCTTCACGGGAATGAGGCCGGCGTAGGCCTGCCAGCACTTGTCGTACCAGTCCCACTTACGCAGGGTGCCGATGAAGATGGCGTCGCATTCGCGGATGATGTCGAGGCGTTCCTTGGTTACCTCGCCGGGGCAGCGCACGGCCAGGCCCGGACCCGGGAAGGGGTGACGCCACAGAATGTCGTGAGAGATGCCCATGGAGGCACCCAGTTCGCGCACTTCATCCTTGAACAGGAAAGCCAGCGGCTCAATCACCTTGCCTTCTTCCTGCATTTTCAGCACGCGTTCCACACGGTTGTGGTGGGTCTTGATGACGGAAGCCTTGCTCTTGGCGTTGGAGGCGCTTTCAATCACGTCCGGGTAGAGGGTACCCTGGGCCAGCATTTCGGCATCGCCCACGGCATCCCAGAACACATCAATGAAGAGATTGCCGATGATGCGGCGCTTCTTTTCCGGGGCGGTTTCGCCAGCCAGGGCTTCCAGGAAGCGGGCAGAGGCATCAACGGTCTCGATTTCCACACCCATGCGGGCGAAATTGGCCTGCACTTCCTTGGCTTCATCCTTGCGGAGAAGGCCGTTGTCTACGAAGATGCAGCGCACATTTACGCCGGCCTCGTGCAGCAGCACAGCCAGTACGGTGCTGTCCACGCCACCGGAAACGCCGCAGACCACCTGCTTATCACCCACCTTGGCGCGGATGTCTTCGATGAGCTCGCGCTTGAAGTCGCCAATGTCGAATTTAGCCAGGTCCCTGGCGTAGGAAAGGAAATTCTTCAGAATGGTGCGGCCCTCGTGGGAGTGGGTCACCTCCGGGTGGAATTGAATGCCGAACATCTGCTCACCCCACTGCAGGGAAACCGGCACGCCATCGCTGTTGCGGGCAATCACGCGGCAGTTGTCTGCCAGGTGGTCAACGGTGTCGGAGTGGCTCATCCACACCTGGGAAGAGGGGCTCATGTCGGCATACAGACCTTCCAGCTTGTCGGGCACAAGGGCTGCGGGGCCGTATTCGCGCTTGTTGCTGGGGCGCACGGTGCCGCCGGTCTTGATATTCAGCAGCTGCATACCGTAACATACACCCAGTACAGGTACGCCGAAGGAAGTAAGCCATTCGAAATCAATGTCCGGAGCATCGGGTTCCGAGGTGCTGCGGGGACCGCCGGAAAGGATGATGGCGCCCGGCTCGCTGATTTCATGCAGGTCCTCCAAAGCATAAAGCTTAGCGAGGAAGCCCAGCTCACGCACGCGGCGCACAATCAGCTGCGTGTACTGTGAGCCATAGTCAATAACGGCAACAATGTGTTTGGGGGTCATAATGCTGGCAGCATTGTAGCAGATAGGTATAAGCGTTGCAAGCATAATCACCACGAGCGTCAGCGAGTGGTGATTATCATACCACTGCACAGCAGTGGTATTTCATGCGCTGCCCCGCAGCGCAATTCATGCGGGGCATAGCCCCGCTTTCATACACTGGCGCAGCCAGTGTAATTCATTGAGCGAAGCGACTGATTACCGCTGCATCAGCAGCGGTACAGCCGATAAACTGGTTGGTAGAAAACATGCAGGATTAGGGAAACGAGCAGCCGCGATAGGAGACATTACCTCTTCCAATCCGCCCGTGCCTTCACCGTATTGAGAGATTGAATCAGCATGCGCATGATATTGCCGTTTAATCGTTTCATTTTCTTCATCACCTCAGCCTGCTCCTCATTTTCCGGAGCGAAAAGCTCCAGCCAGAACTTCGTCTCATTGCACTCCTTCAAGGCCGTGTGCATCTTGTTGGAAAAATCCGCAGGGCCATTGCCATACTTAGCTTCGGCAATATTGGCGCCTATCGCGGAAGACGCTCGCAGGAACTGGTCTTTCTTGGCACCATAGCCTCGCATAACGCTGCCATATTCCATAGCAAGTTTAGCGAGTTGGAGGGAGTAATCGGCCAGTTTATCCTGTCTCATGATAGTGGGATGATATATTGCCAGCTGAGGTTTTGCAAGTATAATGTCTCCTATCGCGGCTTACTGTTTCCCAATGAACATTTAATAGGGTTTGGTCTCAGAAACGGAGGTGCCGCTGCTGGTGCAGCGGTAACCAGTCGCTTCGCTCAATGAATTACGCCCTGGCGGGCGTATGAAAGCGGGGCGGGGCCCCGCATGAAGTACACTGGCTGTGCCAGTGTACGAAAGACTTTGCTGTGCAAA